>NZ_ATLP01000087.1:0-27658 GCF_000416215.1 Pseudomonas sp. CF161
AACAGGGGTTCGAGTCCCCTAGGGGACGCCACGTTTACCCGCTCTGCGGGATTTTTAAGGGTCATTCAATTATTGAATGGCCCTTTTGTTTGTCTGGCGTTTGGCCAATCCTCTCTTCTTTCCTGAAAAATCCCTTCTGACCAGCGGTCACAATCGCGACTTGCGAAAATTTATTATGAGAATAATATTCCGTTCGTAATATTCGGAGGCAACGATGAACGATAAAAAAGCTCAAACCCGAGAACGCATTCTCCAGGCCGCCAGTTCGGCGTTGGTCCAGCGCGGCCCGGCCGAGCCGAGCGTGGGCGAAGTCATGGGCGCTGCCGGGCTGACGGTGGGCGGTTTCTACGCCCATTTCGAAAGCAAGGACGCGTTGATGCTCGAAGCCTTCACCCAGTTGTTGGCTCAGCGTCGGGGGCTGATTGCCGATATGGACAGCGAACTGACCGGTGAGGAGAGGCGTGCCCTGGTCGCGGCGTTTTACCTATCGCGCAAGCACCGCGACTCCACCGAGCAGGCCTGCCCGATCCCGGCTTCGATCGGTGAGCTGGGGCGCCTGCCGGACGAGTTCCGCAAGGTCCTCAATGAGCATGTGGAGTTGATGGTCGCGCAGCTGGCGTCCAGCCCTGAAGACACGGACAAGGCTCTGGCGGATATGGCCCTGATGATTGGCGGCCTGGCCATGGCGCGGGCCCTGGGCCCTGGTGAGTTGTCGGATCGATTGCTGCGCGCCGCCAAATCGGCGGTGCTCTGACCCGGGCCGTCCGGGCCTGAGGAGATGAACCATGAGCGGGTTGAGCTGGATTAGAAGGGTTAATGGCACCTTGGGGCATGTGGCCCCGCAGTTGGTTGCCAGGAAGATGCGGCAGCTGTTCATGAAGCCCCGCGAGCGTCTGCCGCGGGACTGGGAGTTGCCGTTGTTGGCGCGCGCCGAGCGCATCACCCTGCGTTGCGGGCTTTCGGCATTGCGCTGGGGGGAAGGCCCGACGGTGTTGCTGATGCACGGTTGGGAAGGGCGGCCGACGCAATTTGCCAGCTTGATCGAGGCCCTTGAGGCTGCGGGTTACACAGCGGTGGCGCTGGACGGCCCGGCCCATGGTCGTTCCCCGGGGAGCGAGGCGCACGTCGTGCTGTTCGCCCGCGCCATGCTCGAGGCTGCGGCGGAGCTGCCGCCCCTGCGGGCTGTCATCGGCCACTCCATGGGCGGTGCCAGTGCCATGTTCGCGGTGCAATTGGGCCTGCGTACCGAGACCCTGGTCAGCATCTCGGCGCCTGCGCGTATTCTCGATCTGTTGCGCGGGTTTGCACGCTACATGGGCATGCCGTCACGGGCGCGCTCGGCGTTTATCCATGAGGTCGAGCAGAAGGTGGGCATGCGTGCCGCCGCCCTCGATGTGGCGCACTACCAACTGGACATGCCCGGGCTGATCGTGCACGCCGAGGATGATCACTTCGTTGCGGTGCAGGAGTCGGAGCTGATCCATCAAGCCTGGTTCGACAGCCGCCTGCTGCGCCTGGAAGAGGGCGGCCATCAGCGGGTACTGGCCGACCCGCGGGTGATCGATGGCGTGCTGGCGCTGGTCACCGGTCGTCGCCCGCCGGCGCGGCAATCCGCCTGAGCATCCGGTACACTGCCCCGGTCAAAAAAACTGACCGGGAGTGAGGCATGGGCTGGGATCTGGCAACGCCATTTATCATTGATCTGCAGGTGGACGCACAAGACATCGACGGCTTGGGCCACGCCAATAATGCGGTGTATGTCAGCTGGCTGGAGCGCTGCGCCTGGCGCCACTCCCAACGCCTGGGCCTGGACCTGGTCGAGTACCGGCGGCTGGACCGGGCCATGGCCGTGGTCCGGCATGAAATCGATTACCTGGCCGCCGCCTACGAAGGCGACGAGCTGCAATTGGCGACCTGGATCGTCGACTGGGACCAGCGCCTGAAAATGACCCGTCGCTTCCAGCTGATCCGCCCCAGCGATAACACCACCTTGTTGCGCGCCCAGACCACCTTTGTCTGCATCGAGCTTTCCAGCGGCAAGCCCAAGCGCATGCCGGCGGAGTTTCTCGAAGGCTACGGGCCGGCCTTGCAGGCGGGTTGAGGGCGGAGCGTTCTGTCAGCCTAAACACCTGCTGGTGTGCGAAACCCAGTAAACTGCCGCACGTTTTTTTGCCCGTGTTTTTCGTTGAGTGTGATTCATGCAAATTGCTTTGGCGCCCATGGAGGGGTTGGTCGACAACATCCTGCGCGATGTCCTGACCCGAGTCGGCGGTATCGACTGGTGCGTAACCGAGTTCATCCGGGTCAATGATCGCCTGCTGACCCCGGCCTATTTCCACAAACTCGCGCCTGAGTTGCTGCACGGTGCCCGCACCGCTGCGGGCGTGCCGTTGCGTGTGCAATTGCTCGGCTCCGATCCGGTGTGCCTGGCGGAAAACGCGGCGTTGGCCTGTGAGTTGGGTTCCGAAGTCATCGACCTCAACTTTGGCTGCCCGGCCAAGACCGTGAACAAGTCCCGGGGCGGCGCGGTGCTGCTCAAGGAGCCCGAGTTGCTCAATGAAATCGTCGAGCATGTGCGGCGTGCCGTGCCGGCCCATATTCCGGTTACCGCCAAGATGCGCCTGGGTTTCGACAGCCCGGACGGTGCCCTGGTCTGCGCCACGGCCCTGGCCGAAGGCGGTGCGGCACATATCGTGGTGCACGCGCGGACCAAGGCTGACGGCTACAAGCCGCCCGCGCACTGGGAGTGGATCCCGCGGGTGCAGGAAGTGGTCAAGGTGCCGGTGTTCGCCAATGGCGATATCTGGAGTGTCGAAGACTGGCGGCGTTGCCGCGAAATCAGCGGCGTCGAGGACATCATGCTCGGTCGTGGCCTGGTCTCGCGCCCTGACCTGGCGCGGCAGATCGCCGCGGCGCGGGCTGGAGAAGAGGTGGTGGAAATGTCCTGGGCCGAGTTGCAGCCTCTGCTCCAGGATTTCTGGGCCCAGGCCGTGGCGCAACTGACCTCGCGTTCGGCGCCGGGGCGTCTGAAGCAATGGCTGGCGATGCTCACGCGCAATTATCCGGAGGCGGTCGAGCTGTTCACGGCCATGCGCCGGGAAACCGATCTGGATCAGGTCGGGCGTCTGCTGGGGGGGCGGGGTAGCGCCGCCGCCTGAAAATTTTTTCAAGAAAAACCTCTTGAAATGCCTGCCTCCATCCCTATCTCTTGGGTACGCGATGCCGAATTCGGGTCGCGGAGATAACCACTCGCTGAACTAATCAGGAGATACCCATGAGTACTGCATTTTCTTTGGCTCCACTGTTCCGTTCCTCTGTTGGCTTCGACCGTTTCAATGACCTGTTCGAGTCGGCGTTGCGCAACGAGCCGGGCAGCAGCTACCCGCCCTACAACGTCGAAAAACGCGCGGACGACCAGTACCGCATCGTGATCGCGGCGGCCGGTTTCCAGGAAGAAGACCTGGAACTGCAAGTTGAAAAGGGCGTGTTGACCGTAAGCGGTGGCAAGCGTGATGCCGATGACAGTGTCACCTACCTGCATCAGGGCATTGCCCAGCGGGCGTTCAAGTTGTCGTTCCGCCTGGCTGACCACATCGAGGTCAAGGCTGCCGGCCTGAGCAACGGTCTGTTGAATATCGACCTGCTGCGCACCGTGCCGGAAGAGGCCAAGCCAAAACGCATCCCGATCAATGGGGTACAGCAAGCAGCCCTGCAAAACTGAGGCGGCGAGCTGGGAAGGGGCGCGTCGCCGTCACTTAAACGCTGATTCAACACGCCCCTTCGGCAAAAAAGGCTCCGACTTGTTCGGGGCCTTTTTTTATGGCTTCGGTGTGCTGCTCGAGGGGGGATTGCCCGCAGCAGCAGGCCATTGCCGTGCAGCTGGCGGGCGGCTGAGGTGCGGCGTGAACCTAGCGCAGCATCAGTCGCAGGTCCTTGAGCGGCAGCGGCCGACTGTGCAGGTAGCCCTGATACAGATGGCAGTCGAGGCCCTGGAGGAACTCCAGTTGCTGTGGGGTTTCGACGCCTTCGGCGATCACCTTGAGTTGCAGGCTGCGGGCCATGGCCACGATGGCGCGGATGATTTCCGCGTCGTTCGGGTCGTGGGTGGCGTCGCGGACGAAGGATTGGTCGATTTTCAGTGTGTCCACCGGCAGGCGCTTGAGGTAGGTCAGGGAGGAGTAGCCGGTGCCGAAGTCATCCATGGCAAAGCTGATGCCGAGTTTTTTCAGGCGGCGCATCTTGCTGATGGTGTCTTCCAGGTTCTGGATCACGATGCCTTCGGTGATTTCCAGTTTCAGCAGCGAAGAGGGCAACTGGTAATGGGCCAGGCAGTATTCGATGCGCTCGACAAAGTCGTTCTGGCGGAACTGCCGGGGGCTGATGTTCACGCACAGGCTGAATTCCAGCGGGTCGATCAGCCCTTCGTTGATCAACTGGCTGAAGGCCAGGCAGGCTTCGTCGAGAATCCAGGTGCCGACTTCAAGGATCAGCCCGCTGTCTTCCAGGACCTTGATGAATTCGGTGGGCGATTGGGCGCCCAATTCCGGGTGCTGCCAACGCACCAGGGCTTCAGCGCCGACAATCCGATTGTCGCGGGCGTCCACCTGGGGTTGGAAGTGCACACTGAACTCTCCCCGTGACAGGGCCAGGCGCAGGTCGGTTTCCATGCGCAGCCGTTCGCTGGCCGCCTTTTGCATGGTGTTGTGGAACATCTGGGTGGTGTTGCGCCCCGAGTCCTTGGCTCGGTACAGGGCGATGTCGGCGCGCTTGAGCAGGTCGGTAGGGGTCGAGCCGTGGTCGGGAATCAGCGCAATGCCAATGCTCGGCGTGACTTGCAGGCGCTGGCCGTCGAGGAACATCGGCTCGGACAGCAGCTCGCGCAAGGTATCGGCCAGCTCGCGGACCTGTTCGGTGACGGCGCTGCGGGTGCCGTCCAGGCCGCTGAGCAGCACCACGAACTCGTCGCCGCCCAGGCGCGCCACGGTGTCTTCCATGCGCACGCTGGCCTCAAGACGTGCGGTGATGATCTTCAGAACGGTGTCGCCCACCGGGTGGCCGAGGGAGTCGTTGATGTGCTTGAAGTGGTCGAGGTCGAGAAACAGCAGTGCACCGCGCAGGTTATGGCGCTTGAGCAGGGCGATCTGCTGGCTCAGGCGATCCATCAGCAGGGCGCGGTTGGGCAGGTTGGTCAGCGGGTCGTGGTAGGCCAGGTGGCGGATCTGCGCCTGGGCATTCTTCAGCAGGCTGACATCCCGTGCCGTCAGTAGCAGGCAATCGGTTTCGTTGAGGGTGATGGGTTCGACCGACACTTCCAGGGTGATGATTTCCCCGCGTTTGTTGCGTCCGAGCATTTCCAGGTGGTGCACCCGGCCCTTGAGTTGCAACTCGGCCATCAGCATCGCCAACTGCCCGCCGTCGGCCCAGATCGCGACTTGATGCAAGGTGTGGCCGAGCACTTCCTCCGTGCGGTAGCCGGTCAGGCGGCAGAAGCCGTCGTTGACCTCCAGGTACCGCCCGCTCTCGCGCTCGCAGATGATGATGGCGTCGGGGCTGGAGTGGAACGCCTTGGCGAACTTCTCTTCACTGGCCTTGAGGGCCGCCTCCGAGCGCTGCTGCTGGGTGATGTCGCGCAGGGTGGTGACGATGCAGGGCTGCTTGTCGACGGTGATCTGGCGGCTGGAAATGATGCAGGTCAGGGACTGGCCGTTCTTGTGCCGCACCACCACTGCAACGTTGTTCAACGCCTGCTCGCGGATGACTTGTTCGACCCGCTGCAGGCGTTGCGCGGAATCTTCCCAGAGGCCGATCTGCTCGGCGCTGCGGCCGATCACTTCGTCGACGGTCCAGCCGAAGGCCTGGGTGAAGCTGGAATTGATCTCGATGAATTGCCCGGTGGCCAGCACGGTCACGCAGATCGGGTCGGGGCTGACCTGGAACAGGCTGGCGAACTTCTCTTCCGAGGTCACCAGGCGCTGCTCGCGCTCGACCTGTTCGGTGATGTCGAGCAGGGTCCCGGCCATGCGCAACGGGTTGCCCGCGTCATCACGGTAGAGGCGGGCGCGGCTTTCGAGGTAGCGCGAGCTGCCGTCCTCCAGTTGCACGCGGTAGGTCAGTTGATAATTGCCGGCCGGGCCTTCGCGCAGGCTGCGGTAGGCGTTGCGCATGCTGTCGCGCTCTTCGTCGGGCACACCTTCGAAAAACGCGTCGAATGACTCGTGAAAGGGCGCGGGGTCCAGGCCGTGCAACTGGGCGGCCCGCGCCGAACCGTAGAGCATGCCGCTGGGGATGTGCCAGTCCCAGGTGCCGAGCTGGGCCGAATCCAGGGCCAGGTCGAGGCGCTCCTGGCTGTCCTTGAGGGCCTGTTCGGCGCGTTTGCGCTCGCTGGTATCAAGGAAGGTACTGAGCAGATAGGCCTGCCCCTCCAGCTCGACCTTCTGGGCGCTGAGAATGCCATCGTGAATCTGCCCGTTGCTGGCACACAACTGGACTTCAAGGCTCGCGGCCCGGCCCTTTTTCAGCACGGCCTTGACCAGTTGCGCCCGTTGCTCGGGGTTGACCCATAGGCCGATTTCCACGGTGGTGCGACCAATCACCGTGTGCGCCGGCCAACCGAACAGGCTTTCGAAGTATTGATTGGCCTCGCTGATCAGGCCGTCTTCCAGGCGGGTCAGCAACACCATGTTGGGGCAGAGATGAAACAGCGTGGCAAAACGCTTTTCCGAGCTGCTGAGGGCTTGCTCCCGTTGACGCTGGTGGGTGATCTCGCGAATCACCCCGATCATTCGGGGCTTGCCGTTTTTGTCCGGGAGCACGCTGCCGTTGATTTCCAGCCAGTGCAGGCTGCCATCGGGCCAGCGGATGCGGTGGTGCATGGCCTGTTCCAGTGGCGCGCCGGCCAGTACCGAGTGGAAGGCGCGGACGGTCTTGGCGCGATCTTCGGGGGGCAGCAGGTCGAGGTATTCCAGGTCCTTGGGCAGTGGCTGGCGCGGGTCGAAGCCAAACAGCGCCTGGGTGCCCCGCGACCAGCTGATTTGCCCGCTTTCGATGTCCCAATACCAGGCGCCCAGGCGTGCGCCATTGAGTGCGGCCAGCAATTGCGGTGCACTCTCCCAGCTTTGCTCCGACTCACGAGGGTCGAGCGCATGGACACGCGGCATGGGGGGCATACGGTCGGCGGGTTTGGGCATTGGCTGCGGGCCTTGGGCTGAATAGGGCGTTTGGCGCGGGAAGCTCAAAGTATTAAAGGGTAGGCACAGATTATTGCCGGGGTTCTTGTGCCTGACTCCCTGGCCAATCGATTTGTGCATCCAATAAGGCCATGAAAGCCCGCGCAGCGTTCGACAGCGTCCGTTCGGTGTGCAGGATATAGCCTAGCTGGCGAGTGAGCTGTATGCCCGGTAAAGGGATGCGCGCCACCTGTTCGTCGAGCATGGTGCGCGGCAGCACGCTCCAGGCCAGGCCAATGGACACCATCATTTTTATAGTTTCCAGATAGTTAGTGCTCATGGCGATGTTCGGCGTCAGCCCCTGGGCTTCGAACAGGCGCTGCACGATATGGTGGGTGAAGGTGTTGCCGCCGGGGAAAACCGCCGGATGCAAGGCAATGTCCGCCAGGCTGACCTGGCCATTGCTGACCAGCGGGTGCTCGGGCGCGGCGACGAAATCCAGCGGGTCGTCCCACACCGGCTTGGCCTTGACCAGGGCATGGGGTTCGGGGGCCAGGGTGATGACCGCCAGTTCGGCGCGGCCATGGAGGATTTCTTCATAGGCCACTTCCGAGTCGAGAAACTGGATATCCAGGGCCACGTCCGGGTATTTCCTGGTAAACGCCCGCAACAGCGGCGGCAGGCGGTGCAAGCCGATGTGATGGCTGGTGGCCAGGGTCAGGCGCCCGGTGACTTCGCCGGTAAGGTTGGTCAGCGCCCGGCGCGTGTCATCCAGTACGTTGAGGATCTGGTAAGCCCGTGGCAGCAGGGCGCGCCCGGCCTCGGTCAGGCCCACTTCACGACCCAGGCGATCGAACAGCCGGACCTTGAGTTGCTGCTCCAGCCCGGCAATACGCTTGCTGATGGCCGGCTGGGTCAGATGCAGCCGTTCGCCCGCCCCGGAGAAACTGCCGGTCTCGGCGATGGCAATAAAAGCATTGAGGTTGGCCAGGTCCATGTTTGTATTCCAGTTTGTTATCCAAAGCATAAAAAATATGAATTTGAGTTATTTAATGTAACGCCATAGCATCAGCCTCACAAGCCAAGGGGTTATTGATCGGGTGTCAGCAATGACCCGCGGCATAGAAACAAGCTGATGAGGAAACGTCTGATGGCCGGCAAAACGCTCTACGACAAGCTCTGGGATTCGCATTTGGTCAAACAGCGCGACGATGGTTCGGCGCTGATCTATATCGATCGTCACATCATCCACGAAGTGACTTCGCCGCAAGCCTTCGAAGGCCTGCGTCTGGCCGGGCGCAAGCCGTGGCGCATCGATGCCAACATCGCCACCCCGGACCACAACGTACCCACCACGCCCGAGCGCAAAGGCGGGATCGAAGCGATTGCCGACCAGGTCTCGCGTCTGCAAGTGCAGACCCTTGATGACAACTGTGACGAGTACGGCATCGTCGAATTCAAGATGAACGACGTGCGTCAGGGCATCGTCCACGTGATCGGCCCGGAACAGGGTGCAACCTTGCCGGGCATGACCGTGGTCTGCGGCGACTCCCATACCTCCACCCACGGCGCCTTCGGTGCCTTGGCTCACGGTATCGGCACCTCCGAGGTCGAGCATGTGCTCGCCACTCAGTGCCTGGTCGCCAAGAAAATGAAAAACATGCTGGTGTCCGTTGAAGGCACCTTGCCCTTTGGCGTGACCGCCAAGGACATCGTGCTCGCGGTGATCGGCAAGATCGGCACCGCCGGCGGCAACGGCCATGCCATCGAGTTTGCCGGCAGCGCTATCCGCGATTTGTCCGTCGAAGGCCGCATGACCATCTGCAACATGTCCATCGAAGCCGGCGCCCGCGTGGGCCTGGTGGCGGCGGACGAAAAGACCGTGGAGTACGTCAAGGGCCGCCCGTTTGCACCCAAGGGCGCCGAATGGGACTTGGCCGTCGAAGCCTGGAAAGACTTGGTGTCCGATGCCGACGCCACCTTCGACACCGTGGTCGAGCTCGACGCCGCACAGATCAAGCCGCAAGTCAGCTGGGGCACTTCCCCGGAAATGGTTCTGGCCGTGGATCAGAACGTGCCGGACCCGGCCAAGGAAATGGACCTGGTCAAGCGCGACTCCATCGTCCGCGCCTTGAAATACATGGGTTTGACCGCCAATCAGGCGATCACCGACATTCAGTTGGACCGTGTCTTCATCGGCTCCTGCACCAACTCGCGGATCGAAGACCTGCGCGCCGCCGCGGTGATCGCCAAAGGCCGCAAAGTGGCCTCGACCATCAAGCAGGCCATCGTGGTGCCGGGTTCGGGCCTGGTGAAGGCTCAAGCCGAATCGGAAGGGCTGGACAAGATTTTCCTTGAAGCCGGTTTTGAATGGCGCGAGCCGGGCTGCTCGATGTGCCTGGCCATGAACCCGGACCGCTTGGAGTCGGGCGAGCACTGTGCATCGACCTCCAACCGCAACTTCGAAGGCCGTCAGGGCGCCGGTGGTCGTACCCACCTGGTGAGCCCGGCCATGGCCGCCGCCGCCGCAGTGAACGGTCGCTTCATCGACGTCCGTGAATTGACCCAGGGAGCGCAGTAATCATGAGAGCTTTTACCCAGCACACTGGTCTTGTCGCGCCTTTGGACCGTGCCAACGTCGACACCGACCAGATCATCCCCAAGCAGTTCTTGAAATCCATCAAGCGCACCGGCTTCGGCCCGAACCTGTTCGATGAGTGGCGTTACCTGGATGTGGGGCAACCGTATCAGGACAACTCCAAGCGCCCCTTGAACAAGGATTTCGTGCTCAACGCCGAGCGTTATCAGGGTGCCAGCGTGTTGCTGGCCCGGGAGAACTTCGGCTGCGGCTCGAGCCGCGAGCACGCGCCCTGGGCCCTGGAGGAGTACGGTTTCCGCAGCATCATCGCGCCGAGCTATGCCGACATCTTCTTCAACAACAGCTTCAAGAACGGCTTGCTGCCGATCATCTTGAGCGACGCTGAAGTCGACGAACTGTTCCAGCAAGTGGAGGCCACCCCCGGCTACCAATTGCAGGTCGACCTGCAAGCCCAGACCGTGACCCGTCCTGACGGCAAGGTCTTGAACTTCGAGATCGATGCGTTCCGCAAACACTGCCTGCTCAACGGCCTGGACGACATCGGCCTGACCCTGCAGGACGGCGATGCGATTGCGACCTTCGAAGCCAAGCATCGCGCCAGCCAGCCCTGGTTGTTTCGCGACGCCTGAGCCGAGCCCCGGCAGCCGCGCGTCGAGTACCGCCACGCCGCTGCCTGCGCCCATGCGCAGGCAGTGCTCCATAGTCTGAACCCGGCAACACTCTCCCAAAGGACTTCATCATGACCAGCAACGCCCATAGCCAAGTCGTGCAAAAGCAATTCGGTGAACAGGCCTCGGCCTATCTGAGCAGTGCCGTGCACGCTCAAGGCGCCGAGTTCGCCCTGCTGCAATCGGCACTGGCGGGGCAGGGCGCTGCGCGCCTGCTGGACCTGGGCTGTGGCGCCGGCCATGTGAGTTTTCATGCGGCGCCGCTGGTCAGGGAGGTGGTGGCCTACGACCTTTCGCAGCAGATGCTGGATGTGGTGGCGGGGGCGGCGGTGGACCGCGGCCTGGGCAATATCAGCACCGTGCGGGGCGCCGCCGAGCGCCTGCCGTTTGCCGATGGCGAGTTCGACTTTGTCTTCAGCCGCTACTCGGCGCACCATTGGAGCGATCTCGGCCTGGCCCTGCGTGAAGTGCGTCGGGTGCTGAAGCCCGGTGGCGTCGCGGCCTTTATCGATGTGATGTCGCCGGGCAGCCCGCTGTTCGACACTTACCTGCAAAGCGTCGAAGTGCTGCGCGATACCAGCCATGTGCGCGATTATTCGGCGGCTGAGTGGCTGCACCAGGTCAGCGAGGCCGGCTTGCATACGCGCAGTACCACGCGCCAGCGCCTGCGTCTTGAGTACAACTCCTGGGTCGAGCGCATGCGCACGCCACAGGAACTGCGCGTCGCCATTCGCCAGTTGCAGCAAGCCATGGGCAACGAAGTGCGCGATTATTTTGAGATTGAGGCCGATGGTTCGTTCAGTACAGATGTACTGGTGCTGTGGGCCGAGCGATAACATTTTCCCGGGTGTGCCCGCGGGCACGCCGACAGAGCAAACGAGGAACGCATGAGCAAGCAGATTCTGATTCTCCCTGGTGACGGTATTGGCCCGGAAATCATGGCCGAGGCGGTCAAGGTCCTGAACCTGGCCAATGACAAGTACAACCTGGGTTTCGAGCTGAGCCACGACGTGATCGGCGGCGCGGCCATCGACCAGCATGGCGTGCCCCTGGCGGACGAGACCCTGGAGCGTGCCCGCGCCGCGGACGCAGTGCTGCTGGGCGCGGTGGGCGGTCCGAAATGGGACAAGATCGAGCGTGATATCCGCCCTGAGCGCGGTCTGCTGAAAATCCGTGCCCAACTGGGCCTGTTCGGCAACCTGCGTCCGGCGATCCTCTACCCGCAACTGGCCGATGCCTCGAGCCTGAAGCCGGAGATCGTTTCCGGTCTCGACATCCTCATCGTGCGTGAGCTGACCGGTGGTATCTACTTCGGCGCGCCACGGGGTACTCGTGAGCTGGAAAACGGCGAGCGTCAGTCCTACGACACCCTGCCGTACAGCGAAAGTGAAATCCGCCGTATCGCCCGGGTCGGTTTCGACATGGCCCGTGTGCGTGGCAAGAAGCTGTGCTCGGTGGACAAGGCCAACGTCCTGGCATCCAGCCAGCTGTGGCGTGAAGTGGTCGAGCAAGTGGCCAAGGATTACCCGGATGTCGAACTGAGCCACATGTACGTCGACAACGCGGCCATGCAACTGGTGCGCGCGCCGAAGCAATTCGACGTGATCGTCACCGACAACATGTTCGGCGACATCCTGTCCGACGAAGCCTCGATGCTCACCGGTTCCATTGGCATGCTGCCGTCGGCCTCCCTGGATGCCAACAACAAGGGCATGTACGAGCCATGCCACGGTTCGGCGCCGGACATCGCCGGGCAGGGCATTGCCAACCCGTTGGCGACCATTCTGTCGGTGTCGATGATGCTGCGTTACAGCTTCAATCTGCACGACGCGGCGGCTGCCATCGAGCAGGCCGTGAGCCTGGTGCTGGATCAAGGTTTGCGCACCGGTGACATCTGGTCTGCCGGTTGCGAGAAGGTAGGTACGCAGGAAATGGGCGATGCAGTAGTCGCCGCGCTGCGGAATCTGTAATCTTTCGGGCCCACCGCTCAGACGGTGGCCCACTTTTGTATAGGTGTAGTTGCGATGAAACGTGTAGGTCTGATCGGTTGGCGCGGTATGGTCGGTTCCGTGCTCATGCAGCGGATGCTGGAAGAGCAAGACTTCGACCTTATTGAGCCGGTGTTTTTCACCACCTCCAATGTCGGCGGCCAAGGCCCGTCCGTGGGCAAGGACATTGCCCCGCTCAAGGACGCGTACAGCATTGAAGAGCTGAAAACCCTCGACGTGATTCTGACCTGCCAGGGTGGCGACTACACCAGCGAAGTATTCCCCAAGCTGCGCGAAGCCGGCTGGCAGGGTTACTGGATCGATGCCGCTTCCAGCCTGCGCATGCAGGATGACGCGGTCATCGTCCTGGATCCGGTCAACCGCCGGGTCATCGACCAGCAACTGGACGCCGGGACCAAGAACTACATTGGCGGCAACTGCACCGTCAGCCTGATGCTGATGGGCCTGGGCGGCCTGTTCGAAGCCGGCCTGGTGGAGTGGATGAGCGCCATGACCTATCAGGCGGCCTCCGGTGCCGGTGCGCAGAACATGCGTGAGCTGATCAAGCAGATGGGCGCCACCCACGCGGCGGTCGCCGATCAACTGGCTGACCCGGCCAGTGCGATCCTCGACATCGATCGGCGTGTGGCCGAAGCCATGCGCAGCGATGCCTACCCGACCGAGAACTTCGGTGTGCCATTGGCCGGCAGCCTGATCCCTTGGATCGACAAGGAACTGCCGAACGGCCAGAGCCGCGAAGAGTGGAAGGCCCAGGCCGAGACCAACAAAATCCTCGGTCGCTTCAAGAGCCCGATCCCGGTGGACGGCATCTGCGTGCGGATCGGCGCCATGCGCTGCCACAGCCAGGCGCTGACCATCAAGCTCAACAAAGACGTACCGATCGCCGATATCGAAGGGCTGATCAGCCAGCACAATCCCTGGGTCAAGCTGGTGCCGAATCAGCGTGATATCAGCATGCAGGAGCTGAGCCCGACCAAGGTCACCGGCACCCTGAACATTCCGGTAGGGCGTCTGCGCAAGCTGAACATGGGCTCGCAGTTCCTCGGCGCGTTCACCGTGGGCGACCAGCTGTTGTGGGGCGCGGCGGAACCGCTGCGTCGCATGCTGCGGATCCTGCTGGAGCGTTGATCGACTGATGGCTTGAACGAGCCCGCGCCTTGCAAGAGGTGCGGGCTTTTTCGTGGTGCCAACCGTCGACTTCCTTTCAATAACGCCCAAACCGGGCACTCCGTGGCCCGCGGGCGAATTGCCTCGCCCCCATGCGCCGGGTAAAGTGCCGCTCCCCACGTTTCGCCAGAGGTAGCACCATGAACCAGTCCTTTGATATCGCCGTTGTCGGCGCCACCGGTACTGTCGGCGAAACCCTCGTCCAGATTCTCGAAGAACGCGATTTTCCGGTCGGCAACCTGCACCTGCTGGCCAGCAGCGAGTCCGCCGGGCATTCGGTGCCGTTTCGCGGCAAGAACGTGCGCGTGCGTGAAGTCGACGAGTTCGATTTCAGCAAAGTGCAGATCGTGTTCTTTGCCGCCGGCCCGGCGGTGACCCTGAGCTTCGCCCCGCGCGCCAGTGCGGCCCAGTGCACGGTAATCGACCTCTCCGGTGCGTTGCCGTCGGCCCAGGCGCCGAATGTGGTGCCCGAGGCCAATGCCCAGGTGTTGGCCGGCTTGCAGAAGCCGGTGCAATTGAGCAGCCCGAGCGCTTCGGCGACCTCGCTGGCCGTGGTGCTGGCGCCCCTGGTGGGTTTGCTCGATCTGCAGCGGGTCAACCTGACCGCGAGCCTGGCGGTATCCAGCCAGGGCCGCGAAGCCGTGACGGAGCTGGCGCGCCAGACCGCCGAACTGCTCAACGTACGCCCGCTGGAGCCGCGTTTTTTCGATCGGCAGATGGCCTTCAATCTGTTGGCCCAGGTCGGTACGCCCGATGCCCAGGGGCATACCCTGCTGGAAAAACGCCTGGTTCGTGAGCTGCGTGAGGTCCTGGGACAACCTTTGTTAAAGATTTCTGTCACTTGCGTTCAAGCCCCGGTGTTTTTTGGCGATAGCTATAGCGTGACCCTGCAGTCAGGCCGCGCCATCGACCTGGCAGCGGTCAATGCGGCGCTGGAGTCCGCGCCGGGTGTCGAGTTGGTGGAAGCCGGCGATTATCCGACAGCGGTGGGTGATGCGGTCGGACAAGACGTGGTGTATGTCGGCCGGGTGCGTACGGGGGTCGATGACCCTTCGGAACTTAATCTGTGGCTGACGTCAGATAACGTACGCAAAGGCGCTGCGCTCAATGCGGTGCAGTTGGCTGAGTTGTTGATAAAAGACCTTCTGTAAAAGATACTTGGCGACAATTTGCAGAATGAATCTAGCCGGGCGCTATGCTTGGCTGGTTTGCTGGAGGTGAGCTACCGTCAGGTGCTTCCAAGGGCATGAGTAAATAATCGCGCGCAATGGCTATTCAAGGCCGCGCGCAGTGCCTTACGGCAGTTGCTACAACACCTTCTCGCTGGCCGAGGAATGTTCAGACAAAGGATGAGGCTATGGTTCAAGTTCGCAAACTGGTGTTAGCAATAGCGGCCGCATCGGCGCTGTCCTCCGGTATGGCGCATGCGCTTGGGCTCGGGGAGCTGACGCTGAAGTCGACTCTGAACCAGCCTTTGGTAGCAGAAATCGAACTGCTGGATGTCAAGGATCTCACTGCGGCCGAAGTGGTCCCCAGCCTGGGTTCGGCAGATGATTTCGCCAAGGCCGGTGTCGACCGCCAGGCCTTCCTCAACGATCTGAGTTTTACCCCGGTCATCAATGCCAGCGGCAAAAGTGTCTTGCGCGTCACGTCGAGCAAGCCGCTGTCCGAGCCGATGGTCAAGTTTCTGGTGCAGGTGATGTGGCCCAACGGTCGCCTGCTGCGTGATTACAGCGTGTTGCTGGATCCGTCGAAATTCTCCGCACAAACCGCCGAAGCCGCGGCCAAGCCTGCACCTGCCGTCGCTACGGTGCGGGCGCCGGTCACTGCGGTCAGCAAGCCTGCGCAATACACCACCTCGGCCCGCGACACCCTGTGGGAAATCGCCGCCAAGGCCCGCAACGGCGGTTCGGTGCAGCAAACCATGCTGGCGATCCAGGCGCTGAACCCGGATGCCTTTATCGATGGCAACATCAATCGCCTGAAAACCGGCAAGGTTCTGCGCTTGCCCGATCCGGTGCAGAGCACCAGCTTGCCGCAGCCCCAGGCGATCGCCGAAGTGGCCGCGCAAAATGCTGCCTGGCGCCAGGGCCGTCGCTCCGCGGCGCGTGGCCAGCAGCAACTGGATGCCACTCGCCGTGGTGGCGGCGACAAGGTCGCCGGGCAGGGGCCAGCCAAAGACAGCCTGAGCCTGGTCTCTGCCGACTCCGCCAAGGGGCGTGGCAAAGGCGCGGCGGGCGACAGCAAGGCTTTGAGCAACAAATTGGCGGTCACCCAGGAAAGCCTGGATACCACCCGCCGCGACAATGCCGAGCTGAAAAGCCGCATGACCGATCTGCAAAGCCAGTTGGATAAGCTGCAACGCCTGATCGAGTTGAAAAACAATCAACTGGCCAAACTCGAAGCTGAAGGCGCAGCCAAGCCTGCAGCCGCTGCGGCAGTGCCAGCGGCCATGCCCGCAGAGTTGGTGGCCAAGCCTGAAACTCCAGCGGTTGCTGCAACCCCGGTGACCGAACCGGCCCCGGTTGTTGCCGCCGCTGCCGCTCCTGACGCCACCCCGGCGGCGGCTCAGGAGCCCAAGTCCGATGACGCCACGTTCAACGAGCTGCTGACCAATCCGATCCTGCTGGGTCTGGTAGGCGGCGGCGCGGTCCTGGTCCTGCTGTTGCTGTTGCTCCTGGCGCGCCGTCGCAAGGCCCAGCAGGAAGCGGAAAAGCATCTGCGCATGGCCCGGGCCTTGTCTGAAGAGAACGACATCACCAGCGAGGAGCTGGATCTGCCGGAAAGCAGCTTCGAAGGCCTGGAAGTGCCTGCACCGAGCGTCAAGCTGGCTGCCGCCCCAGTACCTGCTCCGGCGCCTGTGCCAGTGGTGGCGCCGGTCGCGGTAGTAGCGCCTGTGGTGGCTGCTGCGGTTGAGCATCCGACCGATGTGCTGGAACAGGCGCAGAACCATATCAATGCCGGCCGCCTGAATCAGGCCGCCGAGCTGCTTGAAGAAGCGGTCAAGCTGGAGCCGCAGCGCAGCGAATTGCGCCTGAAACTGATGGAGGTCTATGGCCTCCAGGGCGATCGCAGTGCCTTCGTCGCTCAGGAGCGGCAGCTGGTGGCCAATGGCAAGAACCACGCCGAAGTCGAGCAACTCAAGAGCCGTTTCCCGGCGATGGTGGTTGTGGCAGCAGCGGCTGCGGGCCTGGGTGCGGCGGCAGTGGCTGCGGAGCTGGATGCCGAATACGTCAAGGAACTGTTGCAGGATGAGCCACCGGCACCGATTGCCGAGCTGCCGATCGAAGGGTTTGATGCTGATTTCGACCTGAGCCTGGACGATCTGGAAGCAGCCTCGCCGGCTGTGGTTGCGCCAGAGCCGGTCCTCGACGAGTTCCCGCTGGATGATGACCTGAGTTTCGAATCGGTGCTGCAACAGCAGACCGAGGCCAAGGAAAGCCTGGACGATCTGTCGGACTTCGACCTGGACCTGGGTGAAGACTTGCCGGCTACGGCTCAGAGTGACGAGGATTTCCTGTTGAGCCTGGAGGACGATCTCAAGGATCTGCCGCTGGGCGAGGTGCCGACGATCACCGAAGCGCCGCTGGATGATCTGGACCTGCCGGCCGACTTCGATCTGTCGCTGGCCGACGAGATGGATGCCCAGCCCGAGCCCAAGGATGCATTCGCTTCCGAGCTGGACGATGTCAACGCCGAGTTGGATCGTTTGTCCCAGAGCCTGGAGCAGCCGGCAGTAGCCGAGCCCACTTTCACGGCTGAAGACGCGGCGGTCGGCATGGACGAGGGTGATTTCGATTTCCTCTCCGGCACCGACGAAGTGGCCACCAAGCTGGACCTGGCCCAGGCCTACATTGATATGGGTGATAACGACGGCGCCCGGGATATTCTCGGCGAAGTGATCAGCGAAGGCAGTGATGGCCAGAAAAACGAAGCCAAGGAAATGCTGACGCGCCTGGCTTGATCGACGCTGAGGTCTAAATAAAACGGCAGCCCTTGAGGCTGCCGTTTTTGTATGTGCTTCGGCTTGGGTGCTTGCCTGCGATGGCTGTCTGGCGTGTGTTACCGGTGCAAGGCATCGCTTGAAGCGGTTTCAGGTCAGCAGGTCTTCGTAGAAGGCGCCGAAGGGCCGGGTAGGGTGGGCGATCTGGATCTCCAGGATCCACAGGCCGACGTTCGGGCACTCTTGGAAATCTCCCAGATCGCCCGCGCGGTAGATCGCATGGGGAAAGTCGCTGACGCGATGGCCCTTGATGTCCAGGTTCAGTACCCAGCCCATGGCGCTCGCCTGCTCTTCGGCGTAGCGGTAGAGTTCGGGGCCGGCCACCTGGTGGTTCTTCCAGTGGTCATGCACGCGGTCGAACAGGGTCTTGGCTGCTGACGCGCAGGCCTGCATCTCGGGGTCGTTGCCGGTGGTAAAGGTGGCGCCGGAGTCGCCCTCGTGGCGATCCCAGACCACCCCCAGATCAATAAAGAAAATATCGTTCTGCCCCAGCCTGGGATCACCTTCGGAGCGCTGCTTGAAGGTTTTCAGGGTGTTTTCGCCAAAGCGAATCAGCAAGGGATGCCAGATCCGCTCCATGTTCAGGTCCTTGAGAATCGCCAGCCCCAGCTCCCGGGCCGCTGATTCGAGCATGCCCGGCGTGATGCGCCTGGCCATCTCGGCTATCGCTTCCCAAGTCATGCGTTTGGCGTGGAGCATGCCTTCCAGGCTGTAGGCCAGGCCCACGGCTTCTTTGCTTGTGGCGGTCATTCATCAGGTCTCGGTCGGGTGGGTCTTTTATAGTTCGTTATATATTTATCTATATAGCGATTACCTGGGTGGCGATGCAATCCCATTAGGTGTGGCTCTGGGCGAAAGACCGATCTGCAACTAAAAGCCCGTGGCGCATGGCGTCTGCTCCCGGCGGCCTTATAATGGCCGCCTTTGCGTACATCAGCAGGCTGTAAGTTCTTGGCAAATATAGATAACGCGGCCGCCGAAATGGCGGCCGCAGGCTTTTTCAGAATCGCCCTGGGTGTTGAATACAAGGGTTCGCGCTATCGCGGCTGGCAGCGGCAGTCGTCCGGCGTGCCCACCGTGCAGGAAACCCTGGAGAAGGCCCTGTCCAAGGTGGCCGACTCCCCGGTGGTGCTGTCCTGTGCCGGACGTACCGATGCGGGTGTGCATGCCTGCGGACAGGTGGTGCATTTCGACACCCAGGCCGAGCGTTCGCTCAAGGCGTGGGTCATGGGCGCCAATATCAATCTGCCCCATGACGTCAGCGTCAGTTGGGCCCAGGTCATGCCGGCGCATTTCCATGCGCGCTTCAAGGCCATTGCCCGGCGTTATCGCTATGTGATCTACAACGATCAGATCCGCCCGGCCCACCTCAATGAAGAAGTCACCTGGAACCACCGCCCGCTGGATGTCGAACGCATGGCCGAGGCCGCGCGCTACCTGGTGGGCACCCATGACTTCAGCGCCTTCCGTGCCGGACAGTGCCAGGCCAAGTCGCCGATCAAGGAAATTCACCATCTGCGGGTTACCCGGCACGGCAAGATGATCGTCCTGGACATCCGTGCCAGCGCCTTTTTGCATCACATGGTGCGCAATATTGCCGGCGTGTTGATGACCATTGGCGCGGGCGAGCGCCCCGTGGAATGGGCCGGGGAGGTGCTGGAAAGTCGCATTCGGCGTACTGGCGGGGTTACGGCGCACCCGTTCGGGCTGTATCTGGTGCAGGTCGAGTACCGGGATGAGTTCCAGCTGCCGGAGCGATACATCGGGCCACATTTCCTCACCGGTTTCACCGAACTTGACGGCTGACGCTGGGAAAAGCATTTGCTACCATCCAGAACTTTTACGGATTTGCCCCGGGGTTTACACAACATGACAGCCGTTCGCAGCAAAATTTGTGGGATTACCCGCATAGAGGATGCGCTGGCGGCGGTCGAGGCCGGGGCTGATGCCATCGGCCTGGTGTTTTACGCCAAGAGCCCGCGGGCGGTCACTGTGCAGCAGGCGCGGTCGATCATTGCCGCGTTGCCGCCGTTTGTGACCACTGTTGGGTTGTTCGTCAACGCCAGCCGTTGCGAGCTGGGGGAGATTCTCGATGCGGTGCCCCTGGATCTGCTGCAGTTTCATGGCGATGAGTCGCCGGCCGATTGTGACGGCTACCATCGCCCCTACATCAAGGCGCTGCGGGTCAAGGCCGGGGATGATATCGCCGGCAGTTGCGCGGCGTATGCAAAGGCCAGCGGGATTTTGCTGGACACCTATGTCGAGGGCGTACCCGGTGGAACCGGTGAAGCCTTCGACTGGTCACTGGTACCGCAGGGCCTGAACAAGCCGATCATCCTGGCTGGCGGTTTGACTGCGCAGAATGTGGCCCGGGCAATTGCCCAGGTGCGCCCCTACGCGGTGGATGTCAGTGGTGGGGTGGAGCAGGGCAAGGGCATCAAGGATCAGGCAAAGATTCGCGCATTTATGCAGGCCGTGCGCAGCAGCAGTGAGTCGATGTGACGGCTGGCAGTCTGCCGCCGTCCATAACTCCACTGTACAAAACAGGTGGGCACTGTCTTCGGACAGGCCGAAATCGAAGTGGCAACCGCTCTGTTGCGGGCTGCCGGGATGGCTGAGGAGCAGTTCGTTACAGGCAGGTCGAGCCTCGTGCTGACCGCGGTAGCGCACCGATCATCGCCGCACACATGAATTTAGCTCAAGGGCATACGCGGGGCTGCGAACCAGAGCGTTCGGGCCGCCGGTACTGGAGAAAGAAAGCATGAGCAACTGGTTAGTAGACAAACTGATCCCTTCGATCATGCGTTCCGAGGTGAAGAAAAGCTCGGTGCCTGAAGGTCTTTGGCACAAGTGCCCGTCCTGCGAGGCGGTGCTGTATCGGCCGGAGCTGGAAAAAACCCTGGATGTTTGCCCTAAGTGCAATCACCACATGCGTATCGGTGCTCGCGCCCGTATCGACATTTTTCTCGATGCCGAAGGCCGTGCCGAACTGGGCGCCGACCTGGAGCCGGTGGATCGCCTGAAGTTTCGCGATGGCAAGAAGTACAAGGATCGCCTGACTGCCGCGCAGAAGCAGACCGGCGAGAAGGACGCACTGATCTCCATGAGTGGCACCCTGCTGGGCATGCCGGTGGTGGTTTCCGCGTTCGAGTTCTCCTTCATGGGCGGTTCCATGGGCGCCATCGTCGGTGAGCGCTTTGTTCGTGCCGCCAACTACGCCCTGGAAAACAAATGCCCGATGATCTGCTTCGCCGCCTCCGGTGGTGCGCGGATGCAGGAAGCACTGATCTCCCTGATGCAAATGGCCAAGACCTCTGCGGTACTGGCGCGCCTGCGTGAAGAAGGTATCCCGTTCATCTCCGTGCTGACCGATCCGGTCTACGGTGGTGTGTCGGCGAGCCTGGCGATGCTGGGTGATGTGATCGTCGCCGAACCCAAGGCCCTGATCGGCTTCGCCGGTCCGCGGGTTATCGAGCAGACCGTGCGTGAAAAGCTGCCGGAAGGCTTCCAGCGCAGTGAGTTCCTGCTGGAACACGGCGCGATCGACATGATCATCGCCCGCCAGGAACTGCGCCCACGCCTGGGCAATCTGCTGGCGCAATTGATGGGGCTGCCGACGCCTGAGTTCGTCGCCGCACCTGTCGAGCCGATCGTGGTTCCGCCGGCTCCAGCCAACCTATGACCCAACGTACCCTTGGCGAGTGGCTCGCCTACCTCGAGCAGTTGCATCCGTCGGCCATCGACATGGGGCTCGCACGCTCGCAAGAGGTAGCGTCCCGCATGGGATTGGGCCAGCCGGCGCCTCGGGTGATTACGGTGACCGGCACCAACGGCAAGGGTTCGACCTGTGCGTTCGTGGCGTCGCTGCTGCGAACCCAGGGGTTGCGAGTAGGGGAATACAACTCGCCACACCTGCTGCGTTACAACGAGCGGGTGCAGATCGATGGCGTCGAAGCCAGCGATGCCGAGCTGTGTGAAGCCTTTGCCGCGGTCGATGCTGGGCGTGGCGAGATTTCCCTGACCTATTTCGAGGTGGGCACCCTGGCGGCCTTTTGGCTGTTCCAGCGCGCCGGGCTTGATGCGGTGGTGCTGGAGGTCGGCCTGGGTGGGCGCCTGGATACGGTCAACCTGGTGGATGCGGATCTGGCGCTGGTGACCAGTATTGGTGTCGATCACGTTGACTATCTTGGCGATACCCGTGAGTCCGTGGCCTTCGAGAAGGCCGGAATCTTTCGCCAGGGTGCGCCGGCGCTGTGTGGGGATCTCAATCCGCCACAGCCGCTGCTGGACAAGGCGCGTGAGCTCAATTGCCCATTCTTCCTGCGTGGGCGCGACTTTGACTTGGGCATGACCGACCAGCACTGGCAATGGCGCGGCCTCGACCTTGCGGGCGCTCCAGTCGAGCTGCACGATTTGCCGTTGCTCGATCTGCCCATGGAAAACGCCGCCCTGGCCTTGCAGGCCTATTTGCTGACGGGCCTGCCTTGGCAGCCGGAGCGGATAGTGGCGGCCTTGCGTCAGACCCGGGTGGTCGGTCGCCTGGATCGTCGGCAGTTTGAGTGGCAAGGCAAGCGCCTTAATCTGTTGCTGGATGTAGGCCACAACCCGCACGCCGCGCAGTACCTGGCCGAACGCCTGGCCCGTCGGCCCGTGGCTGGCAAGCGCCTGGCGGTGTTTGGTCTGCTGGCGGATAAAGACCTGGCTGGCGTGGTTGAACATCTGCATCCGCAGGTCGACACCTGGGCGGTGGCCCCTCTGGATTGCCCTCGGGCGCGTCCGGTTGCGGATTTGCAGGCGGCGCTGGAGAACCTTGGGGCTCGCGTAACGTCCTATGACAGCGTTGCTACCGCTTTGGAAGGGCAGTGCGCGCTTGCGACGGCAGAGGATGAAATCCTGCTGTTCGGATCTTTTTATTGTGTTGCCGAGGCGCTTGAGTGGCTCGCCCGGCGCTCCACGGAGGAAGCTGCACATGGCTATGCTGGATAACGTCTACAAGCAGCGAATGGTTGGAGCTCTGGTTCTGGTGGCACTGGCGGTGATCTTCCTGCCCATGCTGTTTTCCCGCGAAGATGAGCAGCGTCATGTCAGCGTCGAGGCGCCTGTCGCGCCGCAAGCGCCTGTCATGCCTCAGGTGCAGGTCGAGCCGGTGGTAGTTCCCGAGCCGCAAGCACTGCCCCAGGAGCCGATTCCGAGTGATGACGAGGTGGTGCAGCAGTCCGCACCGTCTGCGCCGATTGTGCCGAGTGCACCGGCGACCCCTGTTGCGCCGCCGACCGCTGCAATCAAGCCAGCTCCAGCTCCAGCGCCGGCCGCGCCCAAGCCTACGCCTGCCCAGTCTGTTGCCAGCGCGCGGCCGGACACCAGTCAGAGCCGGATCGATGCCAATGGCCTGTCGGTGAGTTGGTCGGTGCAACTGGCCAGCCTGTCCAGCCGCGAAAGCGCTGAAAACCTGCAGAAAACCCTGCGCAGTCAAGGCTATAACGCCTATATCCGTTCCGCCGATGGCAAAAATCGGGTATTCGTCGGCCCGCTGATCGAGCGTGCCGAGGCCGATCGTCTGCGTGACTTGCTGGGTCGCCAGCAGAACCTCAAGGGTTTTGTGGTGCGTTTTCAGCCTGAGCGCGGTTAAGGCTATCTGCTTGATTTGAAAAGCACAGTGAATCGCAGCTTACCGACAGCCAAGCGCTCTGCTAAAATGCGCCGCCTTATCCGTCTGTAGGCTGCACTGTGCCATTTACCTGGGTTGATTGGGCGATCGTTGCAATAATCGCCATCTCCGCGTTGATCAGTCTGAGTCGCGGCTTCGTCAAAGAAGCACTGTCGCTGCTGACCTGGATTATCGCTGGAGTCGTTGCCTGGATGTTCGGTGGCTCACTGTCCGAGTACCTCGCCGGATACATCGAAACACCTTCGGCTCGCGTGATCGCGGGCTGTGCCATCATGTTTGTCGCCACCTTGCTGGTAGGCGCAATGATCAACTTTCTTATCGGCGAATTGATTCGCGTCACCGGCCTCTCCGGGACCGATCGATTTCTCGGCATGGCCTTTGGCGCCGCGCGTGGCGCGTTGCTGGTGGTCGTGGCGGTCGGGCTGTTGAGCCTGGGGCCGGTACAACAGGATTCCTGGTGGCAGCAGTCGCGACTGGTGCCACAATTTCTATTGGTTGCAGACTGGTCGAAGAACCTCATATTGGGGTGGAGCAGTCAGTGGCTGGCCAGCGGTATCAGCGTACCCGCTGATATTCCGTTCAAGGAGCACCTCTTACCGGCCAAAACGCCTCAGTAAGATGTGTTCAGTTCAGTTTCATTAAGTAGGGGTTGCGTCGCATGTGTGGCATCGTCGGTATCGTCGGTAAGTCGAACGTCAATCAGGCGCTGTATGACGCGCTAACCGTCCTCCAGCACCGCGGCCAGGACGCTGCCGGTATCGTGACCAGCCATGATGGCCGGTTATTCCTGCGCAAGGACAATGGTCTGGTCCGTGATGTATTCCATCAACGGCATATGCAGCGCCTGGTCGGCCACATGGGCATCGGCCATGTGCGCTATCCAACCGCAGGCAGCTCGACTTCGGCCGAAGCTCAACCGTTTTACGTCAACTCGCCGTACGGCATTACCCTGGCGCATAACGGTAACCTGACCAACGTTGAACAACTGGCCAAGGAGATTTACGAATCCGACCTGCGCCACGTCAACACCAACTCCGACTCCGAAGTCCTGCTCAACGTGTTCGCTCACGAGCTGGCCCAGCGCGGCAAGCTGCAGCCGACCGAAGAAGACGTGTTCGCGGCCGTGACTGACGTGCACAACCGCTGCGTTGGTGGTTACGCAGTCGTGGCCATGGTGACCGGTTACGGCATCGTCGGTTTCCGCGACCCGCATGGCATCCGCCCGATCGTTTTCGGCCAGCGTCACACTGACGAGGGCGTCGAGTACATGATCGCCTCGGAAAGCGTTTCCCTGGATGTGCTGGGTTTCACCCTGATCCGTGACCTGGCACCGGGTGAAGCGGTTTACATCACTGAAGACGGCAAGCTGCACACCCGCCAGTGCGCAATCAACCCGCAACTGACCCCGTGCATCTTCGAACACGTGTACCTGGCACGCCCGGATTCGATCATCGACGGCGTCTCGGTGTACAAGGCGCGCCTGCGCATGGGCGAGAAGCTGGCCGAGAAGATCCTGCGCGAGCGTCCTGAGCATGACATCGACGTGGTCATCCCGATTCCGGACACCAGCCGTACCGCCGCGCTTGAGCTGGCTAACCATCTGGGTGTGAAGTTTCGCGAAGGCTTCGTGAAGAACCGCTACATCGGCCGTACCTTCATCATGCCGGGCCAGGCTGCGCGGAAAAAATCCGTACGCCAGAAGCTCAACGCTATCGAGCTGGAATTCCGCGGCAAGAACGTGATGCTGGTGGACGATTCGATCGTGCGCGGCACCACCTGCAAACAGATTATCCAGATGGCCCGCGAAGCCGGCGCGAAAAACGTCTACTTCTGCTCCGCAGCACCGGCCGTGCGCTACCCGAACGTATACGGCATCGACATGCCGAGCGCTCACGAACTGATTGCGCACAATCGTTCGACCCAGGACGTGGCTGACCTGATCGGTGCCGATTGGCTGATCTATCAGGACCTGCCGGACCTGATCGAAGCGGTCGGCGGCGGCAAGATCAAGATCGAGAATTTCGACTGTGCAGTGTTTGACGGCAAGTACGTCACGGGCGACGTCGATGAGGCCTATCTGAACAAGATCGAAAACGCGCGTAACGATGCCTCCAAGGTCAAGACCCAGGCGGTCAGCGCGATCATCGATCTGTACAACAACTGATTCAGAGCATTTAGAAGACTTGAGGAGTAGGCGGCATGAGTCAGGATTGGGATGCCGGTCGGCTGGACAGCGACCTTGATGGCGTAGCTTTCGACACCCTGGCCGTACGTGCCGGCCAGCACCGTACGCCGGAAGGCGAACACGGTGACCCGATGTTCTTCACCTCAAGCTATGTGTTCCGTACGGCCGCCGATGCGGCCGCGCGGTTCGCTGGCGAAGTGCCAGGCAACGTTTATTCGCGCTACACCAACCCGACCGTGCGCGCCTTCGAAGAGCGCATCGCCGCCCTGGAAGGTGCGGAGCAGGCGGTGGCCACGGCTACCGGCATGGCTGCCATTCTGTCGGTGGTGATGAGCCTGTGCAGCGCGGGCGATCATGTGCTGGTGTCGCGCAGCGTATTCGGCTCGACCATCAGTCTGTTTGAAAAGTACTTCAAGCGTTTTGGCATCGAAGTCGATTACGTGCCCCTGGCGGACCTGTCCGGCTGGGATGCGGCAATCAAGGCCAATACCAAATTGCTGTTTGTCGAATCGCCGTCCAACCCCCTGGCAGAGCTGGTGGATATCGCCGCGCTGGCCGAAGTGGCCCACGCCAAGGGTGCGATGCTGGTGGTCGACAACTGTTTCTGCACGCCCGCGTTGCAACAGCCATTGAAGCTGGGTGCTGACGTGGTGGTGCATTCGGCGACCAAGTTCATCGACGGCCAGGGCCGTTGCATGGGCGGCGTGGTGGCCGGCCGCGGTGAGCAGATGAAAGATGTGGTGGGTTTCCTGCGTACCGCAGGGCCGACCCTGAGTCCGTTCAACGCCTGGATCTTCCTCAAGGGCCTTGAAACCCTCAGCCTGCGCATGCGTGCGCACTGTGCCAATGCCTTGGCCTTGGCGCAGTGGCTGGAACAGCAGGATGGCATCGAGAAGGTGCACTACGCCGGCCTGCCAAGCCATCCGCAATACGAACTTGCCAAGCGTCAGCAGCGTGGTTTTGGGGCGGTGGTCAGCTTTGAGGTCAAGGGAGGCAAAGACGGTGCCTGGCGCTTTATCGATGCCACGCGCCTGATCTCGATTACCGCCAACCTGGGTGACAGCAAAACCACCATCACTCACCCGAGCACCACTTCCCACGGTCGCCTGGCGCCGCAGGAGCGTGAAGCGGCGGGCATTCGCGACAGTCTGATCCGGGTCGCGGTGGGTCTCGAAGACGTTGCCGACTTGCAAGCCGACCTGGCTCGCGGCCTGGCCGCCTTGTGATCGAGTTGTCCTCGCAGCAGGGCAGTGCCAATGGTCGCGTTGCGCTGGTCACCGGCGCGGCGCGGGGCATTGGCCTGGGGATCGCCGCCTGGCTGATCAGCGAGGGCTGGCAAGTGGTATTGACCGACCTTGATCGCGCGCGTGGCGCCAAGGTGGTCGAGGTCATGGGGGAGAGCGCCTGCTTTATCGCCATGGATGTCTCCGACGAAAAGCAGGTGGCCCAGGGTGTGGCGCAAGTGCTCGGCCAGTTTGGTCGGCTGGATGCGCTGGTGTGCAACGCGGCCGTGGCCGATCCGCGCAATATCACCCTGGAAAGCCTCGATCTGGCGTATTGGAACCGCGTATTGGCGGTAAACCTCAGTGGGCCGATGCTGTTGGCCAAGCACTGTGCGCCTTACCTGCGTGCTCACGGCGGCGCCATCGTCAACCTGGCCTCGACCCGCGCCGGGCAGTCCGAGCCCGATACCGAGGCTTACGCGGCGAGTAAGGGTGGGTTGCTGGCCTTGACCCATGCCCTGGCTATCAGCCTGGGGCCGGAAATCCGCGTCAATGCGGTCAGCCCGGGCTGGATCGACGCACGTGACCCGGCAGCG
Source organism: Pseudomonas sp. CF161 (assembly GCF_000416215.1). NCBI lineage: Bacteria > Pseudomonadati > Pseudomonadota > Gammaproteobacteria > Pseudomonadales > Pseudomonadaceae > Pseudomonas > Pseudomonas sp. CF161. Next base: position 27,285 of record NZ_ATLP01000087.1, read on the forward strand.
CGCCGTGCGCAGCCGTTGAGTGATCTTGATCATGCCCAGCACCCTGCGGGCAGGGTCGGGACGGTCGAGGACGTTGCCGCGATGGTGGCCTGGTTGTTGTCCAAGAACGCCGGGTTCGTCACGGGCCAGGAGTTCGTGGTCGACGGCGGCATGACCAAGAAAATGATTTATCAGGAATAAGAGCAGCGGCAAGCTTTTAGCTGCAAGCGGCAAGCGGGGTGGAGCAGTACTGCTTTTTCTTGCGGCTTGAAGCTTGCTGCTCCCAGCTGTTTTTGAAAAAAACTCTAACGCTGCTATTGACTTAGCTTCGGTATCTGCGTAAATTTCGCGGCCTCAACGAAGCAAAGGGTGATTAGCTCAGCTGGGAGAGCATC
>NZ_ATLP01000088.1:0-67838 GCF_000416215.1 Pseudomonas sp. CF161
TCAGGGGTTTTGTTTTTGCGCGCGGGAAAGTCAAGCGCCCACAAGTGGGGCTTGTCTTCCGTTACTTGCTTCAAGCGACGTTGCTTGCCGCTGTTTTCTATGCAACTCCCGTATGCATAGCTATCATGCCTGCCTCTTTGTGAGGCGAGACTTGCATGTTGATGTTGTTAGAGCTTCTTAAGGATGGGCGATTTCACTCGGGGCAGGCCCTGGGCGATGCGCTGGGTATCAGTCGTAGTGCCGTATGGAAGCAGCTGCAGCAGATGGAAGCCGAGCTGGGCCTCTCTATCCATAAGGTCAGGGGGCGCGGCTATCAGTTGGCGGCGCCTATAACGTCTCTCAGTTCCGCTGAGATTGGCCGGCAGGCAGCTGTTTGCCCTTGGGGCGTGCTGGTCTACGACTCGATAGACTCGACTAATGCGCAAGCTCTGCGCTTGATTGAGCGTGGGCAGCCTTCGCCGTTCCTAGTGTTGGCCGAGCGCCAGACTGCCGGGCGTGGGCGGAGAGGGCGTAAGTGGGTCAGCCCCTTTGCCGAGAACCTCTATTACAGCCTTGTCCTGCGTATTGAAGGTGGGATGCGTCAGCTAGAAGGGCTCAGTCTGGTCGTTGGCCTGGCGGTGATGCAAACCTTGCGTGAGCTAGGGGTCAGCTCCGCTGGCTTGAAGTGGCCAAACGACGTCTTGGTCGGGCAGAAAAAAATAGCTGGAATTCTATTGGAGCTGGTCGGAGATCCCGCGGATGTCTGTCATGTAGTCCTGGGGGTTGGAATAAATGCGAACATGCGCAGTGCCGACGAGGTTGACCAGGAGTGGACCTCGGTGAGGCTTGAGACCGGCAAGACCGTTGACCGTAATGAGCTGGCGGCCTGCCTGAGTCTCGTGCTCAAGTCCTATCTGGATCGGCATCAGATGTCTGGATTTTCGGCTATCCAGGAAGAATGGGAGCAAAACCACTTATGGCAAGGGCGGCCTGTCTCGCTCATTGCGGGTGTCAACAAGATCGACGGCGTTGTTGCAGGTATTGATCGCCAAGGTGCTTTGCGCTTGATGGTAGATGGTGCCGAGAGGGTTTACAGCGGTGGTGAGCTCAGCCTGAGGTTACGCGATGATTCTTGAGCTCGACTGTGGGAATAGCTTCATCAAGTGGCGTGTGCTGCATGCGGATGCGATCTTGGTTTTTGCCGAAGGCGTGGTCGATTCTGATCAGATGCTTTCAGAGAGTCTGCATGGGCTGTCCGGCCTTGCGCTGACGCATTGCCGATTGGTTAGTGTGCGTAGTGCAGAAGAAACCGCCAAGCTGGTCTCGCTATTGGTCGACGGGTTTTCTGTATCGATATCCTGTGCCGGTTCGGCTCGGGAGATGGCCGGCGTGCGCAATGGTTATGAGGATTTCGAAAAGCTCGGTCTGGATCGCTGGCTGGCCATGTTAGGCGGTTTTCGGTTGGCTAAAGGGGCTTGCCTGGTGCTCGATTTCGGAACGGCTGTGACGGCGGATTTTATTGCCGCTGACGGTGAGCATCTGGGGGGCTTTATTTGTCCGGGAATGCCCTTGATGCGCAACCAGTTGCGAACTCATACCCGGCGAATTCGTTACGATGACCTGTCTGCTGAGCGTGCGCTGGTCAATCTGCTTCCGGGGCGCACAACAGTCGAGGCTGTAGAGCGAGGCTGCTCGCTGATGCTGAGGGGGTTTGTGCTGACCCAATTAGAGCTCGCGCGCAGTTATTGGGGGGATGACTTCGTCGTCTTTCTCACTGGGGGTGATGCTGACCTGGTCTCGGGAATGGTGCCGCAAGGTCGGCTTGTGCCGGATCTTGTTTTTGTCGGGTTGGCCATGGCCTGCCCATTAACCTGAGGTTTTTATGCGTTGGTTGTTCCTGCTGCTCTTGGTTCTCAATGTGTTTTATTACGTCTGGCATCAGCAGGAAGCACCGTTGCGCGCAAAAGAAGTGACATCGCTCAGTTTATACAAGGGCTCGCAGCAGGATATCCGGTTGCTGAGCGAGTCGGCCGACGTTGTCGCTCGACGGGAGAAGAGCAAAGTTGGAGAGCTGGAGGCGGGTTGCCTGTATGTCGGCGGCTTTGCTCGCCGAGACCAGGCTCAGCAGCTCGAACGGAGTTTGATTGGCTTGAGTGTTGAATCTCAATTGCAATTTGTGAATCTGCCGAATGCCAGCGGTTATTGGCTGCGTGTTGCGCCCGAAAGCAGGCATTTGCTGGACGAATTGCAGTTGACGAACCTTGCCAAGGAATTCAATGAGTTAAAACATAAAATAATGCCGTGCGAAGGCATTGCAACTGTCGAATAGTTTGCATAGAATGGCGCCCGCTTCGCAGTGAAGACCTCTTGAGGTTGGAGTCGCGAAGCGAGGTCAACGCAGCTAACCTCAGGTTTTTAATGAGAAAATGCTTGACAGAAGGGCAGCTTAGTATAAAATGCTGCCTCGCTTAGGAGGGGTTCCCGAGCGGCCAAAGGGATCAGACTGTAAATCTGACGTCTACGACTTCGAAGGTTCGAATCCTTCCCCCTCCACCATTTTTAGCGTGAGCTGCAAGCTTACGCGGGTATAGTTTAGTGGTAGAACCTCAGCCTTCCAAGCTGATGATGCGGGTTCGATTCCCGCTACCCGCTCCAAGTTTTCAGGTTGTGCAAAGTGTTTTGCTCTTGTAGCTCAGTTGGTAGAGCACACCCTTGGTAAGGGTGAGGTCAGCGGTTCAAATCCGCTCAAGAGCTCCATAATAACGAGGCAGATATGAAAATATCTGCCTTTGTTTTAATGGCTGGTGTGACTTGTTTAATTCTTCTCCTGAGGGTGATTTCGATGGCTAAGGAAAAGTTCGAACGTAATAAGCCGCACGTCAACGTAGGTACTATCGGTCACGTAGACCACGGTAAAACTACCCTGACTGCTGCTCTGACTCGCGTCTGCTCCGAGGTTTTCGGTTCGGCAAAGGTTGACTTCGACAAGATCGATAGCGCCCCAGAAGAAAAAGCTCGTGGCATCACCATCAATACCGCTCACGTTGAGTATGATTCGGCTGTGCGCCATTACGCGCATGTTGATTGCCCGGGTCACGCTGACTATGTAAAAAACATGATCACCGGTGCTGCGCAGATGGACGGGGCTATCCTGGTCTGCTCGGCTGCTGATGGTCCGATGCCACAAACTCGTGAGCACATCTTGTTGTCTCGCCAGGTTGGCGTTCCGTACATCGTTGTCTTCCTGAACAAGGCTGACATGGTCGATGATGCTGAGCTGCTCGAGTTGGTTGAGATGGAAGTGCGCGATTTGCTGAGCACTTATGATTTCCCGGGTGATGATACGCCTATCATCATCGGTTCGGCTCTCATGGCTTTGAACGGCCAGGACGACAACGAGATGGGCACCACTGCCGTCAAGAAGTTGGTTGAGACGCTCGATACTTATATTCCGCAGCCTGAGCGTGCTATTGATAAGCCGTTCCTGATGCCGATCGAGGATGTGTTCTCGATCTCTGGTCGCGGTACTGTTGTAACTGGTCGTGTTGAACGTGGCATTGTTCGCATTCAGGAAGAGGTTGAGATTGTTGGTCTTCGTGACACGGTCAAAACCACTTGCACGGGTGTTGAAATGTTCCGCAAGCTGCTCGATGAGGGTCGTGCTGGTGAAAACTGCGGCGTTTTGCTGCGTGGTACCAAGCGTGATGATGTCGAGCGTGGTCAGGTCCTGGTGAAGCCGGGTACTGTCAAGCCGCACACCAAGTTCACTGCAGAGGTTTATGTCCTGAGTAAGGAGGAGGGTGGTCGTCACACTCCGTTCTTCAAAGGCTACCGTCCACAGTTCTACTTCCGGACCACTGACGTGACCGGTAACTGCGAGCTGCCGGAAGGTGTTGAGATGGTAATGCCGGGTGACAACATTCAGATGACTGTCACTTTGATCAAAACCATCGCAATGGAAGATGGTTTGCGGTTCGCTATTCGTGAGGGCGGTCGTACCGTCGGCGCGGGTGTTGTGGCTAAAGTCATCGAGTAAGTTGTTGATATATCTTCATCAGGCCGGCATAATGGTCGGCCTGATTTTGTTTTTAGGTCAGTAGCTCAATTGGCAGAGCGACGGTCTCCAAAACCGTAGGTTGGGGGTTCGATTCCCTCCTGACCTGCCAGATTCACTCAGTGTGTCTGGCTTTCTTTTCACAGGATCTTCATAGATGACTCCTAAGGCTGAAGCTCAAGGCTCTCGCTTCGATCTGCTCAAGTGGCTTGTAGTAGTCGCTCTTGTGATCGTTGGCGTTGTTGGCAATCAGTATTACTCTGCTTCGCCGATCCTGTACCGTGTACTTGCTTTGCTTGCTATTGCTGCTGTAGCTGCCTTTGTAGGCCTGCAGACTGCCAAGGGCAAGTCTTTCTTTGTACTGGTTAAGGAAGCTCGCACCGAGATTCGTAAAGTCGTGTGGCCAACCCGCCAAGAAACCACGCAGACCACATTGATTGTTGTGGCTGTTGTTCTGGTTATGGCGTTGCTGTTGTGGGGGCTAGATTCCCTGCTCGGTTGGCTTGTTTCCTTGATTGTTGGCTAAGGGTGTCCCGTGGCTAAGCGTTGGTACGTTGTGCATGCTTACTCGGGTTACGAGAAGCATGTAATGCGCTCGTTGGTAGAGCGCGTAAAGCTGGCTGGCATGGAAGATGGCTTCGGCGAAATTCTGGTTCCCACTGAAGAAGTGGTTGAAATGCGTAATGGCCAGAAGCGCAAAAGCGAGCGTAAATTCTTCCCAGGTTACGTGCTGGTACAGATGGACATGAATGAGGGTACTTGGCACTTGGTCAAGGACACTCCTCGCGTGATGGGCTTTATTGGTGGTACTGCCGACAAGCCTGCGCCGATCACCGACAAGGAAGCGGAAGCTATCCTGCGTCGCGTCGCTGACGGTAGCGACAAGCCCAAGCCTAAAACACTGTTCGAGCCAGGTGAAGTTGTTCGTGTCACCGATGGTCCGTTCGCTGATTTTAATGGCACGGTCGAAGAAGTTAACTACGAAAAGAGTCGCATCCAAGTGGCTGTGCTCATTTTCGGTCGCTCTACCCCGGTAGAGCTAGAGTTCAGTCAGGTCGAAAAGGCATAACTGAACGAGAATCCCATACCCCGCAGCCCCAGGCTGTGGGGTTTTTTCGTCACTGGGATAAACGCGCAAGTAACCGGGGAGCCTTTCCAGGCGTCTGAACCCGTAATTGGAGTGCCTCATGGCCAAGAAGATTACCGCTTACATCAAGCTGCAAGTGAAGGCCGCTCAGGCCAACCCAAGCCCACCCGTCGGTCCAGCTCTGGGTCAGCACGGCGTGAACATCATGGAGTTCTGCAAGGCTTTCAACGCCCGTACTCAGGGTATTGAGCCAGGTCTGCCGACTCCAGTGATCATCACTGTATACAGCGACCGTAGCTTCACCTTCGAAACCAAGTCGACCCCGGCTTCGGTTCTGTTGAAAAAAGCTGCTGGTCTGACTAGCGGTTCCGCTCGTCCTAACACCGTTAAGGTTGGCACCGTGACCCGTGCTCAGCTGGAAGAAATCGCGAAAACCAAAAACGCGGATCTGACTGCAGCTGATATGGATGCAGCCGTGCGTACCATCGCCGGTTCTGCTCGTAGCATGGGCCTTAACGTGGAGGGTGTGTAATGGCTAAGCTGACCAAGCGCCAAAAGGCTATCGCCGGCAAAATCGAAGCGGGCAAGTCCTACAACTTTGTAGACGCTGCTGCTCTGCTGACCGAGCTGTCGACTGTCAAGTTCAGCGAGTCCGTTGACGTTGCTGTAAACCTGGGTGTTGACCCGCGTAAATCCGACCAGGTCGTTCGTAGCGCTACTGTGCTGCCACACGGCACTGGCAAGACCGTTCGCGTTGCTGTGTTCACCCAGGGCCCAGCTGCTGAAGCAGCTTTGGCTGCCGGCGCAGATCGCGTTGGCATGGACGACCTGGCTGCCGAAATGAAAGGCGGCGACCTGAACTATGACGTCGTAATTGCTTCCCCGGATGCAATGCGCGTTGTAGGTCAGTTGGGTCAGATCCTCGGCCCACGTGGCCTGATGCCTAACCCTAAAGTCGGCACCGTAACTCCAGACGTAGCTACCGCGGTTAAAAACGCCAAAGCTGGTCAGGTTCGTTATCGCACCGACAAAAACGGCATCATCCACACTTCCGTTGGCAAAGTCGGTTTCGACGCCGTCAAGCTGAAGGAAAACGTTGAAGCGCTGATCGCTGACCTGAAGCGTATCAAGCCAGCTTCTTCGAAAGGCATCTACGTCAAGCGCGTTACCCTGAGCACCACTATGGGCCCAGGTCTGGTCATCGACCAAGGCTCGCTGGACGTATAAGAACACAAGTTGGTGCAAGCGATTGCGCCAACTGAAAGATTGGGGTCCCTGCCTGGCGGGGGCTATCCAAGACCGTAGGCGACGCAAGTCTTAAACCTCAAGCCTACGCAGATGGTGCTCCCGGTTCCTTACCGAATCAGACACCAAAACGACATCCGGCCTCGGTTGGATGAAACGGTAACAAGCAGGAGTTAAACCCGTGGCAATTAAACTCGAAGACAAGAAGGCCATCGTCGCTGAAGTCAACGAGGCTGCCAAAGCTGCTCTGTCCGCTGTCGTGGCTGATGCCCGTGGTGTGACAGTAGGCGCTATGACCGGACTCCGTAAAGAGGCCCGTGAAGCTGGCGTTTACGTACGCGTTGTACGTAACACCCTGCTCAAGCGCGCTGTTGCTGGCACTCAATATGACGTGCTCAACGACGTGTTCACTGGCCCGACCTTGATCGCATTCTCCAAAGAACATCCGGGCGCTGCTGCTCGTATCTTCAAAGAGTTTGCCAAAGGTCAGGACAAGTTCGAGATCAAGGCAGCTGCGTTCGAGGGCAAGTTCCTCGCAGCTAATCAGATCGACGTACTGGCAAGCCTGCCGACCCGTGACGAAGCAATTTCTCAGCTGATGAGCGTGATTCAAGGCGCAACCAGCAAATTGGCTCGTACTCTGGCGGCTCTTCGCGACCAGAAAGAAGCTGCCGCAGCCTAAGGCTGAGCATCTCCTTTTGCGTTTATTGTTTATTTCGATGGCCGCTTAGGCCGTCACCCCAATACAGGAATTTATAGTCATGTCTCTGACTAACGACCAAATCATCGAAGCAATCGGCGAAAAATCCGTTCTGGAAATCGTTGAGCTGATCAAGGCCATGGAAGAGAAGTTCGGCGTTTCCGCTGCCGCTGCTTCCGCTGGTCCAGCTGCTGTTGCTGCCGTTGTTGAAGAACAAACTGAATTCAACGTCATGCTGCTCGAAGCTGGCGAGAAGAAAGTTAACGTGATCAAGGCTGTACGTGAACTGACCGGTCTGGGCCTGAAAGAAGCCAAGGCTGTAGTTGACGGCGCTCCTGCCCTGGTTCTGGAAGCTGTAGCTAAAGAAGCAGCTGACAAAGCCAAAGCAACTCTGGAAGAAGCAGGCGCTAAAGTCGAGCTGAAGTAAGCATCGACTTTGCGTTTCCAGCCCGAGCGTTAAGCGACAGGCTGATGGCTGGTGGCTCTTGCCACCGGCCTTTTTCCGTTATTGGCAGCCGACTGGGTCGGTGTCTCTAACGAGCTGTAACCACCCTGTGCGGTGGCGCAAACCATGGGGTTTGCACGATTTTCTGGCTGCTCCCGTCGGGAGGGGCCAAACAAGCAGGTGACCAAGCTGGGGAACGCTGATGGCTTACTCATATACTGAGAAAAAACGTATCCGCAAGGACTTTAGCAAGTTGCCGGACGTCATGGATGTGCCGTACCTCCTGGCCATCCAGCTGGATTCGTATCGTGAATTCTTGCAAGCGGGAGCGACTAAAGATCAGTTCCGCGACGTGGGCCTGCATGCGGCCTTCAAATCCGTTTTCCCGATCATCAGCTACTCCGGCAATGCTGCGTTGGAGTATGTCGGTTATCGTCTGGGCGAACCGGCGTTTGATGTCAAAGAATGCGTGTTGCGCGGTGTAACTTACGCCGTACCTTTGCGGGTAAAAGTGCGCCTGATCATTTTCGACAAAGAATCGTCGAACAAAGCGATCAAGGACATCAAAGAGCAAGAAGTCTACATGGGTGAAATCCCCCTGATGACTGAGAACGGTACCTTCGTAATTAACGGTACCGAGCGTGTAATCGTTTCCCAGCTGCACCGTTCCCCTGGCGTTTTCTTCGACCACGACCGTGGCAAGACGCACAGCTCCGGTAAGCTGCTGTACTCGGCGCGGATCATTCCTTACCGCGGTTCGTGGTTGGACTTCGAGTTCGATCCGAAAGATTGCGTATTCGTACGTATCGACCGTCGTCGCAAGCTGCCTGCATCGGTACTGCTGCGCGCGCTGGGCTACACCACAGAAGAAGTGCTGGACGCTTTCTATACCACCAACGTATTCCATGTGAAGGGTGAAAACCTGAGCCTGGAGCTGGTGCCTCAGCGCCTGCGTGGTGAAATTGCCGTCCTCGATATTCTGGATGACAAAGGCAAGGTTATTGTCGAGCAGGGCCGTCGTATCACCGCTCGCCACATCAACCAGCTGGAAAAAGCCGGGATCAAAGAGCTGGAAGTGCCTCTGGACTACGTCCTGGGTCGCACTACCGCCAAGGTCATCGTGCATCCGGCCACCGGCGAAATCCTGGCAGAGTGCAATACCGAGCTGAACACCGAGATCCTGGCAAAAATCGCCAAGTCTCAGGTCGTTCGTATCGAAACTCTGTACACCAACGATATCGACTGCGGTCCGTTCGTCTCCGACACGTTGAAGATCGACTCCACCAGCAACCAACTGGAAGCGCTGGTCGAGATCTATCGCATGATGCGTCCTGGCGAGCCGCCAACCAAAGACGCTGCCGAAACCCTGTTCAACAACCTGTTCTTTAGCCCTGAGCGTTACGACCTGTCTGCGGTCGGCCGGATGAAGTTCAACCGTCGTATCGGTCGTACCGAGATCGAAGGTTCGGGCGTGTTGTGCAAGGAAGACATCGTTGCGGTCCTGAAGACTCTGGTCGACATCCGTAACGGCAAGGGTATCGTCGATGACATCGACCACCTGGGTAACCGTCGTGTTCGCTGCGTAGGCGAAATGGCCGAGAACCAGTTCCGCGTTGGCCTGGTACGTGTTGAGCGTGCGGTCAAAGAGCGTCTGTCGATGGCTGAAAGCGAAGGCCTGATGCCGCAAGACCTGATCAACGCCAAGCCAGTGGCTGCGGCGGTGAAAGAGTTCTTCGGTTCCAGCCAGCTTTCCCAGTTCATGGACCAGAACAACCCGCTGTCCGAGATCACCCACAAGCGCCGTGTTTCTGCACTGGGCCCGGGCGGTCTGACCCGTGAGCGTGCTGGCTTTGAAGTTCGTGACGTACACCCGACTCACTACGGTCGTGTATGCCCGATCGAAACGCCGGAAGGTCCGAACATCGGTCTGATCAACTCCTTGGCAGCCTATGCGCGCACCAACCAGTACGGCTTCCTCGAGAGCCCGTACCGTGTGGTGAAAGACGCTCTGGTTACCGACGAGATCGTGTTCCTGTCCGCCATCGAAGAAGCTGATCACGTGATCGCTCAGGCTTCGGCCACGATGAACGACAAGAAGATGCTGATCGACGAGCTGGTAGCTGTTCGTCACTTGAACGAGTTCACCGTCAAGGCGCCAGAAGACGTCACCTTGATGGACGTATCGCCGAAGCAGGTAGTTTCGGTTGCAGCGTCGCTGATCCCGTTCCTCGAGCACGATGACGCCAACCGTGCGTTGATGGGTTCGAACATGCAGCGTCAAGCTGTACCCACCCTGCGTGCTGATAAGCCGCTGGTCGGTACCGGCATGGAGCGTAACGTAGCTCGTGACTCCGGCGTTTGCGTCGTGGCTCGTCGTGGCGGTGTTATCGATTCCGTTGATGCAAGCCGTATCGTGGTTCGTGTTGCTGATGACGAAGTTGAAACCGGTGAAGCCGGTGTCGACATCTACAACCTGACCAAATACACCCGCTCCAACCAGAACACCTGCATCAACCAGCGTCCGCTGGTGCGTAAAGGTGATCGTGTTCAGCGTAGCGACATCATGGCTGACGGCCCGTCCACCGATATGGGTGAGCTGGCGTTGGGTCAGAACATGCGCATCGCGTTCATGGCCTGGAACGGTTACAACTTCGAAGACTCCATCTGCTTGTCGGAACGAGTTGTTCAGGAAGACCGCTTTACCACGATCCACATTCAGGAACTGACCTGTGTGGCACGTGACACCAAGCTTGGGCCAGAGGAAATCACTGCAGACATCCCTAACGTGGGTGAGGCTGCACTGAACAAGCTGGACGAAGCCGGTATCGTTTACGTAGGTGCTGAAGTTGGCGCGGGCGACATCCTGGTGGGCAAGGTCACTCCGAAAGGCGAGACCCAGCTGACTCCGGAAGAGAAACTGCTGCGTGCAATCTTCGGTGAAAAAGCCAGCGACGTTAAAGACACCTCCCTGCGCGTACCTACCGGTACCAAAGGTACTGTCATCGACGTACAGGTCTTCACTCGTGACGGCGTTGAGCGTGATGCTCGTGCACTGTCGATCGAGAAGAGCCAGCTCGACGAGATCCGCAAGGATCTGAACGAAGAGTTCCGCATCGTTGAAGGCGCTACTTTCGAACGTCTGCGTTCCGCTCTGGTCGGCCATAAAGCCGAAGGCGGCGCCGGTCTGAAGAAAGGTCAGGACATCACCGACGAAGTACTCGACGGTCTTGAGCATGGTCAGTGGTTCAAACTGCGCATGGTTGAAGATGCTCTGAACGAGCAGCTCGAGAAGGCTCAGGCCTATATCGTTGATCGTCGCCGTCTGCTGGACGACAAGTTCGAAGACAAGAAGCGCAAACTGCAGCAGGGCGATGACCTGGCTCCAGGCGTGCTGAAAATCGTCAAGGTTTACCTGGCAATCCGTCGTCGCATCCAACCGGGCGACAAGATGGCCGGTCGTCACGGTAACAAAGGTGTGGTCTCCGTGATCATGCCTGTTGAAGACATGCCGCACGATGCCAATGGCACACCGGTCGACGTCGTTCTCAACCCGTTGGGCGTACCTTCGCGTATGAACGTTGGTCAGATTCTCGAAACCCACCTGGGCCTCGCGGCTAAAGGCTTGGGCGAGAAGATCAATCGCATGATCGAAGAGCAGCGTAAAGTTGCTGAACTGCGCAAGTTCCTGGACGAGATCTACAACCAGATCGGCGGTCGTAACGAAGATCTGGATAGCTTCTCCGACCAGGAAATCCTGGATCTGGCGAAAAACCTGCGCGGCGGCGTACCGATGGCCACTCCGGTGTTCGACGGTGCCAAGGAAATCGAAATCAAGGCCATGCTGAAACTGGCTGACCTGCCAGAAAGCGGCCAGATGCAGCTGACCGACGGCCGTACCGGCAACAAGTTCGAGCGCCCGGTTACTGTTGGCTACATGTACATGCTGAAGCTGAACCACTTGGTAGACGACAAGATGCACGCTCGTTCTACCGGTTCGTACAGCCTGGTTACCCAGCAGCCGCTGGGTGGTAAGGCGCAGTTCGGTGGTCAGCGTTTCGGGGAGATGGAGGTCTGGGCACTGGAAGCATACGGTGCTGCATACACTCTGCAAGAAATGCTCACAGTGAAGTCGGACGATGTGAACGGTCGGACCAAGATGTACAAAAACATCGTGGACGGCGATCACCGTATGGAGCCGGGCATGCCCGAGTCCTTCAACGTGTTGATCAAAGAAATTCGTTCCCTCGGCATCGATATCGATCTGGAAACCGAATAACACGTGACGCGAATCGAGAGCGGGGCTGGATTGCCCGCTCTCTGCTCCGCCAGGAGGAAAGGCCTTGAAAGACCTACTGAATTTGCTGAAAAACCAGGGTCAAGTCGAAGAGTTCGACGCCATCCGTATCGGATTGGCATCGCCTGAGATGATCCGTTCGTGGTCGTTCGGTGAAGTTAAAAAGCCGGAAACCATCAACTACCGTACGTTCAAACCTGAGCGTGACGGCCTGTTCTGCGCCAAGATCTTTGGCCCGGTTAAGGATTACGAGTGCCTGTGCGGTAAGTACAAGCGCCTGAAACACCGTGGTGTAATTTGCGAGAAGTGCGGCGTTGAAGTTGCACTGGCCAAGGTTCGTCGTGAGCGCATGGCGCACATCGAACTGGCTTCTCCGGTTGCCCACATCTGGTTCCTGAAATCGCTGCCGTCCCGTATCGGCTTGTTGATGGACATGACCCTGCGTGATATCGAACGCGTTCTCTACTTCGAGAGCTATGTCGTTATCGATCCAGGCATGACCACCCTTGAAAAAGGTCAGCTGCTGAACGACGAGCAGTACTTCGAAGCGCTGGAAGAGTTCGGTGACGATTTCGATGCCCGCATGGGTGCTGAAGCTGTTCGTGAACTGCTGCACGCTATCGACCTGGAGCACGAGATTGGTCGTCTGCGTGAAGAGATTCCGCAAACCAACTCCGAAACCAAAATCAAGAAGCTGTCCAAGCGTCTGAAGTTGATGGAAGCCTTCCAGGGTTCCGGCAACCTGCCAGAGTGGATGGTGCTGACCGTTCTGCCGGTTCTGCCGCCAGATCTGCGTCCACTGGTCCCGCTGGATGGCGGTCGCTTCGCGACTTCCGACCTCAACGATCTGTATCGTCGAGTGATCAACCGTAACAACCGTTTGAAGCGTCTGCTTGATCTGTCCGCTCCGGACATCATCGTGCGCAACGAAAAACGTATGTTGCAGGAAGCCGTCGACGCATTGCTCGACAACGGTCGTCGTGGCCGCGCTATCACGGGCTCCAACAAGCGTCCTCTGAAATCCCTGGCTGACATGATCAAGGGTAAGCAAGGTCGTTTCCGTCAGAACTTGCTCGGTAAGCGTGTTGACTACTCCGGTCGTTCGGTAATTACCGTAGGTCCGACCCTGCGTCTGCACCAGTGCGGTCTGCCGAAGAAGATGGCCCTCGAGCTGTTCAAGCCGTTCATTTTCGGCAAGCTGGAAATGCGTGGTCTCGCGACCACCATCAAAGCTGCTAAGAAGATGGTCGAGCGTGAGCTGCCAGAGGTTTGGGACGTACTCGCTGAAGTCATCCGCGAACACCCAGTGCTTCTCAACCGTGCACCGACCCTTCACCGTCTGGGTATCCAGGCGTTTGAACCGGTACTGATCGAAGGTAAGGCTATCCAGCTGCACCCGTTGGTCTGTGCTGCGTACAACGCCGACTTCGACGGCGACCAAATGGCCGTGCACGTACCGCTGACACTGGAAGCCCAGTTGGAAGCGCGTGCGTTGATGATGTCGACCAACAACATTCTGTCGCCAGCCAACGGTGAGCCAATCATCGTTCCGTCGCAGGACGTTGTATTGGGTCTGTATTACATGACCCGTGAGGCGATCAACGCCAAGGGCGAAGGTCGTATCTTCGCTGACCTGCAGGAAGTCGACCGCGTATTCCGCGCCGGCGAAGCTGCACTGCACGCCAAGATCAAGGTTCGTATCAACGAAACCGTTAACGATCGTGATGGCGGCAGCGTGAGCGGCACCCGTATTGTCGACACCACTGTCGGCCGTGCGCTGCTGTTCCAGGTTGTGCCTAAAGGTCTGTCCTTCGACGTCGTCAACCTGCCGATGAAGAAAAAGGCGATCTCCAAGCTGATCAACCAGTGCTACCGCGTGGTTGGTCTGAAAGAGACCGTGATCTTCGCTGACCAGTTGATGTACACCGGTTTTGCTTATTCGACCATTTCCGGCGTTTCCATCGGCGTTAACGACTTCGTTATCCCGGATGAAAAAGCCCGCATCATCGGTGCTGCTACCGACGAAGTGAAAGAGATCGAAAGCCAGTACGCCTCCGGCCTGGTAACTCAGGGCGAGAAGTACAACAAAGTGATCGACCTTTGGTCGAAAGCGAACGACGAAGTCTCCAAGGCGATGATGGCCAACCTCTCGAAAGAGAAAGTCATCGACCGCAATGGCGTCGAAGTCGAGCAAGAATCGTTCAACTCGATGTACATGATGGCCGACTCGGGCGCACGGGGTTCTGCTGCGCAGATCCGTCAGCTCGCCGGTATGCGTGGCCTTATGGCCAAGCCGGACGGTTCCATCATTGAAACGCCGATTACTGCGAACTTCCGTGAAGGTTTGAGCGTACTTCAGTACTTCATCTCGACTCACGGTGCTCGTAAAGGTCTGGCGGATACCGCGTTGAAAACTGCGAACTCCGGGTACCTGACTCGTCGTCTGGTAGACGTGGCGCAGGATCTGGTTGTAACCGAGATCGATTGCGGCACCGAGCACGGCCTGTTGATGACTCCGCACATTGAAGGCGGTGACGTTGTAGAGCCACTGGGTGAGCGCGTATTGGGTCGTGTTATTGCCCGTGACGTATTCAAGCCGGGTACCGAGGAAGTTATCGTTCCTGCCGGCACCCTGGTAGATGAGAAGTGGGTCGAGTTCATCGAGCTGAACAGCATCGACGAAGTGATCGTGCGTTCGCCGATCAGCTGCGAAACCCGCTACGGCATTTGCGCCAAGTGCTACGGCCGTGACTTGGCTCGTGGTCACCAGGTGAACATCGGTGAAGCTGTCGGCGTTATCGCTGCTCAGTCGATCGGTGAGCCAGGTACCCAGCTGACAATGCGTACGTTCCACATCGGTGGTGCGGCAAGCCGGACCTCCGCAGCCGACAGCGTTCAGGTGAAGAATGGCGGTACCGTCCGTCTGCACAACCTGAAGCACGTTGAGCGAGTGGACGGTCACCTGGTTGCTGTGTCCCGTTCCGGTGAGCTGGCAATCGCTGATGACTTCGGTCGTGAGCGCGAGCGTTACAAACTGCCGTACGGTGCTGTGATTTCGGTTAAAGAAGGTGACAAGGTCGACGCTGGCGCAATCGTGGCCAAGTGGGATCCGCACACTCACCCAATCGTTACCGAAATGAAAGGTACCGTGACCTACGTGGGCATGGAAGAAGGCATCACGATCAAGCGTCAGACTGACGAATTGACCGGTATGACCAACATTGAAGTACTCGACGCGAAAGATCGTCCAGCTGCCGGTAAGGACATTCGTCCTGCTGTGAAGATGGTCGACGACAACGGCAAGGATCTGTTGCTGCCAGGCACTGACGTTATCGCTCAGTACTTCCTGCCAGCCAACGCCCTGGTCGGTGTAGCGGATGGTGCGAAGATCGCGATCGGTGATGTTATCGCTCGTATCCCGCAAGAAACTTCGAAGACCCGTGACATCACCGGTGGTCTGCCGCGTGTTGCCGACTTGTTCGAAGCTCGTCGTCCGAAAGAAGCGTCGATTCTGGCTGAAGTCAGCGGCACCATCGCGTTCGGTAAAGAGACCAAAGGCAAGCGCCGTCTGGTTATCACCCCGAACGACGGTACCGATCCGTACGAAGAGCTGATTCCAAAGTGGCGTCACCTGAACGTCTTCGAAGGCGAGCAAGTGAACCGCGGCGAAGTTATCTCCGACGGTCCAAGCGATCCACACGACATCCTGCGTCTGCTGGGTGTGAGTGCGCTGGCCAAGTACATCGTTAACGAGATCCAGGACGTTTACCGTCTGCAAGGCGTGAAGATCAACGATAAGCACATCGAGACCATTCTGCGTCAGATGCTGCGTAAGGTTGAGATCGCTGAATCTGGCGATTCCACCTTCATCAAGGGCGACCAGATGGAGTTGACTCACGTACTGGTAGAAAACGAGCGTCTGGCAGGCGACGATAAATTTGTTTCCAAATTTACTCGTGTGCTGCTGGGTATCACCAAGGCGTCGTTGTCCACCGAATCGTTCATCTCGGCGGCCTCTTTCCAAGAGACCACTCGCGTACTGACCGAGGCGGCGGTAACCGGCAAGCGCGACTACCTGCGCGGCCTGAAAGAGAACGTGGTTGTGGGTCGTCTGATCCCAGCCGGTACCGGCCTGGCGTATCACAGCGAGCGTAAGCGTCGCCGTGAAGCCGACAAGCCGCTGCGCGTAAGCGCAAGTGAAGTTGAAGCTGCACTGACCGAAGCGCTGAACTCCAGCGGCAACTGAGGTCTGCAGTAGATTGAGATAGGGCCCTGGCCTTCATCGAGCAACCCGCCAAGGTGTTTTTACCCTGGCGAGTTGAGCGATGAGGTCGGGGCCTTGCCTTGACTGGGGACAAGATCCTCTTTAGACTCTTGTACCCCTAAATTTGGTGGAGCTTGTGCTCTGCCATTTTGTTTATGTCGAAAGACAACAGTGGAGCTAGTAGATGGCAACTATCAACCAGCTGGTACGTCAGCCGCGTAAGCGTATCGTCGAGAAATCCGACGTGCCTGCGCTGCAGAACTGCCCGCAACGTCGTGGCGTGTGCACTCGCGTGTATACCACTACGCCGAAAAAACCTAACTCGGCACTGCGTAAAGTATGCCGTGTGCGTCTGACCAACGGTTTCGAGGTTTCCTCGTACATCGGCGGTGAAGGCCACAACCTGCAAGAGCACAGCGTGGTACTGATCCGCGGCGGTCGTGTAAAAGACTTGCCAGGTGTTCGTTACCACACCGTTCGCGGCTCCCTGGATACCTCCGGCGTTAAAGGTCGTAACCAAGGTCGTTCGAAGTACGGTACCAAGAAGCCTAAGTAGTAGCGGCTTTTTGTAAAAACTGAATCATCTTATTTTCTGAGTCGATAAGAGTAAGGTCGGAGGCGTCCCGAAAGGGCAATGATTCCGAGCGAACCTGAAGACCGTTTGAGGGCTTATCCATGCCAAGAAGACGCGTAGCAGCCAAGCGCGAAGTGCTTGACGATCCAAAATACGGAAGCCAAATTCTGGCCAAGTTCATGAACCACGTAATGGAAAGCGGCAAGAAAGCCGTTGCCGAGCGTATCGTTTATGGCGCGCTGGAAAAGGTTAAAGAACGCAAGAACAGCGACCCCCTGGAAATCTTCGAGAAAGCTCTCGACGCCATCGCTCCGCTGGTCGAAGTGAAGTCGCGCCGTGTAGGCGGTGCTACTTACCAGGTTCCGGTCGAAGTTCGTCCGTCCCGTCGTAACGCCCTGGCAATGCGCTGGTTGGTAGACTTCGCCCGTAAGCGCGGCGAGAAGTCTATGGCTCTGCGTTTGGCTGGCGAACTGTTGGATGCTGCTGAAGGTAAAGGTGCTGCTGTTAAGAAGCGTGAAGACGTGCACCGTATGGCCGAAGCTAACAAAGCTTTCTCGCACTACCGCTTCTAATTTCAGCGTCACTAATTTTGCGAGGGCTTTATGGCTCGTACTACTCCGATTAACCGCTACCGTAACATTGGTATCGTTGCTCACGTGGATGCTGGTAAAACCACCACTACCGAGCGCGTCCTTTTTTACACTGGCGTAAACCACAAGATGGGCGAGGTGCATGACGGCGCCGCGACCACCGACTGGATGGTGCAGGAGCAGGAGCGTGGTATTACCATTACTTCTGCTGCAATCACCACCTTCTGGCAGGGTTCTGCCAAGCAGTTCGACAAATATCGTTTCAACGTAATCGATACCCCGGGCCACGTAGACTTCACTATTGAAGTTGAGCGTTCCCTGCGCGTACTCGACGGCGCGGTAGTTGTGTTCTGCGGTACCTCGGGTGTTGAGCCTCAGTCGGAAACCGTATGGCGTCAAGCCAACAAGTACGGCGTTCCACGTCTTGTTTACGTAAACAAGATGGACCGTGCTGGTGCCAACTTCCTGCGTGTAGTTGCTCAGATCAAACAGCGTCTGGGTCACACTCCGGTGCCTATCCAGTTGGCTATCGGTTCCGAAGACAACTTCCGTGGTCAGATCGATCTGATGAGCATGGAAGCGGTTTACTGGGACGATGCTGACAAAGGCATGGTGCCACGTCGCGAAGCTATTCCTGCAGATATGCTGGAGCTGGCTGAAGAGTGGCGCAGCAACATGGTTGAGGCTGCTGCCGAAGCCAACGAAGACCTGATGAACAAGTACCTCGAGGGTGAAGAGCTCACCGTCGAAGAAATCAAGGCTGCTCTGCGTCAGCGTACTATCGCTGGCGAAATCGTCTTGGCTGTTTGCGGTTCTTCCTTCAAGAACAAGGGTGTTCCCCTGGTTCTCGACGCCGTTATCGACTACCTGCCTGCACCAGTCGACATTCCTGCCATCAAGGGTACTGACCCGGATGACGAGACTATCGAGCTGGAGCGTCATGCAGACGACAGCGAGCCGTTCTCGGCTCTGGCGTTCAAGATCGCTACTGACCCATTCGTGGGTACTTTGACCTTCGTTCGAGTTTACTCGGGCGTGTTGAGCTCCGGCGACGGCGTTATCAACTCGGTTAAAGGCAAGAAAGAGCGCGTGGGTCGTATGGTGCAGATGCACGCAAACGCCCGTGAAGAAATCAAGGAAGTGCGCGCTGGTGACATCGCGGCCTTGATCGGCATGAAGGACGTCACCACTGGTGAAACCTTGTGCACCGCTGACAAGCCAATCATCCTGGTTCGCATGGACTTCCCGGAGCCGGTTATTTCGGTTGCCGTTGAGCCTAAGACCAAGGATGACCAGGAAAAAATGGGTATCGCTCTGGGCAAACTTGCTCAGGAAGATCCATCTTTCCGCGTCAAAACTGATGAAGAGACTGGTCAAACGATCATCTCCGGCATGGGCGAGCTGCACCTGGACATCCTGGTTGACCGGATGCGCCGTGAGTTCAACGTCGAAGCCAACATCGGTAAGCCTCAGGTTTCCTATCGTGAGCGCATCACGAAGAGCTGTGAAATCGAAGGTAAGTTCGTTCGTCAGTCCGGCGGTCGTGGCCAGTTCGGTCATTGCTGGATTCGTTTTGCTCCTGCTGACGAAGGTCAGGAAGGTCTGCAATTCCTGAACGAAGTTGTTGGTGGTGTGGTTCCTAAGGAATACATCCCGGCGATCCAGAAGGGTATCGAAGAGCAGATGAAGAACGGCGTTGTTGCCGGCTATCCGCTGATCGGCCTGAAGGCTACCGTGTTCGATGGTTCTTACCATGACGTCGACTCCAACGAGATGGCGTTTAAGGTTGCTGCTTCCATGGCTACCAAGCAATTGGCTACCAAAGGTGGTGGTGAGCTGCTTGAGCCGATCATGGCGGTAGAGGTTGTTACGCCTGAAGACTATATGGGTGATGTGATGGGCGACCTTAACCGTCGTCGTGGCATGATCCAGGGTATGGAAGACACGGTATCCGGCAAGGTTATTCGCGCCGAGGTTCCGCTGGGTGAGATGTTCGGTTATGCGACCGACGTCCGTTCCATGTCCCAGGGTCGCGCAAGCTACTCTATGGAATTCAAAAAATACGATACAGCTCCGGCGCACATCGTCGAAACTGTCACCAAAAAACAAGGCTGATTCAGTCCTTTAGGCAAGGAGTTAATTGTCGTGGCTAAAGAAAAATTTGACCGTACCCTCCCGCACGTCAACGTTGGCACCATTGGTCACGTTGACCACGGTAAAACCACGCTGACCGCTGCTCTGACTCGCGTCTGCTCCGAAGTTTTCGGCTCGGCTGTTGTTGCTTTCGACAAGATCGACAGCGCTCCAGAAGAGAAGGCTCGTGGTATCACCATCAACACCGCGCACGTTGAATACAACTCGCTGATCCGTCACTACGCTCACGTTGACTGCCCAGGTCACGCTGACTATGTGAAGAACATGATCACCGGTGCTGCTCAGATGGACGGCGCTATCCTGGTTTGCTCGGCCGCTGATGGTCCGATGCCACAAACCCGTGAGCACATCCTGCTGTCCCGTCAGGTTGGCGTTCCGTACATCGTTGTCTTCCTGAACAAGGCTGACATGGTTGACGACGCTGAGCTGCTGGAGCTGGTTGAGATGGAAGTGCGCGATCTGCTGAGCACTTACGACTTCCCAGGTGACGACACTCCGATCATCATCGGTTCTGCTCTGATGGCCCTGAACGGCCAAGACGACAACGAAATGGGCACCACTGCCGTTCGTAAACTGGTTGAGACTCTGGACAGCTACATTCCAGATCCAGTTCGTGTTATCGACAAGCCGTTCCTGATGCCAATCGAAGACGTATTCTCGATCTCCGGTCGCGGTACTGTTGTAACTGGTCGTATCGAGCGCGGTATCGTCAAGGTTCAAGATCCACTGGAAATCGTTGGTCTGCGTGACACTACTGTCACCACCTGCACCGGTGTTGAAATGTTCCGTAAGCTGCTCGACGAAGGTCGTGCTGGCGAGAACTGCGGCGTGCTGCTGCGCGGCACCAAGCGTGACGACGTAGAGCGTGGCCAGGTTCTGGTCAAGCCAGGTTCGGTTAAGCCGCACACTACCTTCGAAGCTGAAGTGTACGTGCTGAGCAAAGAAGAAGGCGGTCGTCACACTCCGTTCTTCAAAGGCTACCGTCCACAGTTCTACTTCCGGACCACTGACGTGACCGGTAACTGCGAACTGCCGGAAGGCGTTGAAATGGTAATGCCAGGCGACAACATCAAAATGGTTGTCACCCTGATCAAAACCATCGCAATGGAAGATGGTCTGCGTTTCGCTATTCGTGAAGGCGGTCGTACCGTCGGCGCTGGCGTCGTAGCCAAAATCATCGCCTAAGCGTTGATTGATTAAAAAGCCCCCGCTAGCGGTCTCCGCTGGCGGGGGTTTTTTATTGGGTTGACACTCTGTTGGCCCGTCTATAGAATTGCGCCTCCTTTTAACGGGCGTATTGCGCTCGGTGGGAATAGCAGCCGGAGTCTGAAATCCAATGCAAAATCAGCAAATCCGTATCAGGTTGAAGGCTTTTGACCATCGCCTGATCGACCAATCCACCCAGGAAATCGTGGAAACCGCGAAACGTACTGGTGCTCAAGTGCGTGGTCCAATTCCACTGCCTACCCGTAAAGAGCGGTTCACCGTTCTGGTCTCCCCGCACGTCAACAAAGACGCGCGTGACCAGTACGAGATCCGTACTCATAAGCGCGTTCTGGACATCGTCCAGCCAACGGATAAAACCGTTGATGCTCTTATGAAGCTTGATCTTGCGGCCGGTGTGGAAGTGCAGATCAGCCTCGGCTAAGACTCGGTCTTAGTCGTGTAACGCTCTGAAATGGGCGGCCATAGCGGGTGAAAGCCCCGTACACTCATGAGGTTTACAACATGACTATTGGTGTAGTCGGTCGTAAATGCGGTATGACCCGTATTTTCACCGAAGAAGGTGTCTCCATTCCGGTCACGGTCATTGAGATCGAGCCGAATCGCGTCACCCAGTTCAAAACTGAAGAGACCGATGGCTATCGTGCAGTGCAAGTCACTGTAGGCGAGCGTCGTGCTTCGCGTGTTACAGCTGCTCAAGCTGGCCACTTCGCCAAGGCGAACGTTGCCGCTGGTCGTACCGTAATGGAATTCCGCCTTGAAGAAGGCGACTACCAGGCCGGCGATCTGATCAACGCTGAAATCTTCGCTGCTGGTCAACTGGTTGATGTAACCGGTCAGTCCAAAGGTAAAGGCTTCCAGGGTACGATCAAGCGTTGGAACTTCCGTGGGCAAGATAATACCCACGGTAACTCCGTGTCCCACCGCGTTCCAGGCTCTATCGGCCAGTGCCAGACTCCTGGTCGTGTATTCAAGGGCAAGAAAATGTCCGGTCATATGGGCGCTGAGCGCGTGACCGTGCAGTCCCTTGAAGTAGTGCGCGTGGACGCTGAACGCAATCTGTTGTTGGTCAAGGGCGCTGTTCCTGGCGCTACTGGCGGCAACTTGGTTGTACGTCCAGCAGCCAAGGCTCGCGGTTAAGGGGAAGCTGACATGCAATTAAATGTAAATGACGCTCAAGCGATCGAAGTTTCCGAACTGACATTTGGCGGCGAATTCAACGAGACGCTGGTTCACCAAGCAGTCGTGGCCTACATGGCCGGCGGCCGTCAAGGTAGCAAGCAGCAAAAGACCCGTTCCGACGTTCGTGGTGGCGGTAAGCGCCCATGGCGTCAGAAAGGTACTGGCCGTGCTCGTGCCGGTACTATCCGTAGCCCAATCTGGCGTGGCGGCGGTACCACTTTCGCAGCTCGTCCACAGGATCACACTCAGAAGCTCAACAAGAAGATGTACCGCGCAGCACTGCGCTCCATCCTTGCTGAACTCGTGCGTACTGATCGTCTGGTTGTGGTTCAGGACTTCGCTGTTGATGCACCGAAGACCAAAGATCTGCTGAACAAACTGACCGGCATGGGCCTGACTGACGTCTTGATCGTGTCTGAAGTAGTTGATCAGAACCTGTACCTGGCTGCTCGTAACCTGCCACACGTTGATGTTCGTGACGTGCAAGGTTCCGATCCAGTTAGTCTGATCGCATACGACAAGGTGTTGATCACCGTGTCGGCCGTGAAGAAATTCGAGGAGCTGCTGGGATGAACCAGGAACGCGTATTTAAAGTTCTGCTTGGCCCGCACGTTTCCGAGAAGGCTACGGTTCTGGCTGACAAGAAAGGCCAGTTCGTTTTCAAGGTTGCAACTGACGCAACCAAGCTGGAAATCAAGAAGGCCGTCGAAAGCCTGTTCAGCGTGAAAGTAGAGCGTGTTACTACCCTGAACGTTCTGGGTAAGAGCAAGCGCACTGCTCGCGGTCTGGGCAAGCGTAATGACTGGAAGAAGGCAGTTATCTCCCTTCAGCCAGGCCAAGATCTCGATTTCAGCAGCAGTGCTGAGTAAGGAAGGGGTGCATCATGGCAATCGTTAAATGCAAACCGACTTCCCCTGGCCGCCGTTTTGTGGTCAAGGTGGTCAACCAGGAGCTGCATAAAGGCGCTCCTCACGCACCGCTGCTCGAGAAAAAATCGAAGACTGGTGGTCGTAACAACAATGGTCGTATTACCACTCGTCACATCGGTGGTGGCCATAAGCAGCATTATCGTTTGGTCGATTTCCGTCGCAACGACAAAGATGGCATCGCTGCCACTGTCGAGCGTATTGAATACGATCCAAACCGTACTGCTCACATCGCTTTGCTGCTGTACGCAGACGGCGAGCGCCGCTACATCATCGCCCCTAAAGGCGTGAGTGCTGGCGACCAGCTGATCGCAGGTGCCTTGGCGCCGATCAAGCCGGGCAACGCTCTGCAACTGCGTAACATTCCAGTTGGTAGCACCGTACACGGCATCGAACTGAAGCCAGGTAAAGGCGCGCAAATCGCTCGTTCGGCAGGTGCTTCGGCCCAGCTGATCGCTCGTGAAGGTGTCTACGTGACCCTGCGTCTGCGCTCTGGTGAAATGCGTAAAGTCCTGGCTGAATGCCGTGCGACCCTGGGTGAAGTCTCGAACTCCGAGCACAGCCTGCGTTCGCTGGGTAAAGCTGGTGCCAAACGCTGGCGTGGCGTTCGCCCAACCGTTCGTGGTGTTGCCATGAACCCGGTTGACCACCCACACGGTGGTGGTGAAGGTCGTACCTCTGGTGGTCGTCATCCGGTATCGCCATGGGGCTTCCCGACTAAGGGCGCGAAGACTCGTGGTAATAAGCGTACCGACAAAATGATCGTCCGTCGTCGCAAGTAAATAGAGGGATACGACAGTGCCACGTTCTCTGAAAAAAGGTCCTTTTATTGATCTTCACCTACTGAAGAAGATCGAAGTGGCGGCGGAAAAGAACGATCGCAAACCAGTTAAGACCTGGTCGCGCCGTTCCATGATCCTGCCACAAATGGTCGGTCTGACCATCGCAGTACACAACGGTCGTCAACATGTTCCAGTTCTCGTGAACGAAGACATGGTCGGCCACAAACTGGGCGAGTTTGCCGGTACCCGCACTTATCGTGGGCACGTGGCAGACAAGAAAGCCAAGCGTTAAGGGGTAAGGAACGATGGAAGTAGCCGCTAAGTTGTCGGGCGCTCGAATCTCCGCCCAGAAAGCCCGCTTGGTCGCCGACCAGATCCGCGGGAAGAAGGTGGGCGAAGCGCTCAACCTGTTGGCTTTCAGCAGTAAGAAAGCCGCCGAGATCATGAAGAAAGTGCTGGAGTCGGCCGTAGCCAACGCCGAGCATAACGAAGGCGCAGACGTTGATGACCTTAAAGTCAGCACCGTTTTCGTCAACGAAGGGCGTTCGCTGAAGCGCATCATGCCACGTGCCAAAGGCCGTGCTGATCGCATCGTCAAGCGGTCTTGCCATATCACTGTCAAGGTTGCTGACAAGTAACGGAGTCGAAGAGATGGGTCAGAAAGTACATCCCATTGGCATTCGCCTGGGAATCGTCAAGGAGCACACCTCCGTCTGGTACGCAGACGGTCGGACTTATGCGGACTATTTGTTCGCTGATCTGAAGGTGCGTGAGTATCTCCAAGACAAACTAAAAAGCGCGTCCGTAAGCCGTATCGATATCCATCGTCCGGCTCAGACTGCACGTATCACCATCCACACCGCTCGTCCAGGTATCGTTATCGGGAAGAAAGGTGAAGATGTTGAGAAACTGCGTCAGGACCTGACCAAGCAAATGGGTGTGCCTGTGCACATCAATATCGAAGAGATCCGTAAGCCGGAACTCGACGGTATGCTGGTTGCGCAGAGCGTAGCTCAGCAGCTGGAGCGCCGTGTAATGTTCCGTCGCGCTATGAAGCGCGCTGTACAGAACGCCATGCGCATTGGTGCCAAAGGCATCAAAATCCAAGTGAGCGGTCGTCTCGGCGGTGCTGAAATCGCACGTACTGAATGGTATCGCGAAGGTCGTGTGCCACTGCACACCCTGCGTGCCGACATCGACTATGCCAACTACGAAGCTCACACCACTTACGGTGTGATCGGTGTAAAGGTTTGGATCTTCAAAGGCGAAGTAATTGGTGGTCGCCAAGAAGAGCTGAAGCCACAAGCACCAGCGCCTCGTAAAAAAGCTGCTAAGTAAGGGGTACGCCAAATGTTGCAACCTAAGCGTACGAAGTTCCGCAAGCAGATGACCGGCCACAACCGTGGCTTGGCATTGCGCGGTAGCAAAGTCAGCTTCGGCGAATATGCGCTGAAGTCTGTAGCTCGTGGTCGTCTCACCGCTCGTCAGATCGAATCAGCGCGTCGTGCACTGACCCGTCACGTTAAACGTGGCGGCAAGATCTGGATCCGTGTATTCCCGGACAAGCCTATTTCCAAGAAGCCACTCGAAGTTCGGATGGGTAAAGGTAAGGGTAACGTCGAATACTGGGTTGCCCAGATTCAGCCAGGCAAAGTCCTGTATGAAATCGAGGGTGTTTCTGAAGAGCTGGCGCGTGAGGCTTTCGCCCTGGCTGCTGCAAAGCTGCCGCTCGCCACCTCCTTTGTTAAACGGACGGTGATGTGATGAAAGCGAATGAACTTCGTGAAAAATCCGCACAGCAGCTGAACGAGCAACTGCTCGGCCTGCTGCGCGACCAGTTCAATCTGCGTATGCAGAAAGCAACTGGCCAGTTGGGGCAGTCTCATCTGCTCTCGCAAGTTAAGCGTGACATCGCTCGCGTGAAGACTGTGCTCAACCAGCAGGCAGGTAAGTGATCATGGCTGAAGCCGAAAAGACTGTCCGTACGCTGACTGGCCGTGTTGTCAGCGACAAGATGGACAAAACCATCACCGTTTTGATCGAGCGTCGCGTTAAGCACCCGATCTACGGTAAATACGTTAAGCGTTCGACTAAGCTGCACGCGCACGACGAAACCAATCAGTGCCACATCGGCGACAAAGTCACTATTCGTGAAACTCGTCCGCTGGCCAAGACCAAGTCTTGGGCGCTGGTTGATGTTCTCGAACGCGCTGTGGAAGTCTAAGGACTAGGGGTCGGAGAAATTATATGATTCAGACTCAATCCATGCTCGATGTGGCCGATAACAGCGGCGCTCGCCGCGTTATGTGCATCAAGGTGCTGGGTGGCTCCCATCGTCGTTACGCTGGTATCGGTGACATCATCAAAGTTACCGTGAAGGAAGCAATTCCTCGCGGTAAAGTGAAAAAAGGCCAAGTGATGACTGCTGTTGTAGTCCGCACTCGTCACGGCGTTCGCCGTGCAGATGGCTCCATTATCCGCTTTGATGGCAACGCTGCTGTTCTTCTGAACAACAAGCAAGAGCCGATCGGCACCCGTATCTTTGGGCCAGTGACCCGTGAACTTCGTACTGAGAAGTTCATGAAGATCGTCTCGCTCGCCCCAGAAGTGCTGTAAGGAGATCCGACATGCAAAAGATTCGTCGTGACGACGAGATCATCGTGATCGCCGGCAAAGACAAAGGTAAGCGCGGTAAGGTGCTGAAGGTTCTTGCTGATGACCGTCTGGTCGTTGGTGGTCTGAACCTGGTCAAGCGTCATACCAAGCCTAACCCGATGTCGGGCGTACAAGGCGGTATCGTCGAGAAAGAAGCGCCACTGCACGCTTCTAACGTCGCCATCTTCAACGGCGAAACCAACAAGGCTGACCGCGTTGGTTTCAAAGTAGAAGACGGTAAGAAAATTCGTGTCTTCAAGTCGACCCAAAAAGCGGTTGATGCTTGAACACTGCTAGGTAGAAGACCATGGCACGACTAAAAGAGATTTACCGGAAGGAAATCGCACCGAAACTTAAGGAAGAACTTAAGCTTTCGAACGTGATGGAAGTTCCGCGCGTTACCAAAATCACCCTGAACATGGGTCTGGGCGAAGCGATCGGCGACAAAAAAGTCATCGAGCACGCTGTTGCTGACCTGGAAAAGATCACCGGCCAGAAAGTCGTTGTGACCTACGCTCGGAAATCCATCGCTGGCTTTAAAGTCCGTGAAGGTTGGCCGATCGGCGTCAAAGTGACCCTGCGCCGTGAGCGTATGTACGAGTTCCTGGATCGTCTGCTGTCGATCTCCCTGCCTCGGGTTCGCGACTTCCGCGGCCTGAATGCCAAGTCCTTCGATGGTCGTGGCAACTACAGCATGGGCGTTAAAGAGCAGATCATTTTCCCGGAAATCGACTACGACAAGATCGATGCTCTCCGCGGTCTGGACATCACCCTGACCACCACTGCTAAGAACGATGATGAAGGCCGCGCTCTGCTGCGTGCATTCAAATTCCCGTTCCGCAACTGATTGGAGTAGGAAAATGGCCAAGAAGAGCATGAAAAACCGCGAGCTGAAGCGTCAGCTCACGGTTGCCAAGTACGCCAAAAAGCGTGCAGCGCTGAAAGCTATCATCGTTGATCTGAACGCAAGTCCAGAAGCGCGTTGGGAAGCTACAGTTGCCCTGCAGAAGCAGCCACGTGACGCAAGCGCTGCGCGCATGCGTAACCGCTGCCGCCTGACCGGTCGTCCACACGGCGTTTACCGCAAGTTCGGCCTCGGTCGTAACAAACTGCGTGAAGCGGCAATGCGTGGTGACGTACCAGGTCTGGTTAAAGCCAGCTGGTAAGTACTGTCAAAGTCTCGGTGCTCAGGTTCGCAAGATCCTGACCGCCGGTGGCCTTGAATCTGGATCAAGCCCCTATTGGGGCTTGTTTCATTTCTGGAATATGTCTAAGATACGCGGCTCGCCTGAGCCCGTGTTTTTTATGCCCGGAGATTCTCGGCGACACGTAGTAGCCGCAAGGCTAATTTTTTTGTATTAGGAGCGTCTAGCCCATGAGTATGCAGGACCCGTTAGCGGACATGCTAACTCGAATCCGTAATGCCCAGATGGCTGAAAAGTCCGTCGTAAGCATGCCATCTTCCACGTTGAAGGTAGCTGTTGCCAAAGTCCTGAAAGACGAAGGCTACATTGCGGGTTATCAGATCAGCAGCGAAATCAAACCACTGCTGTCCATCGAGCTGAAGTACTTCGAAGGCCGTCCGGTCATCGAGGAAGTGAAGCGCGTTAGCCGTCCAGGCCTGCGTCAGTACAAGTCCGTTGAAGATCTGCCGAAAGTTCGTGGCGGTCTCGGCGTGTCTATCGTCTCCACCAACAAAGGTGTGATGACGGATCGTGCTGCGCGCGCTGCCGGTGTCGGCGGCGAAGTTCTTTGCACTGTGTTCTAAGGGGGGATAAGCATGTCACGCGTCGCTAAGAACCCCGTTAAGCTGCCAGCCGGTGTCGAAGTCAAATTCGCAGGCCAACAGCTTTCGGTGAAGGGTGCCAAGGGTACTCTCGAACTGAACATCCATTCGTCCGTTGAGATTGTTGAAGAAGCTGGTGAGCTGCGTTTCGCTGCTCGCAATGGCGATCAACAAACTCGCGCAATGGCCGGTACCACTCGTGCGTTGGTAAACAACATGGTCCAAGGCGTAAGCCAAGGCTTCGAGCGCAAGCTCCAGCTGGTCGGTGTTGGTTACAAAGCGCAAGCAAAAGGCACGGTGCTGAACCTGGCCCTTGGCTTCTCGCACCCAGTGGATTACGAGCTGCCGGAAGGCATCACCGCTGAGACTCCTAGCCAGACCGATATCCTGATCCGGGGCATCGATAAGCAGCTGGTAGGTCAAGTGGCCGCTGAGATCCGCGACTTCCGTCCACCAGAGCCGTACAAAGGCAAAGGTGTGCGCTACGCGGACGAAGTCGTCCGTCGTAAAGAAGCCAAGAAGAAGTAGGGCATAGCAAATGACCGACAAAAAAGTTACTCGACTGCGTCGCGCTCGCAAAGCACGCCTGAAAATGCACGAACTCGAAGTCGTGCGTCTCTGCGTGTTCCGCTCGTCGCAGCACATCTACGCCCAGGTCATCTCGGCCGACGGCAACAAAGTCCTGGCAAGCGCCTCGACTTTGGATAAAGAACTGCGTGATGGGGCCACTGGCAACATCGACGCGGCCACTAAGGTTGGCCAGCTGGTCGCTACGCGTGCAAAAGCCGCTGGCGTCTCGCAGGTGGCTTTCGACCGCTCTGGCTTCAAGTACCACGGCCGCGTCAAGGCGCTGGCTGATGCTGCTCGTGAAGCTGGGCTGGAGTTCTAAGTTATGTCAAATAACGACCAAAAGCGCGACGAAGGCTACATTGAGAAGCTGGTTCAAGTTAACCGCGTAGCCAAAACCGTTAAAGGCGGCCGTATCTTCACTTTCACCGCGTTGACCGTGGTTGGTGATGGTAAGGGCCGTGTTGGCTTCGGCCGTGGCAAGTCGCGTGAAGTGCCTGCTGCGATCCAGAAGGCAATGGAAGCTGCTCGCCGCAACATGATCCAAGTTGATCTGAACGGCACCACTCTGCAGTACGCAATGAAGTCCGCTCACGGCGCTTCGAAGGTGTACATGCAGCCTGCTTCTGAAGGTACCGGTATCATCGCTGGCGGCGCTATGCGTGCTGTCCTCGAAGTTGCTGGCGTTCAGAACGTTCTGGCCAAGTGCTACGGCTCGACTAACCCGGTAAACGTGGTTCACGCCACTTTCAAAGGTTTGAAAGCAATGCAGTCTCCTGAATCCATTGCTGCCAAGCGCGGCAAAAGTGTCAAGGAGATCTTCTGATCATGGCTACCGTAAAAGTAACGCTGATCAAAAGCATGACCGGCCGCATCCCTAACCACAAACTGTGCGTTAAGGGTTTGGGTCTGCGTCGCATCGGTCACACTGTAGAAGTCCAGGATACTCCCGAGAATCGCGGGATGATCAACAAGGCTTACTACATGCTGCGTGTAGAGGGTTAATCGATGAAACTCAATGATCTGAGTCCAGCGCCGGGTTCCCGTCGCGAAAAGCATCGTCCGGGCCGTGGTATCGGTAGTGGTTTGGGTAAGACTGGTGGCCGTGGCCACAAAGGTCAAAGCTCCCGCTCCGGTGGCACTATCGCTCCAGGCTTTGAAGGCGGCCAACAGCCGCTGCATCGTCGCCTGCCGAAATTCGGTTTCGTTTCCCTGAAAGCCATGGATCGCGCAGAAGTGCGTTTGTCCGAACTGGCTAAAGTGGATGGCGACATCGTCACCGTGCAGTCCCTGAAAGATGCCAACGTGATCAACGTCAACGTTCAGCGTGTGAAAATCATGCTGTCCGGCGAAGTTACTCGCGCTGTCACCATCGGAAAGGGAATCGGCGCCACCAAAGGTGCGCGTGCGGCTATCGAAGCAGCTGGCGGCAAGTTCGAGGAATAAATGGCTAAGCAAGGTGCTCTCTCTGCGCTCGGCAAAGGCGGTATGTCTGAACTCTGGGCTCGTCTGCGTTTTCTGTTCCTGGCGATTATCGTCTACCGAATAGGCGCACACATCCCGGTTCCAGGTATCAACCCGGACCGACTCGCGGACCTGTTTCGACAGAATGAGGGGACCATTCTTAGCTTGTTCAACATGTTTTCCGGCGGCGCGCTGGAACGGATGAGCATCTTTGCACTGGGGATCATGCCGTACATTTCGGCATCGATCATCATGCAGCTGATGACCGCCGTCAGCCCGCAGCTGGAGCAGTTGAAGAAGGAAGGTGAAGCTGGCCGTCGCAAGATTAGCCAGTACACCCGCTACGGCACCGTCGTCCTCGCTCTGGTTCAGGCTATCGGCATGTCCGTTGGTCTGGCCGGGCAGGGCGTTGCGTTCACTGGTGACTTTGGCTTCCATTTCGTCGCGGTATCCACTTTTGTGGCTGGTGCGATGTTCATGATGTGGCTGGGTGAGCAGATTACTGAGCGTGGTGTTGGTAACGGTATCTCGATGTTGATTTTCGCAGGTATCGTTGCCGGTCTTCCGAGGGCAATTGGGCAGTCTTTCGAGTCTGCACGTCAGGGTGATATCAACATCTTCGCCCTGGTTGCTATCGGTTTGCTGGCAGTAGCGATTATCGGTTTTGTGGTGTTCATTGAGCGTGGTCAGCGTCGTATTGCTGTTCACTACGCCAAGCGTCAGCAGGGCCGCAAGGTTTTTGCTGCGCAGACTAGCCACTTGCCGCTGAAAGTGAATATGGCCGGTGTTATTCCTGCTATCTTCGCGAGCAGCATTTTGCTGTTCCCGGCTTCGTTGGGTGCCTGGTTCGGTCAGTCTGAAGGTATGGGCTGGTTGCAGGACATCTCGCAGTCGATCGCTCCTGGTCAGCCGTTGAATATTCTGCTGTTTAGTGCAGGGATTATTTTCTTCTGCTTCTTCTATACGGCGTTGATGTTCAATCCGAAAGACGTAGCGGAAAACCTGAAGAAGTCCGGTGCCTTTATTCCGGGTATCCGTCCAGGTGAGCAGTCTGCGCGCTATATTGATGGCGTTTTGACTCGCTTGACCATGTTCGGTGCTCTATATATGACGGCCGTCTGCCTGTTGCCCCAGTTCTTGGTGGTTGCAGCAAACGTTCCGTTCTACCTTGGCGGGACCTCGTTGCTGATCGTGGTCGTGGTTGTTATGGACTTCATGTCCCAAGTACAATCGCACCTCGTTTCGCACCAGTACGAATCCCTGATGAAGAAAGCCAACCTGAAGGGTTACGGCAGCGGCATGCTGCGCTGACCCATAAGGTTCGAGGAGTTGGTGATGAAAGTTCGTGCATCGGTGAAAAAGCTGTGCCGTAACTGCAAGATTATTCGCCGCGAAGGTGTTGTTCGAGTAATTTGCAGCGCGGAACCGCGTCACAAACAGCGCCAAGGCTGAGTGTGATTGTGCTTCAAGCCCAGCAGCTAGTGCGCTGCTGGGTTGATTATTTGTTATTACAGCGATATTATCTCGCGCCCTATTTCTTGGCTTCCGGGGCGTAGGTAGCTGTCAATTGGAGTCCCACTGAATGGCCCGTATTGCAGGCGTTAACATTCCAGATAACAAGCATACTGTTATCTCGCTGACCTACATCTATGGTGTTGGTCGCACTACTGCGCAGAAAATCTGTGCAGTGACTGGGGTAAACCCAGCGGCAAAGATCAAAGATCTGAGCGACGAGCAAATTGAACAGCTGCGTGGCGAAGTGTCGAAGTTCACCACTGAAGGTGACCTGCGTCGCGAAATCAACATGAAAATCAAACGCTTGATGGATCTGGGCTGCTACCGCGGTCTGCGCCATCGTCGTGGTCTTCCAGTGCGCGGTCAGCGTACCAAGACCAACGCGCGTACTCGCAAAGGTCCGCGTAAGCCGATCCGCAAGTAATCGCACCAGCGAATCGACAGGAATTTAGTCATGGCAAAACCTGCTGCTCGTCCTCGTAAAAAGATTAAAAAGACAGTGGTTGATGGCATCGCCCACATCCACGCGTCTTTCAACAACACCATCGTGACCATCACCGACCGTCAAGGTAACGCTCTTTCCTGGGCAACCTCCGGTGGTTCGGGTTTCCGCGGTTCTCGCAAGTCCACCCCGTTCGCTGCTCAAGTAGCTGCTGAGCGTGCTGGTCAAGCTGCGCTGGAATACGGCCTGAAAAACCTCGACGTTAACGTCAAGGGTCCAGGTCCAGGTCGTGAATCTGCAGTCCGCGCTTTGAACGGCTGTGGCTACAAGATCGCCAGCATCACCGACGTGACGCCAATCCCGCACAACGGGTGCCGTCCGCCGAAGAAGCGCCGCGTGTAATCCAGGAGATTGTAAAGAATGGCTCGTTACATTGGTCCAAAATGCAAACTGGCTCGTCGCGAAGGCACCGATCTCTTCCTGAAGAGCGGCGTGCGCGCTATCGAATCTAAGTGCAACATCGAAGCAGCACCTGGTATCCACGGCCAACGCCGCGGTCGCCAGTCCGACTACGGCACCCAACTGCGTGAAAAGCAGAAGGTCCGTCGTATCTACGGCGTTCTCGAGCGTCAGTTCAGCGGCTACTACAAAGAAGCTGCTGGCAAGAAAGGTGCAACCGGTGAAAACCTGCTGCAACTGCTCGAATGCCGTCTGGACAACGTTGTATACCGTATGGGTTTTGGCTCTACTCGTGCCGAATCCCGTCAGCTGGTATCGCACAAATCCGTTAGCGTAAACGGCCAGACCGTTAACGTCCCGTCGTACCAGGTTCGTGCTGGTGACGTGGTCGCGATTCGCGAGAAAGCAAAGAACCAACTTCGCATTGTCCAAGCTCTCGATCTGTGTGCCCAACGTGGCCGCGTAGAATGGGTAGAAGTAGACACTGAGAAGAAGTCGGGCGTTTTCAAGAACGTTCCAGCTCGCAGTGATCTGTCCGCCGACATCAACGAAAGCCTGATTGTCGAGCTCTACTCCAAGTAAGGGCTAGAAAATAGGTGCATCCATGCAGATTTCGGTAAATGAGTTCCTGACACCCCGCCATATTGATGTGCAGGTTGTCAGTCCAACCCGCGCCAAGATCACTCTCGAGCCTCTCGAGCGTGGTTTTGGCCACACCCTGGGCAACGCGCTGCGCCGCATCCTGTTGTCCTCAATGCCCGGCTGTGCAGTAGTCGAGGCCGAGATTGACGGTGTGCTCCACGAGTACAGCGCCATCGAAGGTGTACAGGAAGACGTAATTGAAATCCTGTTGAACCTTAAAGGTCTGGCTATCAAGCTGCACGGCCGTGACGAAGTTACGCTGACCTTGTCGAAGAAGGGTTCGGGGGTGGTTACCGCTGCCGATATTCAGCTGGATCATGATGTCGAGATCGTTAACCCCGATCACGTAATCGCTAACCTGGCGTCTAACGGCGCCCTGAACATGAAGCTCACCGTAGCTCGTGGTCGTGGTTATGAACCGGCAGACTCGCGTCAGAGCGATGAAGACGAAAGCCGCAGCATCGGTCGCTTGCAGCTTGACTCTTCGTTCAGCCCGGTTCGCCGTATCGCATACGTGGTGGAAAACGCCCGTGTCGAGCAGCGTACTAACCTGGACAAGCTGGTTATTGATCTGGAAACCAACGGTACCCTGGATCCTGAAGAGGCTATCCGTCGTGCTGCAACCATCCTGCAACAGCAGTTGGCTGCGTTCGTCGACCTCAAAGGTGACAGTGAGCCAGTGGTAATCGAGCAAGAAGACGAGATCGATCCGATCCTGCTTCGCCCGGTTGACGATCTGGAACTGACTGTACGTTCGGCTAACTGCCTTAAGGCGGAAAACATTTACTACATCGGCGACCTGATTCAGCGTACCGAAGTAGAACTGTTGAAGACTCCGAACCTTGGCAAGAAATCCTTGACCGAAATCAAGGACGTTCTAGCCTCCCGCGGTCTGTCCCTCGGCATGCGCCTCGACAACTGGCCGCCTGCAAGTCTTAAGAAGGACGACAAGGCGACTGCCTGATCGTCGTAATCACCGAACGTTGTGTTTGGTAAGGAATGAACCATGCGTCATCGTAAAAGTGGTCGTCACCTGAGCCGCACCAGCTCGCACCGCAAGGCCATGTTTCAAAACATGGCGGTGTCGCTGTTCGAGCACGAGCTGATCAAAACTACACTGCCGAAAGCTAAAGAACTGCGTCGCGTTGCTGAGCCGCTGATCACTTTGGCCAAGACAGACAGCCTGGCTAACCGCCGTCTGGCTTTCGACCGTACTCGTTCGAAAGCTATCGTTGGTAAGCTCTTCAACGACCTGGGCAAGCGTTACGCTACCCGTGAGGGTGGCTACCTGCGCATCCTCAAGTGCGGTTTCCGCGCTGGCGACAACGCTCCTATGGCGTACGTCGAGTTGGTTGATCGTGCTGTCAGCGGCGAAGCTGTATCCGCTGAGTAAGACGTCAGTCTGAAACGAAGAACCGGGCCTAGTGCCCGGTTTTTTGTGTCTGCTGGAAAAGCCGGAATCACTCAATCCTTTCGGCAACGCTCGTTTTGGCTATTTAGCTTCCCGGCTAATTAGTAATTATCTATCGAACATCATGAATTAATGAATTTGATGGTGTCATCTGGATGGTCAATACTCGATGTCAGCCGATTAGCCGGCAGTTTCAAGACTGACAGAGGAAGATTGAGCATGAGCCAGAACAAAACGCTTACCACCGCCAGTGGCGCTCCGGTCGCCGATAACCAGAATTCCCGCTCCGCCGGTCCTCGTGGCCCATTGCTGCTCGACGACTTTCATTTGATCGAGAAGCTTGCCCACTTCAACCGTGAAAACATCCCTGAGCGGCGCGTGCACGCCAAGGGTTCAGGTGCCTACGGTACCTTCACCGTCACCCGCGACATCACTCAGTACACCAGCGCCAAGCTGTTCGAGTCCGTGGGTAAGCAAACACCGACTTTCCTGCGCTTCTCCACGGTAGGTGGTGAGCGTGGCTCGGCTGATACCGAACGCGATCCCCGTGGTTTCGCCTTGAAGTTCTATACCGAGGAAGGTAACTGGGACATCGTCGGCAACAACACCCCGGTGTTTTTCATCCGCGACCCGCTGAAGTTCCCCGATTTTATCCACACCCAAAAGCGTCTGCCGCAGAGCAATCTGAAGAGCGCTCAGATGATGTGGGATTTCTGGTCGCATTCGCCCGAGGCATTGCACCAGGTCACCATCCTGTTCTCGGATCGGGGTATCCCTGATGGCTACCGTCACATGCACGGGTTCGGCAGTCACACTTACAGCTTGATCAGCGCCACAGGCGAGCGGCACTGGGTGAAGTGGCACTACAAGACCCGGCAAGGGATCAAGAACCTCGCTCCGGCGGATGCTGCAAGACTGGCGGGGACTGACCCGGATTACGCCCAGCGCGACCTGTTTGGCGCGATTGAGCGCGGCGACTTCCCAAAATGGCGCGTGTGCATCCAGATCATGAGCGAAGCCCAGGCCGCAGCTCATTACGAGAACCCGTTTGACGTGACCAAGACCTGGTCGCAGAAGGAGTTCCCGCTGATTGAAGTGGGCGAGCTGGAGCTGAACCGCAACCCGCAGAACTACTTCGCTGAAGTCGAACAGGCGGCGTTTGGTCCAAGCAACATGGTGCCGGGGGTAGGTCTGTCGCCGGACCGCATGCTGCAAGGTCGAGTCTTTGCGTATGCCGACGCTCATCGCTACCGCGTGGGTACCAACCACCAGCAACTGCCGGTCAACGCCCCGCGCAGCCCGGTGAACAGCTACCAGCGCGACGGCTCCATGGCCTTCGGCAGCAACGGTGGAGCGGCGCCTAACTATGAGCCCAACAGCTATGCAGATGCGCCCAAACAGGCGCCTCGGTACGCCGAGCCCGCATTGGCGCTCAGCGGTGCGGCGGATCGTTATGATCACCGTGAAGACACCGACTACTACAGCCATGCCGGCGCGCTTTTCCGTCTGATGAATGAGGATCAGAAGGCGTTGCTGATCAGCAACATTGCCGGCGCCATGTCTGGTGTTTCGGCGGACGTGGTCCAGCGTCAACTGCAGCATTTCTTCAAGGCCGACCCGGCTTATGGAGAAGGAATCGCAAAGGCGTTGGGCGTACAGCTTAACTAAGTCTAAACGAGAAGCAGAACCGCCCTCATTCGGGCGGTTTTTGCGTTATTTAAGCTACTTTTCTCAGAATATCTTCACTTTGTTAGCGTTTTTACAGTGACCTGCAAGTCAGCTTGGTTCAAACTATCCACTTTCAAGCAGGGAGATGTAGGGCGATGCAAGGTCACCCGGACGTAATCGATTACCTCAACACGTTGCTGACGGGCGAGCTGGCAGCACGTGACCAATATTTCATCCATTCGCGGATGTACGAAGACTGGGGCTTCAGCAAGCTCTTCGAACGTATCAATCACGAGATGGAAGAAGAGGCACAACATGCTGACGCCCTGATGCGTCGCATCTTGATGCTCGAAGGCACGCCGCGCATGCGTCCAGATGATCTGGATACCGGCACCACAGTGCCCGAGATGCTCGCCAGCGATCTGCGTCTGGAATACAAGGTGCGTGCCGCGCTGTGCAAAGGCATCGAGCTTTGCGAGTTGCACAAGGACTACGTCAGCCGTGACATCCTGCGCATTCAGTTGGCCGATACCGAAGAAGATCACACCTACTGGCTGGAGAAGCAGCTGGGCCTGATCAAGGTCATCGGACTGGAAAACTACCTGCAATCGCAGTTCTGATTTTCCGTCAGCGCCATACTGGATCGTTCGCAAGGCGATTTCAGTGACATAAAAAAGCCCCTGGCATCTCACAATGCCAGGGGCTTTTTAGTGGGGCTCAATCCCTGTCGCGAGCCAACAGAGGTTTGAGGTAGTACCCGGTGTGGGACTGCGCCATCTCGGCCACTTGCTCCGGTGTGCCGACCGCGATGATCTGCCCGCCCTTGGAGCCGCCTTCAGGGCCTAGGTCCACCAGCCAGTCAGCGGTCTTGATCACGTCCAGGTTGTGCTCGATCACCACCACGGTGTTGCCGTGGTCGCGCAGGCGATGCAAGACGTCGAGCAGTTGCTGGATATCGGCGAAGTGCAGGCCGGTAGTCGGCTCGTCGAGGATGTACAAGGTCTTGCCGGTATCGCGCTTGGACAACTCACGCGACAGCTTGACCCGCTGGGCCTCGCCACCGGACAGCGTAGTCGCCGACTGCCCGAGCTTGATGTAGGACAGGCCGACATCCATCAGGGTCTGCAGTTTGCGCGCCAGCGCTGGCACTGCATCGAAGAAGACCCGCGCTTCCTCGATCGTCATCTCCAGCACTTCGTGGATGCTCTTGCCCTTGTATTTGACCTCAAGGGTTTCGCGGTTGTAGCGCTTGCTCTTGCACACGTCGCAGGGCACGTAGATGTCCGGCAGGAAGTGCATCTCGACCTTGATCAGGCCGTCGCCCTGGCAAGCCTCGCAGCGTCCACCCTTGACGTTGAACGAGAAGCGCCCCGGCCCGTAACCGCGCGAGCGCGACTCGGGGACGCCGGCGAACAGCTCGCGAATCGGTGTGAACAGACCGGTGTAGGTCGCCGGGTTGGAACGCGGTGTCCGTCCAATCGGGCTCTGGTCGATATCGACCACCTTATCCAGATGCTGCAGGCCGTTGATGCTGTCGTGGGCAGCGGCTTCCAGGGTGGTTGCACCGTTCAGTGCCGTGGCGCTGAGAGGGAACAGGGTGTTGTTGATCAGGGTCGACTTGCCTGAGCCCGAGACCCCGGTCACGCAGGTCAGCAGGCCGATTGGAATCTCCAGGTCGACGTTGCGCAAGTTGTTGCCACGGGCGCCCTTGAGCGACAGGGTGAGCTTCTTATTACGCGGCGTGCGCTTGGCTGGCACCGCGATCTTCACCCGCCCCGACAGGTACTTGCCGGTCAGCGAATCAGGGTGGGCCATGACTTCGGCTGGCGTGCCTTCGGCAACGATGTGTCCACCGTGCACCCCGGCGCCTGGGCCGATATCCACCACGTAGTCGGCCAGGCGAATGGCGTCTTCGTCATGCTCAACCACGATCACCGTGTTGCCGATGTCGCGAAGGTGCTTGAGGGTGCCCAGCAGGCGATCGTTGTCCCGCTGGTGCAGGCCGATTGACGGTTCGTCGAGGATGTACAGCACCCCGACCAGGCCTGCGCCGATCTGGCTGGCCAGGCGAATCCGCTGTGCCTCGCCACCGGACAAGGTGTCCGCGCTGCGGTCCAGCGACAGGTAATCGAGACCGACATTGACCAGGAACTGCAGGCGCTCGCGAATCTCCTTGAGGATCTTGTCGGCAATTTCGCCGCGACGTCCGGTCAGCTTGAGCACGCCGAAGTATTCACAGGCGTCGCCGATCGGCAGGTTGGTCACCGCCGGCAGGGTTTTCTCGCCGACCCACACATGCCGCGCTTCGCGACGCAGGCGGGTGCCACGGCAATCCGGGCAGGGCTGGGTGCTGAGGAACTTCGCCAGCTCTTCGCGCACGGTGGCCGACTCGGTTTCGCGGTAGCGACGCTCGAGGTTCGGCACGATGCCTTCGAACGGGTGCGAGCGCTTGACGATATCGCCACGGTCGTTGAGGTACTTGAAGTCGACGTTCTGCGAACCGCTGCCGTTGAGGATGACCTTCTGCTGGTCGGCGGGCAGTTGGTTGAACGGCACTTCGAGGCTGAAACCGTAGTGCGACGCCAGGGAACCGAGCATCTGGAAGTAGTAGACGTTGCGCCGGTCCCAGCCGCGAATCGCACCTTCGGCCAGGGTCAGGTCACCGTTGACCAGGCGCTTGATATCGAAGAACTGTTTGACCCCCAACCCGTCACAGGTCGGGCAGGCGCCAGCCGGGTTGTTGAAGGAGAACAGCTTGGGTTCCAGCTCGCTGATGGCGTGTCCGCAGATCGGGCAGGCAAAGCGCGCGGAGAAGATGATTTCTTCACCAGGCTCATCATCCATCGGCGCCACCAGGGCGATGCCGTCCGCCAGTTTCAGGGCGGTTTCGAAGGATTCGGCCAGGCGCTGCTGCAGATCGGCCCGGACCTTGAAGCGGTCCACCACCACGTCGATCGAATGCTTCTTCTGTTTATCCAGCTTCGGCAGTTCGTCGAGTTCGCACAGCCTGCCGTTGACCCGTGCCCGGACAAAGCCCTGGGCCCGCAGTTCTTCGAAGACCGAGAGGTGCTCGCCCTTGCGCTCGCGAATCACCGGGGCCAGCAGCATCAGCTTGCTGCCTTCCGGCTGGGCCAGGACCAGGTCGACCATCTGGCTGACGGTCTGGGCTTCCAGCGGGATATCGTGATCGGGGCAGCGCGGAATACCGACGCGGGCATAAAGCAGGCGCAGGTAGTCGTAGATTTCAGTGATGGTGCCCACGGTGGAGCGCGGGTTGTGCGAGGTCGATTTCTGTTCGATGGAGATGGCTGGCGACAGACCTTCGATGGTGTCGACGTCAGGCTTTTCCATCATCGACAGGAACTGTCGGGCGTAGGCCGACAGCGACTCGACATAACGGCGCTGGCCTTCGGCGTACAGGGTGTCGAAGGCCAGGGACGACTTGCCGGATCCGGACAGGCCGGTGATGACGATCAGCTTGTCCCGCGGCAGGGTCAGGTCGATGTTCTTCAGGTTGTGGGTTCGGGCCCCACGAATCAGGATCTTGTCCAAAAGCGGCCTCGCTTGGCGGGCATCGAAAACGAAGGAGTATAAAGCCAAATACTGGATGGATGCACACTATCAACGTGCGGATTTCTGCAGCGGTCGAGGGGGTGTGACCCCAGGTCGCGGCACGGGTACGTGACAAAGAGTCGCCATGTACCCCGTCTATCGATGGGACTGGTAGAATCGCCGCCGGTTCACATGAGGTTTATCCATGCACGATCCCCACAGCGAACGCATGAGTGGCAGCGAGACCCGCGCAGCGAGCGGTCTGGCCCTGGTGTTCGCCTTCCGTATGCTTGGCATGTTTATGGTGTTGCCGGTCCTGGCGACCTATGGCATGGACCTGGCTGGCGCGACCCCGGCCCTGATCGGCCTGGCGATTGGCGCCTACGGCTTGACCCAGGCATTGTTCCAGATCCCGTTCGGCATCATCTCCGACCGCATTGGCCGGCGCCCGGTGATCTACTTCGGGCTGATCGTCTTTGCCCTGGGCAGTGTGCTGGCGGCCAATGCCGATTCGATCTGGGGCGTGATTGCCGGACGGGTCCTGCAGGGGGCGGGGGCGATTTCCGCAGCGGTCATGGCGCTGTTGTCGGACCTGACCCGCGAGCAACACCGGACCAAAGCCATGGCGATGATCGGTATGACCATCGGTCTGTCGTTTGCCGTGGCCATGGTGGTCGGTCCGTTGCTGACCCGCAGCTTTGGCCTGTCGGGGTTGTTCCTGGCGACCGGCGGCATGGCCCTGGTGGGGATTCTGATCATTGCCTTTATGGTGCCGCGCTCCACCGGGCCGTTGCAGCATCGTGAATCCGGTGTGGCCCGCCAGGCGCTGTTGCCGACCCTCAAGCATCCGGACCTGCTGCGCCTGGATCTTGGTATCTTCGTGTTGCATGCGATGCTGATGTCGAGCTTCGTTGCCCTGCCTCTGGCGCTGGTGGAAAAAGCCGGCCTGCCCAAGGAACAGCACTGGTGGGTCTACCTCACTGCGTTGTTGATCTCGTTCTTCGCCATGATCCCGTTCATCATCTACGGCGAGAAGAAACGCAAAATGAAACGAGTTCTGCTTGGTGCCGTCAGTACCCTGATGCTCACTGAGCTATTCTTCTGGCAGTTCGGCGACAGCTTGCGGGCGCTGGTGATTGGTACGGTGGTGTTCTTCACCGCGTTCAATCTGCTGGAAGCCTCCTTGCCATCGCTGATCAGCAAGGTTTCACCGGCCGGCGGCAAAGGCACGGCCATGGGGGTTTACTCCACCAGTCAGTTTCTCGGTTCGGCCTTGGGCGGTATCCTTGGCGGCTGGTTGTTCCAACATGGCGGTTTGTCGGTTGTGTTCCTGGGATGCGCAGGTCTGGCTGCACTCTGGCTGGTCTTTGCTGTTACCATGCGCGAGCCCCCGTATGTGACGAGCCTGCGCTTGCCGTTATCGCCCGAAGCGATCCGCGAAGCCGGTCTGGTCGAGCGCCTGAAGGCCGTTGTTGGGGTAACAGATGCAGTGGTGGTGGCCGAGGAGGCCGCCATTTACATCAAATTGGACACCGAATTATTGGATCGCACGACCCTCGAGCAGCTGGTCAATCCAGCGCCGGCGGCGAGCGAAGCCTAGGAGAACGTTATGGCCCGTGGGGTTAACAAAGTCATATTGGTCGGCACTTGCGGCCAGGATCCCGAAGTTCGCTACCTGCCTAACGGTAATGCCGTGACCAACCTGAGTCTGGCAACCAGCGAACAGTGGACCGACAAACAGACCGGCCAGAAAGTCGAGAAGACTGAATGGCACCGCGTCTCGATGTTCGGCAAAGTCGCGGAGATCGCTGGCGAGTACCTGCGTAAAGGTTCGCAGGTCTACATCGAAGGCAAACTGCAAACCCGCGAGTGGGAAAAAGACGGCATCAAGCGTTACACCACTGAAATCGTGGTCGACATGCAAGGCACCATGCAACTGTTGGGCGGCCGTCCACAGGGCGACCAGCAAGGCGGTGGCATGTCCAACTCGGCGCCACGTCCTCAGCAGTCCCGTCCGCAGCCAAGCCAGCAGCCACAGCGTGAGTCGCGTCCAGCGCCTCAGCAGGCGGCACCGCAGCCGGCTCCGGATTTCGACAGCTTCGATGACGATATTCCGTTCTGATCCAGCGCCGTCAAAAGCACTGAGCAAAGGCCCTTGGCGATTATCGCCAAGGGCCTTTTTCTTTGCCTGGCGATCAGCGCGCTAGGGCAGTTGCACCCTGCGAACCTGGCCGGACAGCGCGGCGAAGCCGTTGTCCGGCGTAGGCAGGGGGCGACCGGTGAGGCCCATGCCTTCGCTGATCAATACCGCCCCCGGCACCAGGCACAGGTTGGAAGGGGTATC
Organism: Pseudomonas sp. CF161; assembly: GCF_000416215.1. Classification (NCBI taxonomy): domain Bacteria; kingdom Pseudomonadati; phylum Pseudomonadota; class Gammaproteobacteria; order Pseudomonadales; family Pseudomonadaceae; genus Pseudomonas; species Pseudomonas sp. CF161. The sequence goes on from NZ_ATLP01000088.1 coordinate 42,006, forward strand.
CAGATGCTGGGCCAGCAGCGTGACCTGCCCGGTGTTCAGGCTGCAGCTGAGCAGCCGGCCACTGAAGCGGGCAAAACCGCCATGCAGGCACTCGCCGGCCCAACTTGGAAGCAGGGGTTGCAGCAGGCGGTCGCACAGCTCCAGGACCAACACCTGGCCGTCCTGGCTCAGGGCCAGGCCGGTGGGCAGTTGCAGGCCATCGATCAGCACCTCGATGCGCCCACTGTGCAGCCAGACCCGGATCACCTGGCCGGCACGCTCGGCGAAATCGATGCCGCGCCGCGCCGGATCGCTGTGCAGCTCACCCGAGAACAGGCTGATCAGCACGGCGGCGGTCGCCGGTTCATAGACCAGGGTCACCGGCACCGCTTCCTGGCCCAGGCCCAGGTCCGGCAAGTCGAACAGCACGCGCTCTTCCTTGTCGCCCTTGAACTCGACCAGTTGATTGGTATCGGGCTTGACCGCCAGCCAGCTGCGGCGCACCGGGTGATAGCACAGCGAGTTCAGGTTGCCGCGGCTGTTGAATACCGGCTCGGGCGGCCGGTATTGCAGGTCGAGGATTTTCGAGCCTTCGACATAGTTGGTCTGGCTGACCAGGCAGCGTCCGTCGCCACAGGCGATATCCGACAGCCCCATGATTTCATCGCGCAACATGCGCGCCTGCAGGTTCATGGAGCGAAAGCCCTCGGCCACGATTTCCGGTGGCAGGTACGCCCCCGGCACATCGGGATCGGGGCGCAGGCGGCTGATGCGCCCGCTGAAGCTTTGGTCGGGCAGGCCTGAACCGGCTTCGGCCATCAGCAGGCTGCCGTCGCTTTGCAGGCACAGGCCTCGCGGGTTCAGCAGCCCCTGGGCGACGATGCTGCTGGGGCGCAGGTTTGGCGCCGGGTGGGCGGGAATCAGGATCGGCATCGGCATGGCGGCTCTCCAGGGCAAAGGGGGCAGGGCGTCATCACAACTGGGGCTGCCAGGGCTCGCTGGTGAGCCAGGCCTTGAGCAGCGCCCGCTGGCTCGGTGACATGGAGTGCACCACCGGCATGTACAGCGTGGTGCCGTTATAGACCTGGGAGGTGCGCGCCAGGATCATCTGCCGCGCGTTCCACACCGCATCCTGCTGGTTGAGCGGGATGTAGCGCGACATGGCCGGGAACGCCAGGTAGTGAAAACGCAGCACGTGTTCGTAGACCTGATCCCAGGTAATGCTGGTGCCCGGGGCGATGCCGAAACTGGTCTGGGCGAACTTGCGAAAGTTGATGAAGTACGCCCCGTCGTCGCTGCCGACGACGCTGAAATTCAAGGTGGCAAACCCGGCCTGGGGTTCTGAACCTGGCTTGAGAGTCACCTTGAAGCTGACGCTGGCACTGCCTTGGCTCACGGTCAGTTGCGGTTCGAATACCAGGAAGTCCCAATATTCAGGGGCCAGGTACGGGGCGTGCTCGTCGTCGTTGGAAGGACCGGGGGTGATCTTGATCAGTGTGTCTTGCGTTACGGGCCCGCCCAGTTGGGTCACGTTCAGGGTGATCTGGACCCCGTCCGGGTGGTCGTCCAGGTAGATATTGCGCTGGTCGGCGCTCAGGCGATAAGCCTGCTCGGGGGCGTTCACCGTGGTCTTGGCGAGGGTCAGTGGGGCCTTGATGCCCAGTGGCTGGCTGGCGACCAACTGTTGCTGCTCGGCGCTCAGGGGCAAATCGACGATGCCGCCGTAGAGGTAGTAGTACTGCAGGTCTTTGCCGAAGGGGCTGAGGGTGGTCAGCCTGGTCGATCCAGCGGTGATGGACACCGGGCCGTAGTCCGCATTGGGCCCGATGGGGCTGGTGATATCGGTGCGCACACTGCGAAAGGCCTGCTTGGGAATGATGTTGAGCATGTCGATGCTCAGCAGTTCATCGCTGGTCAAGGTGGCGTAACCGGTGCCGCCGCTGGTCTGGTTGATCAACTGGCGGCCAGCCGGAACGATCAGCGGCTCCCCGGGGAACGCCGGGGCCAGGGTGCCGACCATGCGCCCGATGCTCGGGTTGGCGGTGAAGAGCTTGGCGGCGTAGTCGGCGTCGAGCTCGGCGGTGGTCATGCTCGGGCACATCTCGAACATGACGAAGCGCACCACAATCCCGCTGGCCCCCGGCGCTTCGATGATGGACTTCAGAATCGCGCTGTCCTGGTTGTAACTGACGATGTCCTTGAGCGGGAAGGTCAGCTGGAAGGTGCCGCTGATCCGGTTCGACCCGGGCGCATCGGGTTCACCTTCGAGGATCCGCAGGGCCACGTCGAAGCTGCTGCACACCGTGTTGCCGCGGATCAGCAACTGAGGGCTGTCACTGCTGCCGATCTGCAGGCCACCGACGAAAATCTGTGTGCTGATGGTCCCCGTCGGGTCGAGGTCGACCATCATCGGCCCGGTGACCGGCGGGTTCTGGGTGACTGGGTCCACCGAACCCATCAGGTACAACGGCTGGCCGATCAGGTCGCCATGGGTGCTGATGTTGCCGGGTTGGCCCTGGGAACTGATCAGCACGTTCTGCATGTCGACGGAGTGCTGGCCATAGTGGTTCCAGCCGCCGGCGGTGTACTTGACCCCGGTGGGGGCGTTGATGAACTGGTTCAGTTGATCATCGCTGTAGGCCTGGGCCGGGGGCGACACGGTCGAGGTGGTCAGGTCGAACAGGGCCAGGGTCTGGCCGTTGTCGATGGGGAGGGTTGCGGCGTTGTTCGGCACGCTGACGTTGGTGCGGATGCCGCCCCAGAAATTCAGCCGTGGGCCATTCAGAATACTCATGGTCTATTCCTCATCCTTGATGGAAGTGCCTGCGGGTGCCTTGGCGAATTTGAACAGGTAGGAGAAGTCCGCCTTGAAGCGGCTGTTGATCGGGGTGGCCTTGGAGTGGCAATCGGTGCAACTGCTGTTGGGCTGGATGTAGCTTTCCATGGTCACGTTGGCGGCCAGGGCCGGTGTCGGCGAACCCAGGGGGTTGCTGGGGTTGCTCGGGTCGCTGGGCCATTGAGTGGTCACCAGCTGGTAGTACTTGAACACCGTCGATTGCACCTGCGCAGCGGCCTGGAACTGACTGTTGAGGGCCGTGGTGGCCGGGGTCAGGGGCGTGAACCGATCCAGCGGATTGGGCGTGGTGAAGCTGGTCCCGGGCTTGGGCTGGCACACCTGGTGGCCATCCTGCAGGGTCCAGTTGCAAGGCGACTGGTTGAGGGTGTCGGCGGGGGCGCTGGGGTTGAAATAGGAGTACTTGACCCCCGGCGCCGGCTGATTGACCCATTTGCCCTCCACCAGGATCTTGGGCGGAACGTTGTCGACCTGCTCGAAGGTCGACCAGATCCACTGCGGGTAACCCGGCGCCTTGGTGATGATGTGCAGGCCGACCAGCCCCAGGTTGACCTGGGTGGTGCCGTCCGGAACGCCCTGGTCGTTGAACTGGGTGACCGTGGCGGGCATTTGCAGGTAGCGGCTGGCATCGTCCTGGGCGGTCAGGATGCGCCAGCTGGATTTGATCTCGCTGGTGGCACTGGGAAACTTGATGTTGTTGGCCTTGGACACGATGTCGGCGTTGTAGAAGTTGTTGGCGACGATGTAGTTGTAGGAGGCCTCGTTGGCGGCCAGTTCGTAATAGGTGGGGTTGCCGTTCTGGTCGATCAGCCAGCCGCCGACCGCCTGGTTGTCGGAGTGCACGACGGTGTTGTTCTTCAGCGCGGCAATGTTGATCAGCCGCAGGCGCTTGGCTTGCAACGCTGAGTTCCACGGTCCGGGTGGCTTGGCGCCGGGGAGGAAGATTTCATCGACGTTTTTGTAGGTCTGCCACACGGTCGGGCCGGGGGCGCCCAGGGCCGCCGAGCAATCGGGCTGGCCACGGGCTCCGGCCTCGGCGGGCCAGCTCAGGGCGACAAACATCTGCCAGCTGTAGCGATCGAACGCCTCCTGGCTGGCGTCGGCGATGGGCATGACGCTGGGGGGCTGGCATGAGAGGTCGGTGTTCGAGGTGGCCTGGGCCGGCTGCTCCCGGGCGACGGCGGGCAGGCTGAGCAGGCCGAGCAAGATCAGGCTAAAGCGCGGAAAAGTGTTCATGGCGATCCTTCGTCATTGTCAGGGTTGGCGTTGCATCAACTTGTTCCATTGCGCCGGCTTGCCGTTGCTTTGGCCGGCGGGTGGCTCGAACAGCTGGCACGGTGGCGGGTTGCTCGGACACATGGCCGCGACCTGGTCCCAGGTCTCGGCCGGCTTGGGTTTCTCTATGCGAAAGTTGACGTAGTTCTGGCTGACGATAGGGGCGTTGGCGACGCTGGCGTCCCCGGAGAAAAAGAACGACTGCGGCTTGCGGTAGGGCGGCGTGCCGGTCTGCGCCTTATTGAAGGCATAGCCGAACAGGATCGGACCCTGGGGCGAATCCAGGTCCAGAGCGTAGGCCTGGACACTGCCCTTGAGGTTCTGGCTGCGGCTGGGGCTGTAGGGCAGGTGCTGCACGAAGTCCTGGCGTGGCGGGTGGTTCATCGGCGAAAAGCTGCAGCAGGCCGGCATGTCCTTGGGGCGGTCGTCGTAGGTCAGGAAATACGCCTTGTTGCCCAGGGAGACGAAGGTGCAGCTGTAGTTGTTGTTCTTGATCGGGAAGATCGGCAGGCAGTACTTCTCGTAGTGCTCGAACATCGCGCCGTAACCGTCGCCATCGGGCGGCAGGTAGCTGGTGTCGTAGTAGCTGGTGCCCTTGGACACGGTGTAGTCCGAAGGTTTCAGGGTGCTGGGCGGCGAGCTGTAGGGCGGCGGGTTGTTCTGGTAGTTGGTCATCACCCGGTACATGGTCCAGTCGCTGATCCAGTAGGCCGGGAAGAAGGGATCGCTGGGATCGGTGGGCGCACGGGGGGCGATGCAGTTGCCGTTTTTGGCATTGCACCCCAGGGTGTTGTGCACCCCGTTGGTGAAGTAGACGGCGGGGCTGTCCTCCTGGGCGAACAGCGGCGAGCTGATAAGCAGGGTCGGCAACAGCAGCCGGGTAAAGAAGCTGGCGTTCATAAGACACTCCCTTGAAGTGCCGGGTGACGGTGTGTCCCCCGGCGTTCCTGCTTGACGCGTTAGCGGTTAGTTGGGGTTGTTGAAGTCACTCATGCTCAGGGGGATGGGCGGGTAATTGCGCTTGACCAGGGCCTGGGCCCACAGCTCGAGAATCGCCCGCCGGCTTTGCGACATGTCGCGGGTGATGGGCATCGAGAGCGTGCTTTCTTCCTGATACGGCTTGCTGATCAGCACGATCAACTGGTCGATGGCGCCTTCGACCCGGGTCTGGGAGTTGAGCGGCATGAACTTGTTCATGATCGGGTACAGGTAATAGAAGGGCTGCAGGATCCGCGCGTAGATGAAGTTGTTCCACAGCAGCTGGCTGGCGTTCTCGCTCTTGTAGATGGAGTTCCAGTAGTTGATGAAGTCTTGCTGCAACTGCGGCTCCATCGGCAGCACGCGCAAGGGCGCGAGGAAGTCGGTGTAGGCCTTGGTGTAATCGAAGCTGAAGGGGATCTGCGGCGAGATCACGCCTTCTTGCAGAAAGAAACGCAGGGTCGGGAACCCTGGCGCCACGGCGCGCATCCCCAGTTGCGCGATGCCTTTGGCGTCAGTGCGGATTTTAGTGATGGAGTAGTTGATCAGCCCGCCACCGGCGGTGTCGCTCAGGGTGCCGCTCTTGGCAATCGCGCCATCGAAGGCCAGGCACGGACGCAAGTTGATCGCGGTCGGTTTGCTCAGGTACTGCTGGTAGCCGATGGGCGTGCCCGGTGGCACCGCGTCGCTGGTGGCGGCCACCTCGTGCAGTGCGGTCAGGCGTCGCCCGCTGCCGGTGGCCAACTGACTGGCAATCGGTGGCGCGTCGGTGAACTGCGGCAGGCAGGGCTTGTTCTTGTCGCGATCGTTCGGGTTGTCATAGAACAGGGTGAAGTTGGCCGGGTTGCTGAACGCCAGGTAGTAGTTGCTGGTGGTCACCATGTAGGCATTGCCGTACTCGGCGACCCACAACTCGGTGCCGGCGGGGGCCGGGACACCATCCTGCTGCACCATGATCTGCAGGGTCTTGTGATCGCCCACATCAATGAAGCTGCCGCTCTCGATGACCTCGGCGGTCCATTTGCGTTGCGCGGCGGCGACCACGGGAGGATGGCTGAGCAGTTGCAGCTCCAGCGACCCGCTCTGCAAGGCGCTCTGTTGCCCGCTATTGAGTGGCAGGTCGAGCAGGCCCGAGCGTTTATCGAAGGCCGCCTGGTTGTATTGCTCGAAGCCGAACTGGGCCAGGGGCTGATATTTTCCGTTCAGCCGCACCCCCACGGAGTAGTTGCCGGCGTTGAAGCGTTCCGCCCTCGGGATCGGGGCATTGGGGTCGATCGGGTAGAACGGGAAGCCGCAGGACAGGTCCAGCGACAAGACCCCCGGGTTGACCTGGGCTGAAATCACCCCCAGATGGGTGCTTGGCGGATTGGTGTCGCCTGGGACTTTTTTGTACACCGACACCTCGCTGGCGGGCATCAGGCGCCGGCCGGCCGGGGCGGTGGGGTATTCATCGGCGAACCACAGCCCGAGGGTGCCGGCGGTGCGGCTGTAGGCCGGGTTGAAGAAGATATCGGCGACGTTGTCCAACCCCTTTTGATACATCGCCTGCACTTTTTCCATTTCTACCGGGTCGTGGGAGTGGGTGTTGATCTTCGGGAAGTCGTTGAAGATGCCGTTCTTGTCGTAGTAGGTCAGGTAGGTCGAGAAGCGGAACATCAGGCCCTTGGCGCCCTGCTGGGTCATTTGCTGCTGGAGGTTATTGAGCAGCACCGAGTTGCCGATGACCCATTGCAGGTTTTCCTTGGGAAAGCAGGTCTGCCAGGTGGTGGTCACGGTGCTCAATCTGCCGAAGGCGCCCCATTTGAAGTTGAGGAAGCGATCGAGCATCCGGTACTGGCGATTGAGCGTCAGGCCGCACTGGGCATCGCCCAGCACCAGCTTGTCGAAATACAAGGCGGTAAAGGTGTTCTGCCAGGGGCTGACATCGACAAAGCGCGCGGCACTGGGCGCGTTGCCGCCAAAGGGGTTGCCCTGCAACTGGTAGTTCTTGCTGATCAGGGCGTCCTGGAGGATGTAATTGTTGGCCTGCAACTCGCCGCCCACCACCACTGAGCGGGTGTCTTTGTGGGTCACTGTGCCGCAGGCGTTGTCGCCGAACAGGTCCCACTCGGCGGGCATGAAGGGGAAGATGTCCGGGTCGGCGTTGGTCGGCACCTGCTTTACGTAGTCCGGCACCTGATTGATCGCCAGCGGCCGGATCGACCACGGCATCAGCGCAGTCGGGGCGTTTTGCGGGGTGATGTCGTAGTACTTCAGGAACGGCCAGTTCATGTCCATCTTCACCGCGTCGTACAACGGGAACACATCGTTGTTGTTGGCGGTCGGCGGGTTCCAGAACATATGGCCATTGAGGTAGATGCGGGGGAAGTTCAATACGCTCATGTCATGCTCCTTAGCGTTGCCACTGGGCGCGTTTGAGCGACCAGACAAAATCCAGTTTTTTGTAACCGGCGTAAGCCGAGTCCGGCAGCGGGGTGGTCGGGTAGACGATGCCGCCCTGTTGTTTCAGGGCGAAATTGAAATAACCCTTCTGGTTCGAGTAGGCGGCGGTGCTGTGGCAGGCCAGGCACGACGAGGTGCTCTGGAACGCCGACTCCAACTGCGAGTTGGCCAGCACCTGGGTCACGGGCTGGTACTCGACGCCGATCAGCTCGTATTTCGCAAGCCCGGGGTAGGTGGCCTGGAAACTCAGGTTGACCGGCTTGGCGGCCGAGGTTGGGCCAGTGGTGTTGGTCATCGGCGTGGCCGGGACGGCATTGGTCACGGTGTACTTGCTGTTGTTGACGTTTTCGAAGGTGGTCCACACCCAGTTGGCGTTCAGCTTGTTGATGACGTGCATGCCGCTGAGGGCGGCGTACCCGACCTGGTACTGGTTCTTGTCCGGGTAGTAGGCCTGGATGATGTAGTAGCCATCGTTCTCCAGCTTCTGCTTGAAGGCGGCATCGGTGCCGATCCAGATCCACGAGGTTTTCAGCTCCCAGGCGGTGCTCGGGAAGTCCAGGTTGCCGGTCAGGGCGGCCTGGCCGTTCACGTTGTAGATCTTTTTATTGAGGATGTAGTTGAACGTGTCCTGGCCCATGAGGATGTGAAAGCGCACCGGCTGGCCGCGTTGTGCTGCCGGCACCTGGTTGCCCATTTGCAGGATCAGGCCGTCCACCTGTTGCGTGCTGTCCAGGTTCTGGAACACCCGGTTGGGGTTCATCCCCAGTTTTTGCGCCTGGGCCTGGATCGCCATGGGCGTGGGCTGCTGCGGCAGATAAGGCTTGGGCTGGGCGCCGTTGGCCAGGTACACCTGGTCCGACGGCTTGAACCCTTCCCAGACCCGGTTCGGGCTGCCCTGGGCCGAAGGCTGGTTGAGGCAGACAAACCAGTTCCAGGCCTGGGTTTCCGGGCTTTGCAAAAAGTTGGCCTTGGTCTGGCTGGGGTTGGCTCCGTACGTGAGGAAATTACCGCAGTCATAGGGAGTGGCGTTCTGTGCCTGCGCCAACCCGGCGAGTGCACTGAGAACGGTTATGGAGATGGCTCGCCGCATGGAAGCTCCTTGGCATTGGCCTTGTCGTGGTATGGGCGCCCCAGGAAGTACTGCAGGAGCAGTTGCTTGACTGCCGTGACCGGAAGTTGCTCCGGTAGCGCCAGGTCGCAATCGGTGATGAGCAGCGGGCTGCTCTGTGGGTTGTCGGGCAGGCGGCCATGGCTGCCGCGGACCATCCGCGTGTCCAGTGGGATCAGGTCCATGTAGTAGCGAAAGCCGAGTTTCTTCTGCAGCAGGCGGCGGGCGATTTTCAGCTTGGGCCAGCGGATGGCCGGGTCGATGAACATCTCCAGCGGGTCGTAGCCGGGCTTGCGGTGGATGTCCACGGTACGGGCGAAGTCCGGCGCCTGGCGGTCGTCCAGCCAGTAGTAGTAATCGAACCAGTAGCCGGCAGCGGCCACCGCTACCAGCTCGCCGCTGCGCGGGTGGTCCAGGTGCCAGGCCCGTTGTTCGGTTTTATCCAGCACCTGCTCGACCCCGGGCTGGCGCTGCAACAGGGCCTTGACCCGGGCCACGTCCTGGGCGCGGCGGATGTAGATATGCGCGACCTGATGGTCGGCCACGGCAAAGGCCGCGCTGGCGCCGGGGTCGAGCAGTTCCCAGGACAGTGACTGGCGGACCTGGAGCAAGCCTTCGGAACGCAGCAGCCGGTTCAGCGAGACCGATTGCTGCACCGGCTCGATGCCGTACTCGGACAACAGCATCACCGACGCGCCCTGTTGCTCGGCAAAGTCCAGCAGGCGCCCGACTTCGTGGTCGATGGCGCGCAATTCATCGGCCATGGCCGGGTGCTCCGGCCCCAGGCGTTGCAGGCCGTAATCCAGGTGGGGCAGGTAGACCAGTTGCAGGTCCGGACGGTTGATCTGGAACTCGGCCATGGCGCAGTCGACGATCCAGCGGCTGGAGGCAATGCCCGCCGCCGGCCCCCAGAAGCCATGGAACGGGAACTCGCCGATCTGCTGTTCGATGGCCTCGTGCAGCCCGGGCGGATCGGAGTACAGGCCGAACACCTTGCGCCCGTCGGCCGGGTAGTGCGGGCGCGGGGTGATGGCCGCCGAAACCTCGGCGTACATGTTGAACCACCAGAACAGCTGGCTGCAGCGAAACCCGGGGATCTCCCGTTGCAGCACCTGCCAGACTTTTTCCCCCTGGATCAGCCCGTTGGGCTGCAGCCAGAAACGCACCTCGGCCTGGTCGCGAAAGTACCAGCCGTTGCCGACAATCCCGTGCTCCGATGGCGTTGTCCCGGTGAGGATCGAGGCTTGCACCGTCGAGGTCACGGCCGGGAACACCGGCTGCAAACGGGTCATCTGCCCGCGCTGCAGCAGTTGATTGATGCGTGGCGTGGCAGCCCCGAGCAACCCCGGGGTCAGCCCGACCACGTTGATCAGCAGCAGCGGTTGGCGCGGAGCTTCAGCGGCCATGGGCCACCTCCAGCGGGCGTGGGTGGGTTTGCAGCAGTTGCCTGGCCCGCAGTTGCTCCTCGACCCATTGCAGCTCGCGGGCGATGCCCTGCAACTGCGCCGCGGCGCTGTCCGGGCGCAGGGGCTGCGGCAGCACGCCCCAGCTGTAGGTCTCGACCTCAAGCACCGGGCGCAGCGCTGGATGCTCGGCCAGGTAATCGAAGGTCTGGGCCAGCGCGTCCTGGCTGCCGCTGAGCTCCGGCAACAGCAATTGCTCACTGAACAGCGGCACGTGGAAGTGGATACGCAGTTCGGCTTCCAGGACCCGGCCCTGGGCGATGTCCTGCAATACGGCGGGCAGGTCGGGCCAGGACCGCAGCCGCCCCTGCACGTCGCGCGCCTTGACCTGATGCAGGTACACCACTTCGGCAAAGTCGCCGAGGGCCTGGACCACCGCCGCCCGACGTGGATGCTCCGCCGCGGGCAACTGGCAGACCATGGCGCTGGACAGCTGGATCTTGCCCACCGGGACGCCGGCCTGTTGCAGGCGGTGCAGGGACTGGTAGCAATCCTCGAACAGCACCGCCTGATGGCAGACGTCGAAGCACAGCGCCAGGTACTCCTGATGCGGATCGGTGGCCTGCCAATGCTGGAAAAAGGCAATGGCCTGGCCGGTGTTTTCCAGCACGCAATCGGGCTCCATTTCCAGGCACAGGCGGATCTTCTTGCCGCTCTCCTGATACAGCCTGGCCAGGCCCGCCGTGAGGTGGCGCAGTTGCTGTTCGGCGCTGTGCTGCAAGGCCTGATTCCAGTGCGCGGCGTACCCCAGGGGCACGCTGGAAATCACCCCCTGGGTGCAACCGGGCGGCAGGGCATCGGCCAGCAGGCGCGCCAGTTGCAGGCTGTAGTCGAGGCGCTGCGGATCGGCCCAGTGCGGGCGGTAGACCTCGGCCTTCACCGCCCCCTCATGGAACCGACCATAGGGGAAGCCATTGAGCGAGGTCAGGCGCAGGCCGCTGCGCTGCAACAGCTCGAAAAACTGCCGGCGGGCCGTCGGCTGTTGCAGCTCGGCGACCGCCCGCGCGCTGATCCACAGACCGCTGTCCTGCTGGCCCAGCCCGCGCAGCCGGCGCACCCCCTGGAAGTCGGACTCGATCGAGGCCCGCAGTTCGGCCAGTTCCGGGGTGGGGTGCACGTTGCCGCAATAGCCGATCTGGGTGGGCGTCCATTCCCTGGGCTGGTTCATTTGATCACCGGCTCCTGGCCGCGCAGGGCCGAGTTTTCCTGCCACTGCTTGCGCTGGTCGATGGGCAGCGGGGTGCTGACCAGTGCCTTGTCCAGCTGCCCGCTCTGGGCGAAGAAATCCACCGGGTTGTGAAACAGCACCTGTTCCACCTGGGCTTCGCTGAAACCGGCGGCGAGCATCGCCTGGCCGGTTTTCGGCACTTTCAGCGGGTCGCTGATGCCCCAGTCGGCGGCGCTGTTGACCACCATTTTCTCGGTGCCGTACTCCTGCAGCAGGGCGACCATGCGCTGCTCCGACATCTTGGTGTTGGGGTAGATCGAATGGCCGCGCCAGCAATCGCTGTCGAGCACCAGGGGCAGGGTCAGTTCGTTGAGGTGGTCGATGATCACCAGGTTCTCGGCGATGCCCACCTCGCGGATCACCGCCAGGGTGCGCTTGGTGCCGCCGATCTTGTCGCGGTGCGGGGTGTGCACCAGCACCGGCAGGTTGAATTCCTTGGCCAGTTGCAGCTGGGCGGCGAGAAAGCGGTCTTCCTCGGGTGTGATGTCGTCGTAGCCGATCTCGCCGACGGCCACCACGCCGTCCTTGAGCAGGTAGCGCGGCAGGATCTCCAGCACCTCGTTGGCCACCGAGAGGTCATTGGCCTCTTTGGGGTTGAGGCCGATGGTGCAGAAGTGATGGATGCCGAACATGCTGGCGCGAAAGCGCTCCCAACCCAGCAGGGTGTCGAAATAATCGATGAAGCTGCCGACGCTGGTCCGGGCCTGGCCCTGCCAGAAGGCCGGTTCGATGACCCCGGTGATGCCGGCGGCGGCCATGTTCTGGTAGTCGTCGGTGGTGCGGCTGACCATATGGATGTGCGGGTCGAAGTACTTGAGCATGGTGAATCCTCGTCGAGGGGGAGTCGGTAGGCGTGGGTTCGATCAGGACGCCGGCGGCGGCAGGTGCTCGCGCCATTCGTCCGGCAAACGTTGCTGCTGGCTCAGGCCCTGCAGGCGCTGGCGTTGCGCCGGGCTCAGCAGCTCGAAGGCGATTGCCAGGGGCAGCCCGGGAGACACCGGGCGTGCAGCGGCGAGCTGCTCGTCCAGCAGGTCCAGGGCCAACTGGTTGAGGCCGACGCTGTGGCGTTGCGCCAGGCCTTGCAGGCGGCGCACGTCGAGCCCCATGCCCAGGGTCTTCAGGAGCAATTGGTGGAAGGCCCGTTCGCTGTAGTGACGGGCCGGGTAGGGGGTGTCCAGGGCCAGGGCGGCGAACACCTGGCTGTTGCTGGTGCGCCCGGCCTGCAACGCCAGTTCCAGGCCGAGCCCCTGGCGGTCGAGCCAGTCCAGGGCCTTGAGGGTGGCGATTTTTTCCTGATCGTCGCCCCACAGAAACAGCTGGCGCAGAACGGGCAGTTGTTCGCTGGCCGGCTGCTGCTCCAGGGCCTGGGCCAGCAGCAGTGCGCGCGCCAGCTGGACCAGGCTCCAGCCGCTGCCGGGCAGGGCCCGCTCCTTGAGGTGGCGCTTGCACTGGCTGCTCAGCAGCGCCGCAGTGCTGGCGTCGGCAGCTTGCGCCAGTTGCTCCAGGGCCTGGCGCCACCAGCGCTGCTCGTTGTCATCAAGCTGTTGGGCGAGCAGCTGGCGCTGGGCGTCGAGGCAGTCCTGGCGCATGTCCAGGGCCGCCGATGGCTGTGGTTTCAGGTCGGTGTTCATGTGGGTTTGATCCAGCGCTGGAAGTGTGGGAGCAGGAAAAACACCAGGACGCATAACAGGCTGCCCAGAGGCTGGTTGGCCACCGCCAGCACCAGCGCATCGAACAGGGGCAGGGCCGCGAGGCCAGCCCCGATAAAAGCCCGGACCTGGCGTTGCCGGGGGTTGGCCAGGTGGCGCCAGTAATGCCAGCCCAACCAGCCGAGCCAAAGCAGCAGCACCGCCCAGAACCAGGCGTTGACCGCGTAGACCGCCAGTGCCAGGGGGCTCAGCATCAACAACAGCGGCAGGCGGCTGATCAACTGGTTGCGATGCTCCTGGCGGGCCAGGTAGGTCAGGCCGCTGATGTACACGCCAAGCAACAGCGCACACAGCCAGATCGGCTCCGGCGGCACCGCGAGGCTGGCCGCAGCGGTGAGGTACAGGGCCGAGCGGCATGCGCCCATCAGCCACACGCTGTGGGCGTACTTCTTGTGCAGCAGGTTGTAGCCCAGGATGCAGCCCACCAGCAGGGTGGCGCTGCCCAGCAGCCAGTGCGGCTCGTCGATCAACTGGCTCAGGCCCAGCACCGATGCCGCGGCCAGGGCCAGCAGCAACGCGGTGGCCAGGCCCACTTGCTGGCGGCTGACCAGCCCCAGGGTGATCGGGCGCGGGTTGTGGTGCTGCTGGTCCCAGTTGGCGTCCAGCAGGTCGTTGAGCAGCATGCCGGCCAGGTACAGCAGGGACAGGGCCGCCAACAGCAGAATCCACACCAGCGACGAGGGCGGGGCGAGGGCGCTGGTGCTGCTGGCCAGCAGGGCGGCAGCCAGGGTGTTGGTCCACACCGTCGGCAGGTTGGACACCCGGCCCAGAGTCATCCAGGTCTTGAGGTTGTGCGGCGCCAGGTTCATTGCGCGCAGCCCTCGCTCAAGCTCAACAGTGGGCCGCTGCCGGTGGCCAGCCGCAGCAGCGCCTGTTCCATCAGCGGCGCGTCGATTTCATGCAAGTCCACCGACCCCCCGATGCGGTTGAGCATGGGGATCGACAGTTGCCCGCCCAGGTGCTGGCGGAATTCTTCAAGGCCGACCAGCACCTGGGCGCGGCCCTGGGCATCCTTGAGCAGCAGCTCCGCCGGGCACAGGTTGAAGCCGAGTTGGACCAGCAGCCGCAGCACCCGCTCGCTGTCGGCATCGCTCAACAGGCCCAGGGCATTGGCGTACAGCCCGTCGAGGGCCATGCCCACCGCCACGGCCTCGCCATGGCGCAGCCGGTGGTGGCTGAGGTTTTCCAGTTTGTGCGCGGCCCAGTGCCCGTAATCCAGCGGTCGGCCATTGCCGCGCTCGAACGGGTCGCCGGCGCCGGTGATGTGCCCCAGGTGCAGTTCGGCGCAGCGGCGGATGGCGTAGCGGCTGGCGCTGTGCTCGAAGGTGGCCAGGGCTTCGGCGTGTTGTTCCATCCACTGGAAAAACGCCTGGTCCTTGATCAGCGCCACCTTGACCGCTTCGGCCAGGCCGGCGATCTGGTCGCGGCGGGTCAGGCTAGTGAGCAACTGGAAGTCGTTGATCACCGCCGTGGCGGGGTAGAAGGCCCCCAGCAGGTTTTTCTGGCCGAAGGCATTGATGCCGTTCTTGACCCCGATCCCGGCGTCGTTCTGCGCCAGCACCGTCGTCGGGATGCGGATCAGGCGAATCCCCCGGTGAAAGGTGGCGCTGGCGTAGCCCACCGCGTCCAGCACTGCGCCACCGCCCAGGGCCAGCACGTAGCAGTGGCGGTCCAGGCCCAGTTGCAGCATGTCGCTGTACAGCTGTTGCAGCACCTGTGGGTCTTTGCTTAGTTCGCCGGCCGGCACCGCGATCGGCGCGGCCAGCAGGCGCAGGTCCGGGTGGGCGGCAAAGTACTGGTCGATCTGTTGCAGCAACTGGGGGGCGCTTTGCAGCAGTTGCTCATCGGCGAACACCAGAGCGGTCACCGGCCCGCGATGCTGGGCGCAAAGCTGCTGGTGCAGGCAAGGGTTGGTCGGGTCGAACAGGTGGTCGGTGAACAGCACCGGGTAGTCGTAGCTGACCTCGAAGCGCCCGCGCAGTGGCTGGTTGGCGTCCACCGCGTGGCGTGGCTTGAGCAGGCTGCGCGCAGCGATAAACAGGGCGGGCAGGAGCATGCCGGCGAGCAGGGTCAGCAGCAGCGCATTTTGCTCCACCAGAAAACTGCCAATGGCGCTGTAGGCCAATGCCAGGCCGGCGTTGGCCAGGGTGGTGACCAGCAGGAACGAGCGCAGCGGGTAACCTTGCATGCCGGCGGCCACCACCGAGGTTTCGGCCAGTACCGGCACGCCGCGCAAGCAGATCAGCGACAAGGTGCCCAGGCGATAGCCCAGTTGCCCCGGTTGGCGCTGGTGCAGGCCCAGGCGGCCGGACAACAGCCGAAAATAGCCGGCCCCCAGGGCGTAGCCGAGCCCGGCGCCCAGGCACAGGCCAATGAAAATCACCAGGTAACCCCCCAGGCTGCCGAGCATGGCAATCGCCAGCAGCGCCACCATGCTTGAAGGCACCGGCAGCACGACGTCGAACGCCAGCAGGGCGATCAGCAGCAAGGCCAGGTTGAATTTCTGCGCGGGGGTGGAGGGCAGGTACAGGTTCAGATGGGCCAGGGCCTCCTGGATCTGCTGTTCGAACAACAGGAAGCTGGCGATGACCAAACCGCAGAAGCAAAGCAGCGACAACCAGAAAAGTCCGGCCGACCCTCTTTGCGAGCACGCACGATACCAATGGCTGCGCTTCATCAAGCGTCCCTCTTGATTGTTATGACTGAATTCCGTGTCAGCAGTTAACGCAGTATTTGAAGCGTGGTTTAAATAACCGAGTGCCCTCGTCGGGTGTTGTGCTGTTTCATCGGTCGGCGATGCGGCTGAATAATAGTTATGAACTTAGACGCGACTTGCGCTTTTGCAAGCAAGGCCGGAGCAAGAGTTTTTCAATGGTTTGTAACAGCGACTTCGGGGCATTGGGGATGGGCGAAGGTTTTGCGCGATTGCTGTGTATTTACTGGTATTTGCGCCGATTATCCCGGCTTTTAAATAAAGTTGAACCTGTTTGAACCTCTTTGAAAAAAGACCGGTCAATGAATCAATAGCAAGGTAAACAACCAATAATGGCTATTTGTCATTATTGTTTGTTATAGGCCTTATTATGCTTGGCTATATGGAGTTTAGTTGCGAGTGAGGGTGGTAATGCGGAAGGAGTGGAAGTTGCCGCTCTAAAAGATATTTGATCGGCGGAGGTCTACGCTTAACGGGTTTGTCTGTCGGGTGGGGAAGTTATACGGGAAGTTGCTTCGTTAGTTTGTTGAGAATAATAATCAATACTCTCTTTGGCCAGTCATAAAGCTCTTGTTTTTTATGAACCACCCAACCCCGCAGCTTCATAACGCCACGGGGCTTTTTGGGGGTGGTGCAGGCTCAGTGCAGAGCCGCGCCGGGTTTCAGCGGCTGGCGGTCAGGTACTCATCGGTCGCGACCACGCTGGCATAGGCGAACGCCAGGGAGGCCATGTACGCCCCATGCACCTGGGCGGCAGGGATCACCTGGCCGTTGAACTCCAGGTCACGGGTGGCACAGGCGTCGTGAATCACCGTGACGGCGTACCCCAGGTCGGCGGCAGCCCGGGTAACGCCATCGATGCACATGTGGCTCATGCTGCCGACTATCACCAGTTCCTCGATGCCCTGTTGCTTGAGAATCGACTCCAGCTCGGTGTCGCGGAACGCATTGACGAAATGCTTGAGCACCACCGGTTCGTCGCCCTGGCTGGCGACCTTGGCATGCAGGCGCGCGCCTTCGGAGCCCGGGGCAAAGAACGGCGCGTCGCTCGAGGTGAATTCATGGCGCACATGGATCACCGGTTTGCCGCTTGCGCGAAAGGCGCCCAGCAGCCTGGCGGCATTGTCGGCAGCGGCCTCGACCTCGGCCAACGGCCACTTGCCCTGGGGAAAGTAGTCGTTCTGGATATCGATCAGGATCAGTGCTTGCTTGGCCATAAGGGTTTCCTTGAACAGAGGTGGGTATGGCGTCCAGTATTGGCGCCGGCGGGTCTTTCGAGGATTGGCCGCACCGACAATAGCAGGGGGAAAACTGACAATGGCCATGCAACGTGCGGTCGCCGAACTGGGCGTGCTGATCTATCCCGGTGCGCAGATGGCCGCGGTCCACGGCTTGACCGACCTGTTCGGGGTGGCCAATCGGATTGCCGCCGAACACCAGAGCGAGCAGTTGCCGTTGCTGCGTATCAGCCATTGGCAGGCCTCGTTCGATGAGACGCCGGTGCGGGTCTATGACAGCCACCCGGGCCCTGATTCAGCGCTGGTGGCGGTATTGATTCCGCCCTCCCTGGCGGGATTTTCCGAAGGCCAGGCGACCACCGCGCTGACTCACTGGCTGCGCGAGCAGCATGCCGCCGGTGCCACCCTCGGCGGCGTTTGCGTGGGCTCGATCCTGATGGCTGAAAGCGGCCTGCTGGACGGGCGCAGCGCCACCACCCACTGGACCTCGGCCAAGAGTTTTGCCCAGCGTTACCCGCAGATCCGCCTGAGTGCCGAAAAGCCCATCGTCGACGATGGCGACCTGATCACCACGGCCGGGCTGATGGCCTGGTCCGAGCTGGGCCTGCGCCTGGTGGATCGCCTGCTGGGGCCGAGCATCGCCACCGGCACCGCGCGCTTTCTGGTGGTCGAGCACAGCGACAGCGCCAGCCAGTGCGGGAGCAATTTCGCGCCGATCCTCAACCATGGCGACCCGGCGATTCTCAAGGTCCAGCACTGGTTGCAGGGCAATGGCGCGGTGGAGGTGTCCCTGGGGGCCATGGCGCAGCAGGCGGGGCTGGAAGAGCGCACCTTCCTTCGGCGCTTTCGTGCCGCCAGCGGCCTCAAGCCGACCGAGTACTGCCAGCACCTGCGGGTCGGCAAGGCCCGGGAGATGCTCGAGTTCAGCAACGGCACCATCGACCATATCGCCTGGACCGTGGGTTATCAGGACCCGAGCGCCTTTCGCGCGATCTTCAAGAAAATCACCGGCCTGACCCCCAGCGACTATCGCAGCCGCTTCGGCGTAACCCCCGCGCCGCCGCTGCGGGCCGATCAGGGGCGCTAACCCCGTCGTGCATTATCCGCAGGCGCTGGCGACGATCGTGCAGTTTGCAACGGGCCCAGTGCCGCTACGCTTTTTCAGCTGACTGATTTGCAAGGGGTTTTGCCCGGTCGGGAAGGTGGCCTGATCCGTGCAGCCCAAAGGGCACACTCATCGGCCGGTTGGCCAAGGTGGCCCCATGACCTCGACAAACCGCAACAAGCTGGTGGTCGCGCATTCCACCCGTCCCCAGGCGCCCCTGCATGAAGTCGAAACCAACCGCGCGCTGGCCCGCTGGCTGGCGCAGATTCTCGGCCTGAAATACGGCGGCAGCTACGACCCGGCGCAGCATGCCGGGCGTGATTTGTATTGGCTGCCGACCCAGACCCTGGTCGGGGCCGAAGCGGCCCGAGCGCTGGGGGTGACCCAGGCCGACGATTTATGGGGCGGTTACGTCGAGCATGACTTTATCGCCACCAAAGCCATCGCCCATGGTTTGTTCAGCGCCGAGGCCGTAGCGCCGCCGGGCTGGTCGCCGCTGTTTGCGCAACGGGTCGGGGATGCGGTGCTGGACGGCTTCAGTGTGTTTTCCGAGCAGGATGCGCGGCCCGCCGCCAGCCGCTTGCTGGAGTGCGGGCCGATCCGCATCAAGCCGATTCACGCCTGCGCCGGCCGCGGGCAACAGGTGATCGACAGCCTCGAGCATTTCGACCAAGCCCTGGCTCAGCCGCAGACCGCCAGCCTGTTCGAGCAGGGCGTGGTGCTTGAACAGGACCTGCAAGGGGTGATCACTCACAGTGTTGGCCAGTCGTTTATCGCCGGCCACGTCATCAGCTATTGCGGCGAGCAGTTCCTGACCGAGGACGCCCATGGCGAACAGGTCTATGGTGGCTCGCGCTTGCTGGTGGTGCCGGGTGGCTACGAAACGCTGCTGGCCCTGGACCTGCCCCAGGACGTGCGCCTGGCGGTGCAGCAGGCCCAGGTGTTCGACAGCGCCGCGGATGAGGTTTACCCAGGCTTCTTTGCCTCGCGGCGCAATTACGACATCGCCCAGGGCCGGGCGGCCGACGGTCAGGTGCGCAGCGGCGTGCTCGAACAGTCCTGGCGCATGGGGGGCGCCAGCAGTGCCGAAGTGGCGGCCTTGCAGGCTTTTATCAACGACCCCGGAATGCGCGCGATCAAGGTCGCCTCGGTGGAAACCTACCGTGATCAGGCACTGCCTGCGGACGCCATCGAGGTGTATCGCGGTCCGGCGGACAACAGCGATTTTCTTCTCAAATACGTAACGGTCCAATCCTATGACGGCTAGAAGCGAAAGCATTCAAATCGACATCGATGATGAACAGATGAGCGGGAATTTTCTCAGTCCCAAATCGAAAGTCCCGGGGGTGTTATTCGTCCACGGCTGGGGCGGAAGCCAGGAGCGCGACCTGGAGCGCGCCAAGGGCATTGCCGGCCTCGGCTGCGTGTGCCTGACCTTCGATCTGCGGGGGCATGCCGGCACCGGCATTCCATTGTCCCGGGTCACCCGCGAAGACAACCTGCGCGACCTGCTGGCGGCCTATGACCGGCTGCTTTCGCACCCGGCCCTGGACACCTCGGCGATTGCCGTGGTCGGCACCAGCTACGGCGGCTACCTGGCGAGCATCCTCACCTCCCTGCGCCCGGTGCGCTGGCTGGCGCTGCGGGTGCCTGCGCTGTACCGCGACGAGCAGTGGCATACGCCCAAGCGTGACCTGGACAAGGCCGACCTGATGCATTACCGCAGCAGCCTGGTGCGCGCCGACAGCAATCGGGCGCTGCATGCCTGCGCCGCCTTTACCGGGGATGTGCTGCTGGTGGAGTCCGAGACCGACGACCACGTGCCCCACGCCACCATCATGAGTTACCGCGCGGCGTGCCAGCAGACCCATTCCCTGACCCACCGCATCATCGACGGCGCCGACCACTCCCTGAGCGATCCGGTGTCGCAGCAGGCCTACACTTCGATCCTGGTCAGCTGGATCACCGAGATGGTGGTCGGCGAGCGCCTGAGCATCATTCAGGAACGCTGATCGGCGGCCGTAGCGCCAGGCCCCTGGCGCTGCATCAGGCCGGTTTCTTCGCTATCCGCAGCGCCTTGGCCTTGGCTTCCACCACCAGGTACATCAGCAGGGCCACCAGCAGCGGCAGGATGAAGTAGATCGCCCGGTAAGCAATCAACCCGGCCAGCAGGCTGCCCCGGGACACCTCGTGTTGCAGCAGGGCGATAAAGACCGCCTCCAGCACCCCGAGCCCGGCCGGGATATGGGTGATGACCCCGGCGATGCTGCTGATCAGCAGCACCCCGAGCACCACCGGGTAGTCCAGCTTGCCCGGCAGCAGGGTGAAAATCACCGCCGCCATCAACGACCAGTTGAGCGCCCCCAGTGCCAGTTGCAGCAGCGCCATGCGCAGTGACGGCAGGTTGATTTCCACGCCACGGATCGCCCATTCCCGACGTCGGGAGAACTGGCACGCGGCCAGGTAGCCGATGCTCAGCAGCAGCAACAGCACGCCCACTGCCTGCAACGCGCTGCTGCTGAGTTTCCAGCCGGGAGGCATCTGCACCACGCCACTGGCAAACACCCCTCCGGCCAGGACCATGTAGCCGAACCAGTTGGTGGCCAGGCTCAGGCCGAGGATCTTGGCGATATTGCCGGTGCTTACCCCCAGCCGGGAATACAGGCGGTAGCGCATGGCGATGCCGCCGACCCAGGCGCTGAGGTTGAGGTTGAAGGCGTAGCTGATGATCCCCACCGGCAAAATCTGCCGCCAGCCCAGGTCCTGGCGGATGTAGGTGCGGCCGATCAGGTCGAAGCAGGCGTACACCAGGAAGCTGGCCAGGGTCAGGCCGGCGGCGATGATCAGGGTGCGCACCTTGAAATCCGCCAGGGTGCTGAACACTTCACTCCAGTCGATGCGCCTTGCGAGCAGGGTGAAGAGCACGATCAACAGCAGGAAAAACAACACCGTCAGTGGCTTTTTCAGGCGTTGCCAAAGGGTTCTGGAGCCCTGGCTCTCGGAGGGCGCTGCGTGGGCGCTGGGCGGGCTCATGACGGCTGCTCCGGTGGCGCCTTGTGCTGCACAAAAGGCTTGAGCTGCGGTTTGTGCGCCGGCAACCAGCCGGCCCAGGCCGGAAAATGGCGCAGGAAGTGAAACACCATGAAGCCGACGGTCAGGCGCCACAGCCGGCCCCGGGGCTGGCGGTTTTCCGGCATGGCCTGGCAGTGGTCCTGGCTCAGCCGTTCCAGGCGCTCGAACAGCAGGCGGTTGAACGCCCGGTCGCGGATCAGCACGTTGGCTTCCAGGTTCAGCGACAGGCTCAGGGGGTCGAGGTTGCTCGAACCGACCGTGCTCCAGTCTTCATCCACCAGGGCCACCTTGCCGTGCAGCGGGCGCTGGCAGTATTCGTAGATGGTCACACCGTCCTTGAGCAGGTAGTCGTAGAGCATGCGTGCGGCGAATTTGGCGATGGGCATGTCCGGCTCGCCTTGCAGGATCAGGCGCACATCCACCCCGCGCCGGGCCGCGTTGCGGATTTCCCGCAGCAGGCGATAACCGGGAAAGAAATAGGCATTGGCGATCACCACCCGCTGCCGGGCGCCACGCAGCACATGCAGGTACACCTCTTCGATGTCCGAGCGATGCTCGCGGTTGTCCCGATACACCAGCCGTACCTGACCGTCATGGTCACTCAGGGCCAGTTCGCAGCGGCGTCGACGGCGCCGTTGCCACCAATATTTGGCCCGGGCCGGGCGACCGCTTTGCACCAGGGCGAAATGGTGAATATCCACCACCGCCGGGCCTTCGATCTCGACCGCGTAATCCTGCTTGGCTTCGGGGCCGAAATCCGCCAGATGATCGGCGGAGAAATTGATCCCGCCGATAAACGCCAGGCGCCCGTCGACCACCACTATCTTGCGGTGCAGCCGGCGAAACCAGTTGGTGCGCACCCCCAGCAGCGGCCGCGCCGGGTCGAACAATTGCAGGTGCACCCCGGCCTCGCTCAGGGCGCCCAGGAACTCCCGACTCAGCTCGCCACAGCCAAAACCGTCGAGGCTGACCGTGACCCGTACCCCGCGTTGCGCGGCCTCGATCAGGATCCCATGCAGCTCATTGCCCACCTTGTCTTCGAAGAGGATGAAGGTTTCCAGGAGGATTTCGCTGCGGGCTTGGCGCAAGGCAGCGAACACCCGTGGGAAGTAGGCCTCGCCGTTTTCCAGCAGTTCGACCCGGTTATTGCTGTGCCAGCCGTATTCCAGGTCCGCGGCCGGGGTTTCGCTGGCCGCCACGGGGTTGGCGAGGGGGTCCAGGGTGGTTTTTTCCAGGGGCGTGCTGCTCATAATTCGACCTCCACCGACAGTGGCGCATGGTCGGAAAGATGGGACCAGGGGTGAGCCGCCAGTACCTGGGGCCGGTGGATACGCAGGTTGCGCAGGTAAATGCGGTCCAGCCGCAGCAGCGGCCAGCGCGCCGGAAAGCTGCGGGCCGGCTTGCCATGGGCATCGACAAAGGCTTCGCGCAAGCCGCTGCCGGCCAGCACCCGATCGGCGCGCTGGCGCCAGTCATTGAAGTCGCCGGCGACGATCACCGGGGCCCCGGGCGGGATCTGCTCCAGGCATTGCAGCAACAGGTTCAACTGCTGCACGCGGTGGGCTTCGCGCAGCCCGAGGTGCACGCAAATCCCGTGCAGCTCCTGCTCCTGGCCGGGCACCTGCATGACGCAGTGCAGCAGGCCGCGGTTTTCATGGCCGTTGAGGGAAATGTCGAGGTTGTCGTGGCGGATGATCGGGAATTTCGACAGCAGCGCATTGCCATGGTCGCCCTCCGGGTACACCGCGTTGCGCCCGTAGGCGAACTGCGGCCAGATGCTGTCGGCGAGAAACTCGTACTGCGGCATGCTCGGCCAGTTGCTGTAGCGCTGCGGGTGCTGCTCGTGGGTGCCGTGCACCTCCTGCAGGAACACCAGGTCGGCGCCGACGCTGCGCACCGCTTCGCGCAATTCGGGAAGAATGAAACGCCGGTTCAGCGCGGTGAAGCCCTTGTGGGTATTGACCGTGAGGATGCTGACGCGCTGCACCCGGGCCTCGACGGGCGTCGCAGGCTCACCGAGCACCGCCGTCTGCTGGCTGCTCATGGCCGGCCTCCGCAGCCGAAGACGAGGGCCAAGGGCCCGTGGCTATCGCGCCGGCACCGGCTCGAGGTACCTGGATCAATCGCCGCCATCTGTCCTCCCGTGCACCGCGGTGCATTGCCCTTGATCTTTTGCTGACTGTGGCGGCGCCGGGAAAGTTTCGACGGGGCTACGGATGGCACTGCGCAGTCGGACGGATTGCGCAGCAAACCGAACTTGCCGGGCATTTGCCGATCAGTTCCTTACAGACCCTTCTCAAGGAGCTCCGCGTTTTGTTCAATTTCAAGATCGCGCTACTGCTGGGGATCGTGCTGGTGCTCGGCAGCAGCGAGCTGGAAGCCGCCGCCCCGCCACCTGCGGCCAGCACCAGCACCGACGCTGCCGAGGCGCCGGCCAAACCCGAACTGCTGGTGCAAGGCGGCCTGCTGGGTGCCATCAGTTCGAGCATCGATGACGTCCAGCAAAAACTCGACCTGAATGAAAACCTGGTGGACGCCTGGCGCCTGCGCGCCGACCGGGCGGCGGACGAGGTGGGCCGGCTGGTCAACCAGCCATCGGATCGCTCGGCCTGGAGCGTCGTCGGCGACTTTTTGATGCTGTCGGGGGTGTGGATCGGCGCTTTCATCGTGCTCACCCTGGCCGCCGGCCTGTTCGCCAAGCGCCTGAACCGGCAGCGCCTGCTGGCGACCCGCCAGCGCAGCCAGTCCCTGCTTGGTTACCTGTTGCCCTACACCTTGCCGGCGCTGATCTGCCTGCCGCTGACCCTGTACGCCAGCCACTTTCTGCAGGCGTCGGTGGGCCGGGCCCTGGCCCTGTGTTTTGCCTACGCCACCAGCAGCGGCATCGTCTCGACCTCGGTGCTGCTGTGCCTGGTGGTGATGTTCAATGTCGGCCACAAGCGCCCGGCGGTGGAGATCATTCGCCGCCATTGCCCGCGGCCGCTGTTCCTGATCGGCTTTCTTGCGGCCCTCAGTGATGCCCTGACCAGCCCGCAGATCGCCCGACAGTTGGGGGGCAATATCACCAGCAGCATCGCGGTGTTCACCGGTTTGTTCGCCTCGGTGATTTTCGGCCTGCTGGTGATCCGCCTGCGCCGGCCGGTGGCGCACCTGATTCGCAACCGGCCCCTGGCCCAGCGCCTCAAGCAACCGGCGCTGCAAGAGTCGCTGCGGATTTTTTCCGGGCTCTGGTACTGGCCGATCCTGCTGATGGTGCTGGTCTCGGCGATCAACCTGATCGGTGTTGGCGAAGACAACCAGAAAGCCCTGCGCTGCGCCTTGCTGACCACGCTATTGCTGATTGCCACGGTGTTTCTCAGCACCGTGTTCCAGCACCTGTTCAAGTCCCGCAGCGCCCAGGCCCTGCAACGCAGCAGCGCCTACAAGGAACGCTTTTTAAGCTTGCTGCACGCCTTGCTGCGCATTGTCATGGCCATCGCCTTCATTGAAATCCTCGGGCGGATCTGGGGCCTGTCGCTGTTCGAGTTCGCCCAGCGCAATACCGTGGGCCGGGCCATCAGCGACTCCCTGAGCAGCATCGGCCTGATCTTCCTCGTCACCTGGCTGCTGTGGGTGGTGCTGGACACGGCGATCCAGGAGGCCTTGAAGCCACCGGTCAGCAAGCGCGGCGCACGCCAGCCCAGTACCCGGGTCAAGACCATCCTGCCGCTGCTGCGCAATGCGATCAAAATCGTCCTGGTGGTGATCTGCGCGATCACCACCATGGCCAACCTGGGGATCAACGTCGGCCCGCTGCTGGCGGGTGCCGGGGTGGTCGGCCTGGCGATTGGTTTCGGTTCGCAGCAACTGGTGCAGGACGTAATCACCGGGCTGTTCATCATCATTGAAGACACGCTGTCGGTGGGCGACTGGGTGGTGCTCGACTCGGGCCACGCCGGCACCGTCGAGGGCCTGACCATTCGCACCCTGCGCCTGCGCGACGGCAAGGGCTTCGTGCATTCGGTGCCGTTCGGCCAGATCAAGGCGGTCACCAACCAGTCCCGGCAGTTCGCCTATGCGTTTTTCTCGGTGCAGTTCACCTACGACACCGACGTCGACAAGGCGGTGGAATTGATCCGCGAAGCCGGCCGCTCCATCAGCGAAGACCCATTCCTCAAGTACAACCTGCAAGGTTCGCTGGACGTGTTCGGGGTGGACAAGATGGACCTCAACGGCGTGGTCTTGACCGCGCAGTTCCGCACCGTCTCCGGCGGCCAGTACGCGGTCAACCGCGCCTTCAACCAGCGCCTGAAAAAGCTGGTGGATAACAGCCCCTGGGTGCACTTCGCCCAGACTTATCCACAGCAGGTGGTGCTGCCCAAGCGCAACGCCCAGGAGGATGAACCGGAGCACCACGACACCCCGGGCGTGCTGTTGCCTGACGCGCCACGCCCGCAGTAGCCGGCGGGGTGCTCAGTGGCGGGTGAGGGCGGTGCGCAGCAGCAGGGCCGCGGGTTCGTCCAGCTCCAACCAGACGTGAGGCTTGCCGGCAATGTGCGCCGCCGCCGGCACCCCGTCGCGGTACACCAGGCGGTTGCCGGCCAGGGCCGGGACCTTGCTGCCGGGCAACAAGGTGCCGACGAGGTTCAGCGGATCGACCCCGCACACCGCGACCAGGCTGCCGTCGTGG
>NZ_ATLP01000089.1:0-336113 GCF_000416215.1 Pseudomonas sp. CF161
TGCAGCCGGGGCTGTCGCCCAATACCAACGCCGCCACGGCGCGGGTCCTGGACCGCCTGGGGATCGGCATCCGGCCCGTGCCCCAGGCCGGCTGCTGCGGCGCCGTCGACTATCACCTGGACGCCCAGGCAGCCGGCCTGGATCGGGCGCGGCGCAATATCGACGCCTGGTGGCCACTGCTGGAAAACGGCGCCGAAGCCATCGTCCAGACCGCCAGCGGCTGCGGCGCCTTCATCAAGGATTACGGGCATCTCCTGGCCCATGATCCGCATTACGCGGCCAAGGCCGAACGGGTCAGTGCCATGGCCCGCGACCTGGTGCAGGTCCTGGGCGCCGAGCCCCTGGAACAGCTCGGCGTCCATGGCGAGCAACGCCTGGCCTTCCACTGCCCCTGCACCTTGCAGCATGCGCAAAAACTCGGCGGCGCGGTGGAGGCGGTGCTCGTGCGCCTGGGCTTCAACCTCACGGCGGTGCCCGACAGCCACCTGTGTTGCGGCTCGGCGGGCACCTATTCGCTGACCCAGCCGGAGTTGGCGCGACAACTGCGTGACAATAAACTCAGCGCCCTGGAAAGTGGCCAGCCCGATGTCATCGTCACCGCCAATATCGGCTGCCAGACCCACCTCGACGGCGCCGGCCGCACGCCGGTCCGGCACTGGATCGAACTGGTGGACGGCGCATTGCCCCATCAGCCCCCTGCTCCCCGGAGAACCCCATGAACAGCAAAGCCGTATTGAGCCAGACCGAAGTCAGCCAGATCCTTGCCGCCGCGCGCGACGAGGCCCAGGCCAACCAGTGGCCGGTGAGCATCGCCATCGTCGATGACGGCGGCCATCCCCTGGCCTTCGAACGCCTGGACGGCGCCTCCCCGGCCAGTGCCTATATCGCCACCGAAAAGGCCCGAACCTCGGCCCTGGGTCGCCGCGAATCGCGGCTCTATGAAGAAATGGTCAACGGCGGGCGCACGGCGTTTCTCTCGGCGCCGCTGTTGGTCTGCCTCGAAGGCGCGGTGCCGATCATCGTCGAGGGCCAGGTGGTCGGCGCCGTCGGGGTGTCGGGGGTCAAGTCCGAGCAGGACGCCCAGGTCGCCCGCCGTGGCGCCCAAAGCCTGGGCTGAATCCCCCGTGGCTCAAGCCTGGCGGGTGCTGCTGCGGTACATGAACAGCAGCGCCAGGGCCAGGCAGACCATCGCCAGCACCCGGCTGCCCGACAACTCGATGGCCGGGTTGCCGAGCCAGCCGAAGTTGTCGATCAGCATGCCCATGCCCAGTTGCCCGACAATCACCGCCACCGTGGCCACCGCCGTGCCAACCCTGGGCACCGCGCCGACCATGACCATCATGTACACCACGCCGAACAGCGCGCCGCCCAGTTGCCACTTGGGCACATCGAGCAGACTCACGGCGTGCGCCGGCTCGAAAAACACAATCAGCAGCGCCGTCACCACCGCGCCCACGGCAAAGGTCAGCAGGCTGCTGCGCAGGACCCCGACCGTCTCGCCCAGGCGCCCATTGATCGCCGCCTGCACACTCAACACCGCACCGGCGGCCACCACCACAACCAACAATAGAATCAGGCTCATGCTTAACCTCGGGCAATCAGGACAAGGGCGGCGACAATCAGCGCCAGGGCCAGCCAGCGTTCGCCGTTGACCCGCTTGCGGGCACTGCCGAACCAGCCGAAATGGTCGATCAGCACACTCTTGCCGACCTGGCCGGAGAGGATCGCGATCATGGTCATGGCGATGCCGATATGGGGCGTGGCCAGGGTCAGCACCACCACGTAGATCGGCCCCAGAAAGCCGCCGATCAACTGCCAGCGCGGCAGCTCGCTGAAGGCCGGCCCCTGCTGGCGACCGCTGAGCAGCAACAGCAGAAACAGCAGCGCCGCACCGACGCCGAAGATGCTCAACGTCGCCCACAGGTGCCCGACCTGCACCCCCAGCGGCCCGAGCAACCCGGCCTCCACCGACAGGCCCATGCCGGCGAGAATCACCAGCGGCAGCAGCAACAGGCGCAGCCAGGGGTTGGGAACGGGGGCCGCCACGGCCGGGGTCGGGGGGGCCGCGACGTGATCAAGGGAAGAAGCCTGCATGGGAAACCTGCATCAAGGAGTAAGGGAATGCGCCCATTATCGATTGCCGATCCTTTGCGATAAATGGGAGCATGCCGACAACACCTTTGCGTATTACGCACAGCAAGGACCGATCATGCACGGCTTCAATGAACTGGGTTTCAAGGCACTGCGCCTGTTTGTGGCGGTGCTCGACCTTGGCAGCTTTTCTGCGGTGGCGCGGCGCGAGGGCCTGGCGCCGTCGTCGATCTCGCGGCAGATCCAGCTGATGGAACAGGCCCTGAGCCAGCAGTTGCTCTACCGCCATACCCGGGCAGTCAGCCCCACCGAGGCCGGGCGCCTGCTGGGCTACCACGCGCGGCGGGTGCTGGCGCAGTG
The DNA here is from genome assembly GCF_000416215.1 of Pseudomonas sp. CF161. Lineage (NCBI taxonomy): Bacteria > Pseudomonadati > Pseudomonadota > Gammaproteobacteria > Pseudomonadales > Pseudomonadaceae > Pseudomonas > Pseudomonas sp. CF161. Next base: position 2,452 of record NZ_ATLP01000089.1, read on the forward strand.
GGAAGAAGCCGAACAGGCGCTGCAAGAACAGGAAAGCGAGCCCAGCGGGCTGGTGCGGATCAACGCGCCAGTGGTGTTTGGCCAGCGCCACCTGTCGCCGTGGCTGGGCGAACTGTGTCGGCGTTATCCGAAATTGCAGCTGGATATCCAGCAGACCGACAGCTACGTCGACCCCTTGCAGGAAGGCGCCGACCTGCTGTTTCGCATCGGCAGCCTCAACGATTCGGGGATGCAGGCACGAATCTTCGCCCCGCACCGCTACCGCATCGCCGCCAGCCCGGCCTACCTCGCCGAACACGGCACACCGCACCACCCCGAACAACTGGCGGCGCACCAGTGCCTGGCCTACAAGGGCGAGACCGGCCAGCAACGCTGGTTCTTTCGCCAGGGCGACAGGGACTGGACGCCCTACAGCGTCAAGGGCGCGATCACCGGCAACCACGCCGACACCCTGACCCAGGCCGCCGAGCAAGGATTGGGGCTGGTGCTGTTTCCGTCATGGCTGATTGGCGAAGCCCTGCGCGAAGGGCGGCTGGTGGCGCTGTTCGGCGACTACCAGGTAGCCACCAGCCTGGAACCCCAACAAATCGCCGCCCTGTGGCCCGGCAGCCGACGCCTGTCGGTAAAAGTGCGCACCGTGATCGACTTCTTCGTCGAAAAATTCGGCCCCGAGCCCTATTGGGACCAATGACCGTAGCCGAGGCACGAGACTGCGCTGGCCGAGATGGGCGCCGTGTTTTATCCGGATGTATTGGGCGTCAGCCTCGTGCCTCGGCAGCAGCTACAGGTCGGGTGTAGCCGCTCGCTGGCCGTGTGTCGAGAACGCTCAGGTGCCAATCCAGGCCGGCCGCAGGGCCGCCGTCTTGCTCTTGATTTTGATTTTGATCTAAGCGGCCCGTTAACCACGATGGCCGAACGCAGGCAGTGAGCCGTGGGCAACCCGGCAGGACGCCGGGTTAGCCGCGCTGGGCCAGGGATGGCCCATCGCGGCGGCCCACGGATCACTGCCGGAGCGAGGGCATGCCGAGCCTAGGCGAGGCACCAAGTGGTGGGGCAAGAGCCCTTTGGTTACTTTGGGGCTTTTCCAAAGTGACCCGCTGTAAGAGCGGAACCTATAGCAGCCACACCCTCAGCAATGGATATGTACACCCACAAACCCGAGGCGTCAGTTCTTGGGGCCGCTGCGCGCTGGAGCGCCAGCCCGGCCCAGCGGGAGCAAGCTCCCTCGCCACAGAATGTGCGCCCCCGGAACCACATCCAAAGCCCCCCCACAAAACCGCCCCCCCACTACACAACACTCAAACCAACCACTGCCCAACCAACCACGCATTAGCCCCACTAATCACAACAAACAGCCCCCAAGCGAGCCCCCGAGTCGGCCACTGATTAACAAACACCCCCATCAATTGCCGATCGTTAGTCATACGAATCAACGGATACAACGCAAACGGCAATTGCAGACTCAACACCACCTGACTCAACACCAACAGCTGCCCCACCGCCCCATCCCCCAACAACCAGACCCCGATAAACGCCGGAATCAACGCCAGGCCACGGGTAATCAAACGCCGCTGCCAGCACGGCAGACGCAGATTGAGGTAACCCTCCATGATCACCTGGCCAGCAATGGTGCCGGTGAAGGTCGAACTCTGCCCCGACGCCAGCAACGCCACGCCAAACAACACACTGGCCAGGGCCCCACCCACCAGGGGATCAAGCAGGTGATAAGCATCCTGAATCTCCACCACATCGGTATGCCCGGTCTGATGAAACGCCGCCGCAGCAAGGACCAGAATCGCCGCGTTGACCAGCAGCGCCAGGGCCAGGGAACCGATGGTGTCGATGCGCGACAGCTTGATCGCATCCTCGCGACTGGCCTGGTCGTGCCCCACCAGCCGGGTCTGCACGATCGAGGTGTGCAGGTACAGGTTATGGGGCATCACCGTGGCGCCGAGAATACCGATGGCCAGGTACAGCGGCGCGGCATCGCTGACCGCCGCCAGCGACGGGACAAAACCGCGAGCCACGTCCGGCCAGTAGGGTTTGATCAGCAGCAACTCGATGAAAAAACACACGCCGATGGTTGCCACCAGCACCAGCATGATCGCTTCCAGGCGGCGAAAGCCCCGGTTCTGCAGGGCCAGGATCAGCAAGGTGTCGAAGGCGGTAATGATGATCCCGGTGCTCAGCGACACCCCGAGCAACAGGTGGAACGCCAGGGCGCAGCCCAGCACTTCGGCGAGGTCGGTGGCGATGATCGAGATCTCCGCCAGCAGCCACTGGGTGCGCGCCGCGCGGGGGCTGTAGCGCTGGCGACAGAGTTGCGCCAGGTCGCGCCCGGTGGCGATGCCCAGGCGCGAACACAGGCATTGCACGACCATCCCCGCCAGGCTCGCCAGCAGCACCACGAACAACAGGCTGTAGCCATAGCGCGAGCCGGCCTCGATGGCCGTGGCCCAGTTGCCGGGGTCCATGTAGCCAATGGATATCAGCAGCCCGGGGCCGGCGAAACGCAGGACACGCTTGAACAACGAGGCAGTGGGGTCAACGCTGATGCTGCCCGCCACTTCCGGTGGGCAGAAGGGAGCGGTAGCGATTTTCGGCAAGGTCAATTTCACGGACACATCCAGCAACATGAAACAATGGCCCAGCTTAGACGTTTGCGCCGCCACGCCCAAGCCTGAAAACCGAGGTCCAGGCGCGTATGCTGCTGGCACTTCAACCCCGGCACCCAAGGATCGGCATGAACTCCAGCTCCCCCCCTTTTTTGCAACCCGGTGACCGGGTGCTGCTGTTCGACGGTGTGTGCAAGTTGTGCAATGCCTCGGTCGGCTTCGTCATCCGCCACGACACCCGGCGCCGGATCAAACTGGCCTCGGTGCAGTCGGTGGAAGGCCAGGCCCTGCTTGCCTGGTTCGGCCTGCCCACCGAGCGCTTCGACACCGTGGCTTTTATCGACGATCAGCAGCTGTATACCCGCTCCGGGGCCTTTATCCAGCTGATGCGCCACCTGCCGCGACCCTGGTCCTGGCTCGGGGTTTTACGCCGGGTGCCGCGACCGCTGCGCGACTGGGGCTACGACCTCATCGCCCGCAACCGCTATCGGCTGTTCGGCCGTTACGACCAGTGCCTGCTGCCCAGCGCCGAGCATCGCGGACGCTTTCTCAACCCTCAGGACTGACCCGGCTGGCGGCGGAAAAATAGCGTGACCTGCCCCAGTTCGAGGCCGAACTTGGTCATGTAGGAGCGGTTGGCCAGGGTATTTTCATCCAGCAGGTACATCCAGTCGTCGAAGTGCACCTGATAGGTGGTGCCGTCCACCGGCAGGTTCAGCACATAGCGCCAGCGCAAGGTATTGCCGGACACCTCGCCCAGAGCTTCGCCGACCACGTCGCCCGCGGTGCCGCGCCAGATACCCGGGCCGTCCGGGCGCAGGGTCCAGATCCGGGTCTGGCGGGTGCCGTCGCTGTAGGTGAAGGCTTCATGCATGACAAAGGTGTCGCCCTCGCTGTGGCTGTCGATCAGGACATGGAAGCGCTTGATCACCTCCCCCGAGCGCTTCTGAAACAGCCCCCAGGCCTCGACCCGTCCGCTGAAGAACTGCCGCAGTTCCAGGGGCGGCGTCTGTTCGCGGTAGTGGGTGACATCGATGCCGCCGCAACCGGCCAGGCTGGCGCCCAGGCCCAACAACAGAATCCAGGTTTTCCACATGCTCATGGCCCTCGGCCGTTCAGGGTTGTGCCTGACCCAGCAACTGCCGGCGCAATTGGGGGTTGCGGGTGCGCGGGTCCAGCCAGATATCGAAAAAGGCCCGGGCAAAGGCCGGGTCCCTGACCTCATGCCGCAGCTGCTGGTCGACAAAGAACTGCGCGCCCTGCCCGGGCAGAAACACCCCGGTGATGACGGTGCCGGCCTGCACATCGACAAACGACTGCTGCATCTGCGCCTGCCAGCGGCTCAATTGCTCGGCACTGACCGCCGGGCCGGACAGGCGCTTGATCTCGTCGAGGCTGGCCTGCACCAGATCGTCGCGGCTGATGCTGCGGCGATAGGTCAGTTCCAGGGCGAACGGGGTGTCCGCCGCCAGTGGTGTGACCGGGCTCCAGAGCCGGGCGTTGTAGAGCTTGAAACCGAACCAGCTGAATTCGCCGCTGCCCACCACCCGCGCCGCGGGCAGCGCCTGTTGCCAGCCAGCCGCGGCGCTGGTGCCAAGCGCCGCCAGCAGCCCCAGCATGCAAAGGCGCAACGCCAGCCAGCGGCTCACTCAGGAATGCCTTCTGATCAGTTGCAGGAACTCCTGGCGGGTGCTGCTGGATTCGCGAAAGGCCCCCAGCATGACCGAGGTGTTCATCAGCGAATTCTGCTTCTCCACGCCGCGCATCATCATGCACATGTGCCGCGCTTCGATGACCACCGCCACCCCGGAGGCCCGGGTGACTTCCTGGATGGCCTCGGCCACTTGGCGGGTGAGGTTTTCCTGGATCTGCAAGCGGCGGGCGAACATGTCGACGATACGCGCCACTTTCGACAGCCCCAGCACCTTGCCCGTGGGGATGTAAGCCACGTGGGCCTGGCCGATAAAGGGCAGCAGGTGGTGTTCGCACAGCGAGTACAGCTCGATGTTTTGCACGATCACCATTTCATCGCTGGTGGAACTGAACAAGGCGCCGTTGACCACCGTCTCCAGGCTTTGTTCGTACCCTCGACACAGGTAGCGCATCGCCTTGGCAGCCCGCGTCGGCGTGTCGCGCAGCCCCTCTCGCAAAGGGTTTTCACCAATTGCGGCGAGGATGTCACGGTAATGTTCTGGCAGCAGGTCACTCATTCACGTACGTCCCGGCAAACGCGTTCAGCCCTTGGCGTCGTTGCGCACTGAACCGCAATAAAAATGGAGCTGAGGCTGCCGACCGCTCAACTGGCACGCCTTGGTACAACCAAAGGCTTGACCTCAGTTCCAAAAAATAGGGTCAGCGCCGCCAGCGCACCCGGAAAAACCCCGAGGCCTGCACTGCGTCGACCTGATAAAAACTTATACGACAATTTTTATTTTGTACAACTTTTTACGAAAAAATAGCTAAAAATACCGCCAATAGTTGTACAGATACGACGGAAACCCCGGCTAACACTTCATTTCCTGTACAAGGCGAACCGCGCAATACACCAGGCCATTCACGGCATACGCAGCAAACTGCGGACTGGATGCACCCCCGACGAAAAAACCTTCATGCAGACCGGCGACCTACCCGACAGGGAGCCGCCAAGAAACCCAATGCATCCGCCGTCGCGTCGAGGTCGGCCCCAGCCTTTTATCCGAACCGCCATAACCCGCTGGAGTGTCGCTCGGGGGCCGTGGGATGATGCGCGCCTGACGCGATCACTCTGGAGAAGCTGCATGTCATTGTTCGGTAAAAAAGCCCTGGGCCTGGCCCTGGTCGCCTTGCTCGGTCTGGGCGCGGCGAGCGTCTATGCGGCCCAGCCAAGTGCCGCTGGCGCCACGGCGCAAAAAGTCTCGATGCTGGGCGGCAAACTTGCCTTCAGCCTGCCCAAAGGCTTCACGGCCACGGTGCTGCCCGCCGGCAGCGCGGCCAACGGCACCGCCGGAGCAACCGGCACCCTGTACTCCAACAACGACACCAAGACGGCGGTGATCGCGGCGGAAAACACCATTCCCAACGGGCAGCAGGCCAAGGACAACGACGCACCGTTCCTCGATGCAGCGGTGGCGGGGTTCCTCAAGCAACAGGCCGCGGCCCTGCCGGACTTCACCAAGCAAAGTGAAAAGAGCCTGACCCTCAAGGGCCTGGGCGTACGCCAGATCGACAGCAGCGCCACCATGGGCGGCGGCAAGACCCTGAATTCGACCCTGCTGGCCGCTTCCGGCGGGCGCATTGCGGTGATCCAGGTGGTGTCGCGGATCAGCGACAAGGCCGGTCACGAGGCCCTGATGAAGCAGATCCTCGGCCGCTGAGCAGGCCTGGCAACGATCCTGTTCACGATCCAGCCAGCGACGCTCGGGCAGTGTTAATGCCCCATGCGCCAAGCGCAACAGCTCGTGAACAGGTTGTCAGGGGTTGAGCCGCTGCAACCAGTCCTTGAGGTCGTGGACTTCACGCTCGCTGATGCTGTGCCCCAGGCCCGGATAGGCATGAAATTCCGGCGCCAGGCCCAGGCCCTGCAACAGGCTGTTGGCCTCTGAACCATCGCTGTAGGGCAGGCGCTGATCGGCGGTGCCATGGCCGATGAAAATCGCCAGCGCCTGCAGCTGGGGATCGGGCTTGAGCTGCGACCTCAGCACCGGCAGCACACTGCCGCTCAATGCCGCAATCCCACGCACCGCCTGCGGGTGCCGCAAGCCGACTTCATAAGACATGATCGCGCCCTGGCTGAAGCCCAGCAAAAACACCTTGTCAGGCCGGGTCTGGTACTTGGCCGCAGCCTTGGCCACAAAGGCCTCGATCACCTGGGCGCTGCTGGTCAGTTCCTCGGTCACGCCGTCATAGGCCCCGTTACCCTTCTTGTGAAACCACTGGTAACTGCCCTCCTCCAGCACCTGGGGTGCCCGTACCGAAAGGTAGGTGTAGCCAGCCGGCAGCTGCTCTTTGAGCCCGAACAGGTCCTCCTCGTTACTGCCGTAGCCATGCAGGAAAATCACCAGCGGCTGGTTGCGGGTATCGGCGCCCGCCTGCTCCAGGTACTGCAACGGCAGGTCACTGTGCAGCGTGGGCGAGCCGGGCTGGGCCTGGGCTGAGGCGCAGGCCAGCAGCAACGGCACCAGCCAGCACTTGAGCATCGAGGTCTTGGACATGAGGCGTTTTCCTTTCACGGCGCGGCAGCTAGCCACAAGGCGGGTGACTGAGGATCGGACCGACAAACAGCGATGAGATTCAGCCAACCGGCCCAAGCGGCTTGCGCACTCCGCGCCAGGCCAGGGGTGACAGCACCAGCACCGCCAGTAAAAAACCCAGCTGGGACAGGTAAAAGGTCTGCGTCCATTGCCCATGGGCGGCGACGTAGAAGCTGTTGTGCAGCACGTCGCAGGCAATGATCGCCAGGGTCAGGAGCAGGCCCCAGCGCGGCCTGAACCACAGCAACAGCGCCGCCAGCGGATCGAGCACGGTCAACGCGCCCCAGAACACCCGGCTGGCCAGCACGGTCTGGGGGCCATAGCCGTAATCCCAGAGCCAGCCGTGATCGAGCACGGCCCGCAGGTGATTGGCGGTCGCGACCAACAGGCACAGGGCGAACAGCAGGCGAATCAGCAGAGAACATCGATACATGGAGCCATTCGCCTTCAAGAGATCGGGAGCCGCGTCAGTCGTTGATCAGCTTGCCCGCGCGAATCGCCTCGCGCCCGGCCACCTTGGCCTGCCAGATACCCGGCTGGGTGTAGCGCCCACGGTCCAGGGCAAACAGCACGCCACTGGTGCCGGCCCGTACCACGCTGACTTTATCCTGCAGCGGGTCGACCACCTCGAACAGCGCATCGCCCTCCTCGACCCACTCGCCGGCGTCGCGCAGGAAGCTGACCACGCCGTGGTGAGGGGCGAACAGGTACTGGGTGCCTTCGAACGGCATGCCTTCGCAACACGCCTCGGGCGCGGGCGGCCAGTCGCCGCTGATCAAGCCCTGCTCGGCCAGGAACCCCAATATCGCCTCGCAGTTGGCCTGGGCCTGCTCGACCCGGGTATCACCCATGCTGCCCAGCTCCAGGGTGGTGGCGAGGTTGGCCGGGGGAATGGCCGCCCGGGGAAAGTCCCGGGCCAGGCGCAACCAGGGCGCGGAGCAGGATTCATCGAACGAGCTGCCGCCGGAGTCCTCGCACAGCAAGGCCACGCCCGCCTTCAAGCGCGCGGCCAGGGGCTGCCACTGGGGCCAGTGCTGGGGCAGTGCGTAGAGATGGATCGCCGCTTCGAAATCACAGTGCAGGTCGAGGGTGATCTCGGCCTCGCAGGCATGGCGCAACAGCAGGCGGTGCAAGGCTTCGAGCTGGGAACCCGGTGCCGGCAACTGGTCCAGCACCTGGCCCATGGTGCGTCGGATCAGCGCCACGTTGGCCGCAGCGTCAGTGCCCAGCTGGCCACCGATCAGGTCGCCCACCGGGCCACTGAGTTCAAAGAACGCACGGTTGAAATTCTTCCCGCTGCCCAGCTCGAAGCGCCCCAGGTGGCTGCTTTGCACGTACTGGTCCAGGCCAATGGGATTGGCCACCGGCACCAGCTCGATCACGCCGTGCAACTGGCCGTTGGCTTCGAGTTCGCCCAGGCGCTTTTTCAGCTCCCAGGCGGTGCGCATGCCCGGCAGCTCATCGGCGTGCAGGCTGGCCTGGATATACACCTTGCGCGAGCCTGCGCCAAAGCGGAACACGCTGAGCTGGCGCTCGCTGCCCAGGTGGCTCCAGGGCAAGGGGTGGTCAATACGTTGCATGGCAGCTCCCTGAGGAAAATGGGGTGGCGCAGGATAAAACAGCGGCGCATAAAAAAGGTGGCGGCCGTATCAACCGGCGCCACCTTTTTTTCACTGCGGGCGATTACTCACCGTAAACGTCGAACTTGAAGTACTTGTCCTGCACGGCCTTGTACTTGCCGTTGGCGCGCACTTGGGTAATGGCCGTGTTGAATTTGTCGGCCAGGGCGGTATCCCCCTTGCGTACGGCAATACCGGCGCCGCCACCGAAGTATTTCGGATCGTTGTACTCGGGGCCGACGAACGCGAAGCCCTTGCCGGCGTCGGTTTTCAGGAAGCCGTCGTCGAGGTTGACCGAGTCGGCCAGCAGCGCGTCGATGCGGCCGGAGACCATGTCCAGGTTGGCTTCCTGCTGCGAGCCGTAGCGCACCAGGCTGATCCCGGCCGGGACCAGCACTTCGGTGGCGAAACGGTCGTGGGTACTGGCGCGCAGCACACCGACTTTCTTGCCCTTGAGCTCGGTCAGCGGGTCCTTGATCTCGATGCCCTGCTTCATCACGAAGCGTGCCGGGGTGTGGTAGTACTTGATGGTGAAGTCGACGTTTTTCTTGCGGTCGTCGGTGATGGTCATCGACGACAGGATGGCGTCGATTTTCTTGACCTTCAGCGCCGGGATCAGGCCGTCGAAGTCATTGCTGACCCACACGCACTTGAGCTTGAGCTCGGCGCAGATGGCATTGCCCAGGTCGACGCCGAAGCCCTGCACGCCGCCATCGGCGGTGGTCGATTCAAACGGCGGGTAGCTGGGGTTGACGCCGAATCGCAATTCTTTCCATTCCTTGGCGCTGGCACTGGTCGCGCACAACGCCAACGCCAGTGCAGGCAAAGCCAGCCATTTATTGTTCATCTTCAGAGTCCCGGAGTATTTGGATTTATCGCGGCCGGCGCAGGCACCGAACCACACTTTTCGACAGGGGCAGAGAGTTATTGCGAGGTCCATCGCAGGGGTGTCTTATTGTTGTTTTCGACCGGCTGTGACCGGTCGTCGAACGTGCCATCCGTCCTCAGTCACCACCTGGGTGCGCTGTAACGGACCGCCAGAATGCCAATAGCCGGGGTCGGCCAGGTGTCGTAAGGCCCCGCCCAGACAGCCGAACCATGCTGAACGCAGCCGTCTGACAGCCGATTCTGTCGTCATGGCTCAGGATCGGGCTTGTAAATCAAGAATGCGTCGCTTTTTGTGCCCTGCGCAGCAGACGTCGGCTGGCGGGTTGCGGGCGCACCCATAAGGTAAAAATGCACAGGCAACCTGCAGTTATCCCGGTTGTACTTGGCAAATTTGCACTGTTACGATCCGCCATCGCTCGCGCGCGAGCGTCCTATAAAGAACAATAAAAGCAGGGAGTTAGTGATGACTGCTCAGGTTTCATCCCAGGCGACACGGGACATCGACAGCACGTGCAACGAAGTGCTGGTCGAGGTCCGCAACCACATCGGCCACCTGACCCTCAACCGCCCCGCCGGTCTCAACGCCATCACCCTGCAGATGGTGCGCACCTTGCAGCAGCAACTCGATGCCTGGGCCCAGGACCCGCAGGTGCACGCGGTGGTCTTGCGCGGCGCCGGGGAAAAAGCCTTTTGTGCCGGCGGCGATATCCGCTCGCTGTACGACAGCTTCAAGAACGGCCAGACCCTGCACCAGGACTTCTTCGTCGAGGAATATGCCCTGGACCTGGCAATCCACCATTACCGCAAGCCGGTGCTGGCGCTGATGGACGGCTTTGTCCTCGGCGGCGGCATGGGCCTGGTGCAAGGCGCCGATCTGCGGGTGGTCACCGAACGCAGCCGCCTGGCGATGCCGGAAGTGGCCATCGGCTACTTCCCTGACGTCGGCGGCAGTTACTTCCTGTCGCGCATTCCTGGGGAGCTGGGCCTGTACCTGGGCGTGAGCGGTGTGCAGATTCGCGCCGCCGATGCCCTGTACTGCGGGCTCGCCGACTGGCACCTGGACAGCGACCGGCTGGGCCTGCTTGACCAGCGCCTCGACCACCTGCAATGGAGCGATATGCCGCTCAAGGACCTGCAAGGGGTGCTGGCCAAGCTCGGTGTGCAGCAACTGCCGGATGCGCCCCTGGCCGCCCTGCGCCCGGCCATCGACCATTACTTCGCCCTGCCCGACGTGCCGAGCATCGTCGAGCAACTGCGCGAGGTCAGCCTCGGCGACAGCCGCGAATGGGCCCACGCCACCGCCGACCTGCTGGAAAGCCGCTCGCCCCTGGCCATGGCCGTGACCCTGGAGATGCTGCGCCGCGGCCGCCAGCTGAGCCTGGAACACTGCTTCGCCCTGGAACTGCACCTGGACCGTCAGTGGTTCGAGCGCGGCGACCTGATCGAAGGCGTGCGCGCCTTGCTGATCGACAAAGACAAGACTCCGCGCTGGAACCCGCCGACCCTGCAGGCGCTCGACGCCGGGCACGTGGCGAGTTTCTTCAGCGGCTTCGACACCAGCGGGAGCTGAGCCATGCACGACATTGAACTGACCGAAGAACAAGTGATGATCCGCGACATGGCCCGGGATTTTGCCCGCGGTGAAATCGCCCCCCACGCCCAAGCCTGGGAAAAGGCCGGCTGGATCGACGACGCCCTGGTGGCGAAGATGGGCGAGCTGGGCCTGTTGGGCATGGTGGTGCCCGAGGAATGGGGTGGCACGTACGTCGACTACGTGGCCTATGCCCTGGCGGTCGAAGAAATCTCCGCCGGCGACGGCGCCACCGGCGCGCTGATGAGCATCCACAACTCGGTGGGCTGCGGGCCGATCCTCAATTACGGCAGCGAAGCGCAAAAGCAGACCTGGCTCGCGCAACTGGCCAGCGGCCAGAGCATTGGCTGCTTTTGCCTGACCGAACCCCAGGCCGGCTCCGAAGCGCACAACCTGCGCACCCGCGCCGAACTGCGCGACGGCCAGTGGGTGATCAACGGCGCCAAGCAGTTCGTCAGCAATGGCAAGCGCGCCAAGCTGGCCATCGTGTTTGCGGTGACCGACCCGGAACTGGGCAAGAAAGGCCTGTCGGCGTTCCTGGTGCCCACCGACACCCCGGGTTTTATCGTCGATCGCACCGAACACAAGATGGGCATCCGCGCCTCCGACACCTGCGCCGTGACCCTCAACAACTGCACCATCCCCGAAGCCAACCTGCTGGGAGAACGCGGCAAGGGCCTGGCCATTGCCCTGTCCAACCTTGAAGGCGGCCGCATCGGCATTGCCGCCCAGGCCCTGGGCATCGCCCGCGCCGCCTTTGAAGCCGCCCTGGCCTACTCCCGCGACCGGGTGCAGTTCGACAAGCCGATCATCGAACACCAGAGCATCGCCAATATGCTGGCCGACATGCAGACCCGCCTCAACGCGGCGCGCCTGTTGATCCTGCATGCCGCGCGGTTGCGCAGCGCCGGCAAGCCGTGCCTGTCGGAAGCGTCCCAGGCCAAACTGTTCGCCTCGGAAATCGCCGAGAAAGTCTGCTCCTCGGCGATGCAGATCCATGGTGGCTACGGGTACCTGGAGGACTATCCGGTGGAGCGCTACTACCGCGATGCACGGATTACCCAGATCTACGAAGGCTCGAGCGAGATTCAGCGCATGCTGATTGCCCGGGAGTTGAAGCACTATCAGTTGTAATCGGCCATCCCCGAAGCAAAAAAATCGCAGCCACGGCTGCGATTTTTCATGGGGGCCGCTATCCAACCAGCGCTCAAAATCACCCCGAGGTCTTGCCTGAGCGTGAAGTGGCAATGACCGCCCCCGTGATGATCAGCACCGCAGGGATTATCAGGATCGGCTTGGCATCGCTTTGGCCCACGGCAATCAGCAGCAGCGTGGAGAACAATGGCGCCAGGTAAGACAAGGCCCCGAGCATCGCCAGGTGGCCGTGCTTGGTGGCGTGATCCCAGGCAAAAAAAGCCAGGCCTACCGGGCCCAGCCCCAGGGCGATAGTCGCCGCCCATTGGGCCGCATCAGGCTTGACCGTGGTTTCGAAGGCCAGGTGGCAGAGCAACCCGGCGACCGCTACCAAACCGCAGATACCACCGATGATGCTGCTCGGGACATCGCTGAAACGTCGGTTGACGACCGAATAAATCGACCAGACCCAGGCGCAGGCAAAGGCCGCGGCGTAGCCGAGAACCGGCATCGCCACGCTTTCACTGTGGGCGCGCTGTTGCATGATGAAGGCGGTTCCCCCAAGGCCGAGCAAGGCGCCCAGCAGTTGGCGCTTGCCCAGCGACTCGCCGCTTGAAAAGCTCGACAGCAACACCATCAGCAGCGGCCACAGGTAGGCGATAAGGCTCGCTTCAGCAGCGGGAGCGACTTTCAGGGCAAAGAAATACAAGGCGTGATAGACGAAAATCCCGGCGAACCCCGTTGCCCACACAGACCCAGGCTGGCGCCAGCTGCTGAATCCTCCCGCACCGCGCAGGCCGAGGATGCACAGGCTGGCCAGGAACGCGACCGCGAAGCTCGATGCCAGCAGCTGAAACGGCGGGATACCTGCGGTCAGGGTGGTCAGCAGCGCCAGGCACGCCCATAAAAACACGGCAATCACCCCAATCAAGGTGGCACCTGCGGCCCCCTTGGCGAGGGTGATGGATGGATTGGAAGTGTTCATGCAAGCCCCGTCTGCGGATGATCCTCATCGGCGAACAATAGAGAGGTTGCGCGACTGGGTATTGATAGAGGCTGCCAGCAATTTGTTCGGGGCTGCCGTTTTCAGTGCTCGCGCGCTTGTTTACGCACCGAGGCGGGGGTCAGGTTGCGGGCTTTTTTCAGGGCGTGGGTCAGCGCACTCTGGTCGGCATAACCCGCGCGATGGGCAATATCAATGATCGACAACGAGGTCTGGCGCAGCAGGTCGATGGCCAGGTTCAGGCGCAGCGTCGCGATATGGGCAAACGGGGTTGTTTTCAGGTGCTGGCCGAACAGGACATAGAGGCGCCGCTCGCTGGCGCCTGCATTTCGGGCGATGTCACGCACCGTCATGGGGGTGCTCAGATGCCGCTCAATGTAGGCCTGCGCCCTGGCGAGGATGAATTGCCCGGGATTGTTCGGTGCCGCATCGGGCTGCAACAAAGAGCACAGCAGCAATCGGCTCCATGGCTCGACCATCGCCGGCGAACGGGTTAACCCTGCGCCGTAGCTGCTCGCGTAATCCAGCAGATGCCGGATATCGGGCCTGACGGCGAAAAAACGTTTGTCACTGAGCGGGTCAAACAATGGCGCGGCGCTTTTCGGCCCTTGGGACTCCTGGGTCAGCACATCCAGTACCAGGAAGCTGTTGCAGTGGTTGGCCAGGAAGGTATGGCGGGCGCCCGCGGCGATCACCACCCCCTGGCTTGCATCGACCTTGCCTCCTCGTCCATCGACCTCAATTTCCATCGAGCCGGACTGCGGCAGGACGATTTGATGAAAATCGTGTTGGTGAAGCTCCACCTGACCGGAATAGGAGCGCACGGCGAAAGCGAAGGATTGGGGGGCGGTAGCGCTCATCCATGCTCTCCTTGTACTTGCGTTTGAAGGCCTTTAGCGCTGCCACTGCCTGGCCACAAACGCTCAAGCCGGGGGCTCGTCTGCCCCCGGCTTGAGCGGTGGCGTGGGTTACTGGTCCTTGAACTCAGGCGTGCGCTTGGCAATAAACGCCGCCATGCCTTCCTTCTGGTCCTGGGTGGCGAACGCCGCGTGGAACACCCGGCGCTCGAAGCGTACACCTTCGGAAAGGCTGACTTCAAAGGCGCGGTTGACGCTTTCCTTGATCATCATGCTGATCGGTACGGACTTGCCGGCGATCAGGGTGGCGACTTTCAGGGCTTCATCCAGCAGTTCATCCGCGGGCACGACGCGCGCGACGATGCCGCAACGTTCAGCTTCCACGGCGTCGATAAAGCGTCCGGTCAGGCACATTTCCATGGCCTTGGCCTTGCCCACGGCGCGGGTCAGGCGCTGGGTGCCGCCCATGCCCGGCAGCACGCCGAGGTTGATTTCCGGCTGACCGAACTTGGCGTTGTCGCCGGCCAGGATAAAGTCGCACATCAGCGCCAGTTCACAGCCACCGCCCAGGGCGAAGCCATTGACTGCAGCGATGATCGGCTTGCGGCGGTTGGCCACGCGGTCGCTGTCGCTGAACAGGTCGTCGAGGTAGATCTGCGGGTAGCTCAGCTCGGCCATTTCCTTGATGTCGGCGCCGGCGGCAAAAGCTTTTTTCGAGCCGGTGAGCACGATGCAGCCGATACCCGGGTTGGCCTCCAGGCTGTCCAGGGCCTGGTTCAGTTCGCTGACGATCTGCGCATTGAGCGCGTTCAGCGCCTGCGGACGGTTGAGGGTGATCAGGCCGACGCGGCCCTGGACGTCCAGCAGAATCGTTTCGTAACTCATGAAGCAGCTCCTTCTCAAAGATTGCGCGAAATGACCATGCGCTGAATATCGCTGGTGCCTTCGTAGATCTGGCAAACCCGCACGTCGCGGTAGATGCGCTCCAGCGGAAAGTCGCTCAGGTAACCGTAACCGCCCAGGGTTTGCAATGCCGAGGAACAGACTTTCTCGGCCATTTCCGAGGCGAACAGCTTGGCCATCGACGCCTCGACCAGGGCCGGCTTGCCACTGTCGCGCAGGGCGGCGGCGTAATGCACCATCTGCCGCGCGACGGCGATCTGGGTCGCCATGTCCGCCAGGCGGAACGCCACCGCCTGGTGCTCGATGATCGGCTTGCCGAAGCTGTCCCGTTCCCGGGCGTAGTCCCGGGCCGCTTCGAAGGCGGCGCGGGCCATGCCCACCGATTGCGAGGCAATGCCCACGCGCCCGCCTTCGAGGTTGGCCAGGGCGATGCGATAACCCTCGCCCTCCTCGCCCAGGCGGTTGGCCAGCGGCACCTTCACGTCTTCAAACAGAATCTGGCAGGTGTCAGAGGCATGCTGGCCGAGTTTGTCCTCGACCCGCGCCACCTTATAGCCCGGCGAGTTGGTGGGCACGATAAACGCGCTGATCCCGCGCTTGCCCGCCGTCGGGTCGGTGACCGCGAACACAATCACCACCCCGGCGTTCTGCCCGGAGGTGATGAACTGCTTGCAGCCGTTGAGCACGTAGTGATCGCCCGCCAGCCGGGCCCGGGTTTTCAGGCTGCTGGCATCGGAGCCGGCCTGGGGTTCGGTGAGGGCGAAGGCGCCGAGCATGGCGCCGCTGGCCAGGGGCGTGAGAAAACGCTCCTTCTGCTCATCGTTGCCAAATTTGAGGATCGGCACGCAACCCACCGAGTTGTGCACGCTCATGATGGTCGAGCAGGCACCGTCGCCAGCGGCGATTTCTTCCAGGGCCATGGCGTAGGCCAGGTAGCCGGTGTCGCAACCGCCCCACTGCTCCGGCACCAGCATGCCGAAAAAGCCCAGCTCGGCCATCTCGCCGATGGCCTCCTTGGGGAAGCGGTGTTCGCGATCCCACTCGGCGGCGAACGGTTTCAGCCGTTCCTGGGCAAATTGCCGGGCCGCTTCGCTGATCTGCAGTTGTTCGTCATTGGGCAACATGGCACGTCCTCAATACAGGCATTCAACGGCCATGGCCGTGGCTTCACCGCCGCCGATGCAGATGGCCGCAACGCCGTGCTTCAGGTTTTTCTGGCGCAGGGCCGACAGCAGGGTCACCAGGATCCGCGCCCCCGAGGCACCGATCGGGTGGCCCAGGGCGCAGGCGCCGCCGTGCACGTTGACCTTGTCGTGGGGGATTTCCAGCTTGCTCATGGTGACCAGACTGACCACGGCAAAGGCTTCGTTGATTTCAAACAGGTCGACCTGATCCAGGGACCAGCCGGTTTTCTGCATCAATTTCTTGATCGCACCCACCGGGGCTACCGGGAACAGCCCCGGGGTGTCGGCAAATGCCGCGTGGCCGTGGATCACCGCCAGCGGCTTGAGCCCGAGTTTCTGCGCCTGGGAGCGACGCATCAACAGCAGGGCCGCCGCGCCGTCGGAGATCGAACTGGAGTTGGCGGCGGTGACCGTGCCCCCGTCGCGGAACGCTGGTTTCAGCGAGGCAATCTTGTCCAGCTTGGCCTTGGGCGGCTGTTCGTCATGGCTGATCAGCACCTGCTCTTTGCCGACGGTGACGCTCAGCGGCACGATCTCGGCCTTGAAGCTGCCGTCCTGGATCGCCTGTTGCGCGCGGGTGGTGGAGGCAATGGCGAACGCGTCCTGGGCTTCACGGCTGAAGCCGTGTTCCTGGGCGCAGTCTTCGGCAAAGGTGCCCATCAGCCGGCCCTTGTCGTAGGCGTCTTCCAGGCCATCGAGGAACATATGGTCAATGACCCGGCCGTGGCCCATGCGGTAGCCGCTGCGGGCGCGGTCCAGCAGGTATGGCGCGTTGGACATGCTTTCCATGCCCCCGGCCACCACCACCTCGGCGCTGCCGGCCAGGAGCATGTCGTGGGCCAGGATCGCGGCCTCCATGCCCGAGCCGCACATTTTGTTCAGGGTGGTGCAGCGCGTGGCTTTATCCAGCCCCGCGCCCAGGGCTGCCTGGCGCGCCGGAGCCTGGCCGAGGCCGGCCGGCAGGACACAGCCGAACAGCACTTCGTCCACTGCGTCGCTGGCCACGCCGGCGCGTTCCACGGCGGCGCGGATGGCCGCAGCGCCCAGTTGCGGCGCGGTCAGGCTCTTGAGTTCACCTTGAAAGCCGCCCATGGGGGTGCGGACGGCGCTGACAATAACAATGGGATCCTGAGAGGTGTTCATGGGGCAATCTCCTGCTTATTTGGCGGCCATGCGCAAGGCACCGTCGAGACGGATCACCTCACCGTTGAGCATGCTGTTTTCAATGATATGCCGGGCCAGCGCCGCGTATTCCGCGGGTTTGCCCAGGCGTGGCGGGAATGGCACACCCGCCGCCAGGCCGGCGCGCACGTCATCGCTCATGCCGGCCATCATCGGGGTTTCGAAAATGCCCGGGGCGATGGTCATCACCCGGATGCCAAAGCGCGCCAATTCGCGGGCGGCGGGCAAGGTCAGGCTGGCGATCGCGCCCTTGGAGGCCGCGTAGGCCGCCTGGCCGATCTGGCCGTCGAAGGCGGCGGCCGAGGCGGTGTTGATGATCACTCCACGCTCGCCATCGGCATTGGCTTCGCTTTCAGCGATGGCGGCAGCGGCCAGGCGCAGCAGGTTGAAGCTGCCGATCAGGTTGACGTTGATCACCTGGCTGAAGCTGGCCAGGGCATGGGGCCCGTGTTTGCCGAGGATCTTCTCGCCGCGCACGATGCCGGCGCAGTTGATCAGGCCGTGCAGCGCGCCAAAGGCTTTCAGGGTCGCCTGCACCGCCGCTTCGGCAGCGGCTTCCTGGCTGATGTCGGCCACCACGCTGTGGCAGCCGAGCTTCTGCGCCTGGGCCGCCACGGCCTCGGCATTGAGGTCCACCAGCATCACCTTGGCACCCGCGGCCACCAGCATCTCGGCGCTGGCGGCGCCAAGGCCGGAAGCACCGCCACTGACGAGAAAAACCTTGTTTTCGATCTGCATCATTATTTCCTTGGGTTCAAGCTTGAGCGTTGTGCGCCGCGGCCTCTTGAGCCTTGGCGATCTCCTGGTTGCGCAAGATAAAGCGCTGCAATTTGCCGCTTGGGGTTTTCGGCAACTCGCTGACAAATTCGATTTCACGGGGGTACGAGTGCGCGGCCAGGCGCTTGCGCACATGCTGGCGCAGTTCCTCGGCCAGCTCCGGCGCGGCGCGGTACTGATTGCTGAGCACGACAAAGGCCTTGACCAGTTCGGTGCGCTCCGGGTCCGGCTTGCCCACCACCGCAGCTTCGACCACCGCCGGGTGCTCGATCAGCGCGCTTTCGACGTCGAACGGGCCCACCCGATAACCGGAGGTTGTGATCACGTCATCACTGCGCCCGACAAAGCTGATGCTGCCGTCGGGGTTGAGCTCAACGGTGTCGCCGCTCAGGTAATAGTTGCCGACAAAGGCCTTGGTCGGCGCGCCCTGGTAGCCGGCGAACCAGCACATCGGCGACTGCGTGCGGTCGACCGCGAGAATCCCCGGCTGGCCGACGCCCAGCTCCTGGTAATCGTCGTCCAGCACCACGATGCGGTGCCCCGGCGAAGCGAAGCCAGCAGCGCCGACATGCACCGGATGGTCCAGGCCGTGGTGGTTGCACAGCACCATGCCCAGCTCGGTCTGGCCGTAATGGTCGTGGATCACCACCCCCAGGTTGTCGGCAAACCAGCGGATCACTTCCGGGTTCAGCGGCTCGCCGGCGCTGCTGACAATGCGCAGGCGGCCCTTGATCGAACGGGCAAAGTCGTCGCCGCCGGCAATCAGCAGGCGGTAAGCGGTGGGCGAACCGGTGAGGTTACTGATGCCGTACTTGTTGATCACCCGGCAGGTGCTTTCGAGGGTGAACGGGCCATCGTAGAAGGTGATCGGATGGCCCAGGCCCAGGGGCCCGGTGACGCCAAAATAAATGCCATAGGCCCAACCCGGGTCGGCGACGTTCCAGAACGCGTCCTCGGGGCGCAGGTCCACCGCGTCGCGGGTGTAGTTCTGGAACGCGACGATGGCCTTGAGCGGCACTTCCAGGGCTTTCGACGGGCCGGTGGTGCCCGAGGTGAACATCAGCAGGAACGGGTCCTCGCCGGTCATCATCACCGGCTCATGCCGGGCCGGGTAATTGGCCAGTTCGGCCCAGAAACTGAAATCGCCGCGCACGATGCCCTGGCCCTTGGCCCCGCCGACGGTGGCGATGGTCGGGCAGCCGGTCACTTCCGCAAGTTTGGGCCGGTTGACCGCATCGGTCACCACCAGGGCGGCGCCGGAGCTGCTCAGGCGATGTTCGATGGCCTTGGGGCCGAAAGCGGTAAACAGCGGTTGATAGACCGCGCCGATGCGCCAGGTGGCGAGCACGGTAATCAGCAATTCGACGTTGCGTGGCAACAGGCCGGCGACCTTGTCGCCCTTGCCCACCCCCTGGGCCACGAGAAAGTTGGCGAAACGCGCGGCCTTGTCTTGCAGTTCGCTGAAGGTGTAGGTCGCGCTGGCGCCGTCGCGGCCCTCCCAGAACAGGGCGATGCGGCCCGGCAAGGCATGCCGGTCACAACATTCGATACAGGCGTTGAGTGCCGACAGGTTGCCCGCCAGGGCAGCGTCGACGGTGTGCTGGTAGTTGAACTGTGTTGTGGCAGACAAGTAATCGCGCATCGCCAGAATCCCTCGCTGTTCTTATTAGGATGGGAACACCATAAAAGCGAGGAAATACTGGCGCTGCAGGCCTGCTGCGGCAATGGTCAAAGCCATCAAGTTGTGTGACTGGTTTGGCCAAGGCGGCGACCCCGGCGCGCGCCTCAGGCCAGGGTCGGCGAATTCTCCAGCAGGGTCTGGGTGTAGGCCGCCTGGGGCCGGTCGAGCACCTCGTCCACCCGGCCCTGCTCCACCACCCGCCCGAGTTTGAGCACCAACACCCGGTCGGCAATGGCCCGCACTACCCCCAGGTCGTGGGTGACAAACAGCAGGGTCAGGCCCTGGGCCTGCAACTCGCGCAACAGGGCCAGGATCGAGGCTTGCACCGAGACGTCCAGGGCCGAGGTGATTTCATCGCAGATCAGCAGCTTCGGCTCGCAGATCAGGGCCCGGGCGATGGCCACCCGCTGCCGCTCGCCACCGGACAGGCTGTGGGGATACAGGTCGGCCACCGAGGCCGGCAACGACACCCGCTTGAGCACCGCCTCGACCCGTTCCCGGGCTGGCGCGCCCTTGATGCCGAAGAAGTGCTGCAAGGGTGCGCTCAGGGTCTGGTACACGCTTTGCCGCGGGTTCAGCGCGCGGTACGGGTTCTGGAAGATGTACTGGATCTGGTGCCGCAACCCGGCAGCCCGCTGGCGCGCCGCCAGTTTCAGCGGCTGCCCGGCGTAGCGCAGCTCGCCCTCGGCATTTTCCCCAAGCCCGGCCACCGCCCGCGCCAGGCTGGTCTTGCCCGAGCCGGATTCGCCCACCAGCGCCAGGCATTCCCCGGGTAGCAGGCGCAGCGAAACGTCGAACAGCACCTGGCGGTCGTAGGCCAGGTTCAGGCCGTTGATTTCCAGCAACGCCGGGCGCGGCGCACGCTCGTCAATCGCCAGCAGCGGCAACTGGGGCGTCAGTTGCAGGCCCTGCACATAGGGTTCGACACAGGCCACCTGCTGCTGCGCCAACAGCTCGCGCAGCGGCGGCTCGGCTGCGCTGCACTCGGCCCGTCGCCGCGAGCAGCGGGGAGCGAAGGCGCAACCGGCCGGTCGCTGCCCAGGTGCCGGGGCGTGCCCAGGAATCGCCAGCAGCTCGCGGCGCTGGGCAACATCCGGGATCGCCGCCAGCAACCCCCGGGTGTACGGGTGCGCGGGCCGGGTAAACAGCGCCTCGCGGCTGGCGATTTCCACCAGGCGGCCGGCGTACATCACCATCACCCGGTCCACCAGGTCCTTGATCACCGCCAGGTCGTGGGACACGTACACCGCCGCCACCCCCAGGCTTTTGCACAGCCGACGCAGGGTGGCGAGGATATGGGCCTGGGTGGTGACGTCCAGGGCCGTGGTCGGTTCGTCCAGCACAATCAGCCGTGGCCGCAGGACAAATGCCAGGGCCAGCATCACCCGCTGCTGCTGGCCGCCGGACAGTTGATGGGGAAAGCGCCGCAGAAACTCCGGGTCATCCGGCAAGCCGACATCGCGCAGGGTCTCGACGATCCGCTGTTGCTGGGCCGCGCGGTCCAGACGCACCTGGTGCACGGCCAGGGTTTCGCGCAGCAGGCCGCCAATGCGCAGCGCCGGATTGAGCGCGGTGGCCGGGTCCTGGGCGACGTAGCCGATCAGGCTGCCCCGGGCCTGGCGCAGGGCCTCGCCCTGCAGTTCCAGCAGCGCCTGCCCGGCCACTTCAACCCGCCCGCTGACAATCCGCGCGCCGCGTCGGGCATGGGCCAGCAAGGCGGTGGCCAGGGTGGTCTTGCCCGACCCCGACTCCCCGACCAGCCCGACAATCTCCCCGGCGTCGAGGCTGAAGGACACCCCCGACAGCACGTCCACCTGGTCCCGCAGTTCGACCCGCAGTTGAGTGACGTGCAGCACTCGGGTGCTGACAAGGCTGCGCGGCGTCTCGATCCCGGCGATGGCGTTCATGGTTGTTTGTCTCCGATCCGTGAGCTGCTGCGGCCGATGCCTTCGGCGAGGATATTGGTGCCATAGGCGAAGATCCCGATCAGCACCGCCGGCGCCAGCACCGCCCAGGGCTGGACCAGCAGCCCGGCCTGGTTTTCATTGATCATCAAGCCCCAGTCGGCGGTGGGCGGAGCCACGCCGTAACCCAGGAAACTCAAGCCCGAGAGCATGCCCACGCCCCAGGTCAGCATGTTGCCGAAATGCACCAGCAGCGGCGTGAGGATGTTGGGCAGAATCTCGCGCAGCAGAATCCGCCGCCGCGAATACCCCATCATCTGCGCCGCCTCGACAAACTCCTGGCCGGCCACCGCCACCGCGCTGCCCCGGGCCAGGCGGATCACCCCGGGGGTGAAGGCAATGGCCACGGTGAGCACAATCAGCCAGGGCGCGCGGCCCAGCATCGAGACAATCAACAGCACCAGGATCAGGTCCGGAAACGCCAGGGACACATCCGCCAGCCAGGTGATCAACTGGTCCAGGCGTCGCCGTGAAAAGCCGGCCAGCAGGCCCAGGGCGCTGCCCACCAGCAAGGCGATGGCTGCCGCGGCCAGGGACATCCACAGCACCGACAGGCCGCCGCTGAGCAGCCGCGACAGCACGTCATGCCCCAGAAAGTCATAGCCCAGGGGCGCCGCGACCGACGGCGCGCCGTACACCTGGCCGAGCATGTCGGTCGGCGCATGGGGCGCCAGCCAGGGGCCGAACAAGGCCAGGGCCACCAGCAACAGGGTGATCAGCGCGCCCTTGCGGGTCTGCGGTTCGGCCAGCCAGCGCTGCCAGCGGGCACTTGATACGTCAGTCATGGGTCACCTCTCAAGGCGCTTTGGAGGGCGAACGCCGCCACCAGGGCTGAATGCCCCGGCGATTGCGGCGAATCATGGTCACCCGGCGCGCGGTGCGCAGTTTCGGGGTCAGCAATACGGTCAACAGGTCGGCCAGCAGGTTGATCAGCACCACACCGAGGGTGATCAGCAGCACGATGGCCTGGATCATCGGCAGGTCGCGCATCTGGATCGCCGAGTTGAGGGAGGTGCCAATCCCCGGGTAGCTGAAAATCACCTCGGCCAGCAACGCGCCGCCAATCAGCGTGCGCAGGGTCAGGGCCACGCCCTGAATGGCCGGGATCAGGGCATTGGGCAAGGTATGGCGCCAGACGATGCGCCACTCCGGAATGCCCCGCAGCCGCGCGGCAACCACGTAGTCCGACTCCAGGGCCTCGATCATCGAGGCGCGCACCATGCGCGTCAGGTACGGCAGCGCGGACAGGCCGAGGGCCAGCACCGGCAACACCAGGAACTGCAATTGGCGCAGCAGGGATTGGTCCGGGTCGAGGATCGACACCGCCGGCAGCAGGTCCATGTGCGGCATGGAAAACAGCAGCACCAGGCCGATGGCCAAGAGAAAGCCCGGGGTGGCCTTGAGAAAGATCAGCAGCGACAGGCTCCAGCGATCGACCCGGCTGTCCCGGCGCAAGGCCAGTGCCACCCCCAGCAGCAACGCCAGGGGCACCACCAGGGCGATGACCCCGGCGAGCAGGGCCAGGGTGTAGCCGAAGCGCCCGAACAGGATATCGGCCACCGGCGCATTGGAATCCAAAGACACCCCCAGTTCGCCACTCAGGGCCGAGCCCAGCCAGCGCAGGTACTGCTCCAGAATCGGCCGGTCCAGGCCCAGTTGGCGTTGCAGGGTGAGGATGCTCTCCAGGGGCGCATCGGGACCGAGGATTACCCGTGCCGGGTCCGAGGGCAGCGCCTGTGTGGCGATAAACACCACCAGGCTGATGACCCAGGCGGTCAGCAGGCCATAGCCCAGGCGCCCGATAAACCAGGCCAGCCAGGCCGGGGTGCGTGGGGGCTTGCAGGAAGCGTTGGCAACAGTCGGCTCAGGCATGGTTCAACCACAACTCGTCGAAACGCCAGGAGGCGAAGGTGGTCTGTTCCGGCTGCAAGCCGCCGACCCGGGTCGAGGCTGCATCCAGCACATCATTGAAGCCCCAGATCAGCAGGCCGCCGCGCTGGTGCTGGATGCCCTGCGCCTCGTGCACCAACTGCTTGCGCAGTTCCAGGTCGGGCTGAGCCAGGGCTTGCTGGTAGAGCGCGGTAAAGCGCGGGTCGTGGAAGTTGCTGCGGTTGTAGATCGCCTGGGGGGCATCGTTGTGCAACGCCGAAGCGAGAAAGCCCCGGGCCGGCGTAGCACCGGGCGACAGCTGCCAGTTTTCCCGCTGCGGGCCGTTGAACACCGAGCCGTCGACCTGGGTCACCTTGATCTCGACGCCGGCCTTTTTCGCCTGCTGGGCGAACACCAGCGCGGCATTGACCCCTGGCCCCGGGGTGGTGGTCAGCTCGACCCGCAACCCGTCCTGCCCGGCCTGGCGCAGCAAGGAGCGCGCCTGGTCCAGATCATGGGGGCGCTGGGCGATGGCATGGTTGTAGGTCGGGTCGTGGGGCGAATACAGGTCGTTGGCGATCCGCCCGAAGCCGTTGAGGCCGCGGTCCACCAGTTCCTGGCGGTCGGCCAGCAGGCGGAATGCCTGGCGCACCCGCTCATCCTGGAACGGCGCCTTGGCCAGGTTCAGGTTGAAGCCGGTGAATGAGGTACTGGGTGACACGTAGAGCTTGAGCCGGGTATCGGCCTTGAGCAGCGCGCTGTGCTCGGCCTGGACCCCGCTGGCCACGTCGATCTGCCCGGCGCGCAGGGCGGCGGCGCGTGACACCTGGTCCTTGAATTCGATGATTTCCAGTTCATCGGCATAGGGCTGGCCGGGTTTGTAGTAGTTCTCGAAACGGCTGTAGAGCGAGCGCTGGCCCGGGATAAAGCTCTTGAGCCTGTACGGCCCGGCGCCCACCGGGTTGGTCACCGGGTCATAGTCGGTGGGCACGATGCCGCCAAAGCTGATCAGGGTTTCATCCAGGGGGAAGAAGCTCTGGCCCTGCTTGAAGCGGATCTCGATGGTGCGCGCATCCAGCTTGCGCAGGGCCGTGCGGTCGATGGCCCCCACCAGCCCGGCAAAGGGTGAGGCGAGTTTCGGGTCGGTCAGGCGCAGAATCGAAAACAGCATGTCATCGGCGCCAATGCTCTTGCCGTGGTGGAACTCCAGCCCAGGCTTGATGCGAATGGTCCAGGCGCTGGCATCGGCATTGGGTTCGGCGAACTCGGCCAGGGCCAGGCGCGTGCTGACGTCGCGGTTCCACTCCCAGAACTTGCTGTACAGCGCCCAGCCGCGAATGATCCCGCCGCCCACCGGCTTGTGCGCGTCGAGGTTGCCGGACTGGTCGCCATCGATAATGCCGATGCGCAAGCGCCCGCCCTGGACCGGTGTGCTGCTGAGCAGCGCCGCGCCATCGGCAGGTGCCGCGCCGCCGTCACAACCGCTGAGCAGACTGCTGCCCAGCAGCAGCCCGCCACCCACGGCCAGGCTGTTGCCGAGAAAAATCCGCCGCGAAAATGCCTCACTCATGGCCCTCTCCCCTATACCGCTTCGACGGCGCTGGGCTGAGCCTTGGCCCGCGGGGTGACGCCCAGTCGCGGCACCTCGAAGCCGTGGTCCAGGTCCAGCAGCGGGAACAGCAGGTCCGCCACCCGGTGCGCTTCATCGATCAACGGGAAGCCCGAAAGAATAAAGGCCGACGTGCCCTGGGCCTCGTATTCGCGAATACGCTCAGCCACCTGCTCCGCGCTGCCCACCAGGTAAGTGCCGGCGGCCGGGCCAAGGATGTTGAAGCCGAACAGGCTCGGGCCGAGCCAGACATTGGGGTAGATCTCCAGGTCCCGGGCCTTGGGCAGGCGCCCGGCGCGGATGGTCTCGACATTGCGCTGGGTCTGCGGGTCGTCGCTGTGGAAGCTGTCCAGGGTTTCACCGGGCGGCAGTTGGCGCTCGATGGCGTTGCGCGCGGTTTGCAGCGAGGTGCGTTGCAGCAGTTTCTCGGCGTGGGCCCAGGCTTCTTCCGCGGTTTCGCGGACGATGATTTGCAGGCGGGTGCCGAAGGTCAGCTCACGGCCGATCTTGGCCGCTTCGGCAGCCACTTTGCGGAACTTGTCGCCGAGCTTGGGCGGGGTGTTGGCAAAGCTCAGGTAGACGTCGAGCAACTGCACCGAATGCGCCACCCCGGGGCCGGAGGTGCCGGCGCCCCACAACGGGATGCCCGGCTTCTGCCGGGGCGGATGCCAGCCGCCCAGGGGATGGCTGGCGGCGCCTGGCGCGCGCGGGGCAAGTTTCACGTAACGGCCGTCGTAGCCTGCGGTTTCACCGGCGTAGATGCTCTGGAAAGCACGCCAGTATTCGAGGCTGAAGTCGTAGCGCTCGTCATGGGGGTAATGCACGCCCAGGGTCGCCAGGCCCGCGTCATTGCCATTGACCACGTTGAACAGCAGGCGGCCGTTGGAGAACTGATCAAAGGTCAGGGCCCACTTGGCCAACACCGCCGGCGACAGCTCGCCCGGGTGTTGCGCCACCAGAAAACGCAGGCGCTGGGTGGCGTCGATCAGGGCCGCCGACACCGCCAGGCTTTCATTGGGGCTGGAGCCGAGCAACGAGCCGTAGTAGCCCAGCCGGTCACTGGCCACCGCCAGTTGCTTGAGGTGTTCGAAATCGGTCTTCCAACGGCCTTCGGGCTCCCATGGATAGGGGCCGTCAGGGGTGGTGAGGTACCAGAGAATCTTTACCGCCATGGTCATGCTTCCTTGAAGTGAGTGGACGACCGCGATCAGTTGCGGCGGTCGATGGCCGGCACCAGGCCCAGTTCGGTGGCGCGCTCGAACAGGCCGCTCATTTTCCATTGCTGGGTCAGCACCCCGGGGCCGTAAGGGCGCGAGCCGCCGAGGGCATCGGCCAGCAGTTGCAGTTGCGCGCCCTCCTCCAGCAACAGGATGAATTCGGCGGTGGCGCGCAGGCCCTGCTTGCCCCACACGGTGGAGCCGCCGTTGGCTTCGAGAATCGCCAGGTTGAAGGGGTTCTCGGCGATCTTGTCGAGGATGAAATCCACCTCCGGCTGGCGACGATCGATGTACACCGGCAGTTCCCGGGCCAACTGGTAGCGCTGCACCGGCACGTAGTGGAATGGCAGGGTGCGGTGGGTCTGGGCCCAGGCGCCGAGGTACGGCGAGTGCACGTGGGACACGGTGGTCACGTCCGGGTGGGTCTGGAACAGCTTGGTGTAGCGCCCGAGGCCGCCCTTGCCCTTGCCGGAAATCACCTTGCCCGCAAAGTCGGTGACCGTGGCCTGCAGCGGCTTGCGGTAGTTCCACGGCCCGCCGTAGTTGACCGAGACCAGCAATTCCTGGCCCGGCACCCGCTCGATAAAGCCCACGGTGCCGTTGGCGGTGATGGTCTGGGTTTCGCGGAACACGGTGAAGGCTTCTTCGGCGTCGATCAGTACCTGATCGATAAAGCTCTGCAGTTCCTGGCTGATGGGTTGTTCATGGATAAGCACGGTCATGGCAGTTCTCCAATAGGGATTGAGGTGAAGGCTGGGTTCAGGGTCAGGCGCGGCGTTTGGCCAGCAGTGCATGGGCCGCTTGCAGCGGGCGCGGGTCGACCCAGTCGGCGATGGCGAAATCGCGTTCGAGGAAGCCGTGCAAGTACAGGAAGTCTTTTTGCACCCCGAGGAACTCCAGGCGCTGGGGCGACAGGTCCGGGGCCAGGGTGGTGTGGAAGGCGCCGCGATAGGCCTCGGCCACCCCGGCACTGCCGGCGCGGGTTTCTTCCTCGAGAATCGCGTTCAGCGCTTCACGGTTGTTGGCGGCCCAGTCGGCGGCGTTCAGGGTCTGCGCGAGAAAGCGCACCACCAGCTCGAAATGGTTGTCCAGCAGGCTCTGGTGCACGGTGATTGGCCGTGGCGTGCCGTTGTTGATGCGGTAGCGCGGGTCGGCGATCAGGTCCAGGTCGATGCCCACCACCAGCCCCAGGCGCCGCGCGGCGTCGGCGGCCGAAGCGCCCTTGACGTACACCGCGTCGACTTCACCGCGCACCAGGTAGTCCAGGCCTGACCACAGGCGCTGCAAACCTTCCTGGGGGTTGGCGGCCTGCTCCTGGTTCTGCAACGCCACTTCCACCAGCTCGACGTCGTCGAAACCCAGGCCGGCCAGGCTCAAGGCGCCTTTGTAACCGTGCAGGCTCATGGCCCGGGCGATGCTGCCCGGACGGCTATCGCCCCACGCCGGCAGGGCCAGGCGCTTGCCCTTCAAGTCCTGGGCGCTGCGGATCCCGGAGTCGGGGCGCACGAGGATGGTCTGCCACTCCTCGATCCAGGTCAGGCCGATCAGCCGGCTCGGTGAACCGGCGGCACGCGCGGCCAGGGCCGGGACATTGCCGCCTTCGCGAAACAGCCCGGGCAACTGGTGATCGTAGTGGTGATGGCCCAGCTGGCGGGCCTCCTGCAGGGTCGAGACCGGCAGGCCGTCGGCGGCGAATTCTTCGCTGAGCCAGCCCAGTTTGTAGGCGATCCCGGAGGCGGTCGGCACCGGGCAACGGGTGAACCAGATCTGTTCCAGGGCAGACTGGGCAACGGGTTCGGCGAGTGTGGCGGCAAGCGTCATGGCGAGCTCCTGTGGCGGGTCAAGGCAGTCGCGGTGACTGCTGGCCAAGGTGGATGGCTTGCCAGGGCTATTGCAGCGCCCGTGCCAAGAGCGCAAAGCCCCGGTTTACAAGGCCTGGCGCCCTGCCCCCGGGCACTCCCGGTTGCCGATTGCTGGTCTGCCAGCAGCTTTGCATACCGACTGCTGCTGCCGGAGCAGCAGCCGGCCGGGCACTGCTGCTCCAGCAGCAACCGAGGCCCGACAGGCGCCCTGGGCCCAGGCTCAAGGCCCCGCTGGCCGTGGCTTGCAGGGGTTTTTCGGGGCTTTAAAAACGCCCTGGCGCAGAACTTGCTCAAGGCTGTTTCACCCAGCCGCCCTGGGCGGGCGCAGGCATCAAGCGCCCGCAGGGCGGCATCAGATCCCTTAACAGAGGTAATGCAATGAGCACCGTCGAACCCAACCCCGCCACGCAACCGTTGCAAGAACAGGCCCCCGTGCGCCTCCTGCACAGCGAGGCCGAGGCCATTGCCGTGGCCCGGGAGATTGCCCGGGAAATTGCCGAGATCGCCGCCGACAGCCAGGCCAACGGCCAGTTGCCACGGCGCCAGGCCCAGTTGTTGTCGGAAAGCGGCCTGACCGCCATCGGCGTGCCCAAGGCCTTTGGCGGCCTGGGCGCCTCGGTGCAGACCATCGTGGAAACCGTGCGCCTGATTTCCGTGGCCGACGGCGGTGTCGGCCAGTTGCTGCAGATCCATAACGTGATGCTACGGGGGATCTTCAACGGCTACCCGGATGAGGTCCGAGACCGCCTGATCAGCGATGTGCTGGCCGGCAAGCGCTTTGGCAACGCCCTGGCGGAAATCGGCGGCAAGAACAAGTTTGCGCTCAAGACCCGGGTCGAGCGCCGCGCGGACGGCAAGCTGATCCTCAATGGCAGCAAGTTCTACTCCACCGGCTCGTACCTGGCCGAGTGGATCTCCCTCACCGCCGCCAGCGAAGACGGCGGCGCCGGGGTGCTGCTCAACCGCAATACCCCGGGCCTGACCCTGGTCGACGACTGGGACGCCTTCGGCCAGAAGAACTCGGTCAGCGGCACGGTGATTTTCGACAACATCGAGTTGGACGAGCGCTTCGTTTCCCAGCGCAAGGGGCCGATGAAACGCACGGGCCTGACCTTCCCGCAGATCCTGCACGCGGCCATCGACACCGGGATCGCCGCCGGCGCCCTGGGCGCAGCGGTGGAGTACCTGAAGCACCACGCCCGGCCCTGGGTCGAGAGCGGTGTGGATTTCGCCAATGAAGAGCCGCACATCATCAAGCAGGTCGGTGAATACGCCGTGGCGCTGCGCGCTGCCGAATCCCTGCTGCGCGATGCGGCGCGGGTTTTCGACCAGCATGAGCTGGACCCGGACAACAAAGAGCTGCAAGACGAGCTGATTCTTTCCGTGGCCACCGCTCGTGCCCATTCCGACAGCGCCTCGCTGAAGATCTCCAGCGACATCTTCTCGCTGCTCGGGGCCAGTTCTTCACTGAGCAAATGGAACCTCGACCGCTTCTGGCGCAACGCCCGGGTCCACACCACCCATGACCCGATCCGCTGGCGCCTGCACCATGTGGGCAACTACTACCTCAACGGCGTCGACCCTGGCGAATACACCGCAATCCTCAATGCCAAGGAAAAACAGGGCGCCACCCGCAGCTGACCTGCCGACCCTGTGTGGCGCGGGATCCGGCCCGCGTCACGCCTGGCCACCGATTTTGCCCCTCCTCCTTGCAACGAGCCTTTCATGATCGAAAAACACCCTCTTTTGCGCAGCCTGGCGATCTACCGGGAAATGCCCTGGCGCTTTGCCCTGGTGGCCGCGCTGTACATCGCCGTCAACCTGGGACTGGTCTGGCAGCAATGGCTGATCGGCCATGCCGTGAATGACGTCAGCGCCGGGCGTGCGGTGCTGCGCCAGGCCGATGGCAGCCTGGACGCCAGCCTTGGCTGGTACTGGCTGTGGCTGATGCTGGCGGTGGCCCTGGGCCGTGGCGTGCTGCAATACGCCGCCAGCGTGCTGTCCCTGGTGCTCAGCCAGGAACTGCTGACCCGCCTGCGCGAGCGGATCCTGGCCCAGGTCCAGGGCCTGCACCTGGGTTATCACTGGCAGCACGGCATGGGCGAGATGATCACCCGCACCACCCGTGACGCCGACAAGGTGCGTGATGCCCTGATCAGCTTCTGGCGCCAGGTGGTGGAAACCCCGCTGGTGGTGCTGGCCACGGTCGGCCTGCTCAGTTGGTACAACCCGCTGCTGGGGCTGGTGCCGCTGTTGCTGACGGTGTTCGGCCTGGGGATTTTTGTGTTGCAGACCGAGCGCCTGGTCAGCCTGGACCGTGCAGTGGGCGCCGCTTACGACCGGGTCAACCAGGACCTCAGCGAAGGCATCGGCGGGGTGCGGGTGATCAAGTCGTTCGGCCTCGAACACAGCCGTGTGCAGCGCTTCGCCGGCCAGGTGGCGCTGTTTGCCGGGCATGCGCGCCAGGCCCTGGCCTACTCCAGTTCGCGCATCCCCCTGCCCCAGGCGGTGGTCGCCCTGGGCCATGTCTGGATCCTGGTCTACGGCGCGCACCTGGTGGCCGCCGGGCAACTGGGGATCGGCGAGCTGGTGACCTCGCTGCTGATCGCCACCACCCTGGTGTTTCGCATCGAAGGCATCGGCCGGGTAATGCAGACCTTCGCCGACGCCCGCTCCAGCGCCGAACGCATCTGGCAACTGCTGGACGAGCCCGCGGCCATCCGCAGCGGCAGCGCGCGCCTGCCCGACAGCGCCCTGGGCCTGAAGCTGGAACAGGTCAGCGTCAGCGCCCCGGGGGGCGGGCTGAACATCCTCGAGCAGTGCAGCCTGACCTTGCAGCCGGGAGAGATCGTGGCCCTGGTCGGCGCCACCGGCACTGGCAAGAGCCTGCTCGCCAGCCTGTTGCCGCGCCTCAGCGACATCAGCGCCGGGCGCCTGCTGCTGGGCTCCGACAGCGCCGGCTGGCACGACATTCGCCAGCTCGAGCTGAGTGAGCTGCGCCGGCGGGTGCACGTGGTGCCCCAGGAAAGCTTTCTGTTTTCCGACACCCTGGCTGCCAACCTGCGCCTGTGTGCGCCCCAGGCCAGCGACGAGCAGCTGCGCCACGGCCTGCGCCTGGCCGCGGCCGAAGATGTGCTGGAACGCCTGCCCCAGGGCCTGGCCACGCCCCTGGGCGATCGCGGGGTGACCTTGTCCGGCGGCCAGCGTCAGCGCCTGAGCCTGGCCCGGGCCCTGCTCGGCACCCCGGACATTCTCTGCCTTGACGACGCCACCAGTGCCCTGGATGCCATCAGCGAGCGCCAGGTGCTGAACAATATCCGTCAGTTGCGCCGCGACCAGGGGCGTGCCACCACCCTGCTGGTGATTTCCAGCAAGCTGTCGACCATTCTCCTGGCCGACCGGGTGCTGATGCTGCAACACGGCAAAATAGCCGCCAGCGGCACCCACGCCGAACTGCTGCGCAGCAATCCGGACTACCGCGACCTGTTGGGGATCGACCATGGCTAATCCAATCGCCGGCAAGGCCTTGAGCGATATCGAAATCGAAGAACTGCTGGCCAGGAAAGCCCTGGACCGCAGCATGTTCAGTCGGCTGCTGCCATTGCTGGGGCCGATC
Source organism: Pseudomonas sp. CF161 (assembly GCF_000416215.1). Lineage (NCBI taxonomy): Bacteria > Pseudomonadati > Pseudomonadota > Gammaproteobacteria > Pseudomonadales > Pseudomonadaceae > Pseudomonas > Pseudomonas sp. CF161. Next base: position 34,252 of record NZ_ATLP01000089.1, read on the forward strand.
CGTGGGCAGATCTTCAGTGTGATCGGCATCGAAGTGCTGCTGGTGCTCACGGTGTTTCTGCGGCCGTGGTTCGTGCGCGAACTGCTGGACCGGGGGCTGGTGCTGCACGAGCAGCACTGGTTGCTCGATGAGCGCCTGGTGCTGTGGCTCGGCCTGGGGCTGGCGGCCAGTTGGCTCGGGCGCTTCCTGCTGGCCGGGCTGTCGCAGTTTGTGGCCGGCAGCGCGGCGATCCGCGTACTCAACGACCTGCGGGTCAGGGTGTTTGCCCATGTGCAGTCGCTGAGCGTCAGCTACTTCGACCGGACCAAGGCCGGGCGCATCATTTCCCGCGCCGACCGCGATGTTGACGCCCTCGAACCGCTGCTGATCCAGGGCCCGCCGGAGCTGCTGGGGGCCCTGCTGCGCTGCGGCCTGGCCTCGATCATGTTGTGGCGCATCGAGCCGCGGTTCTTCCTCAGCCTGGCGGCCACCGTGCCCTTGCTGGTGCTGGCGACCTGGAGCTTCAAGCGGATTTCCCAGCGCAACTGGGCCAAGGTCGCGGAAAACCGCAGCCGCTTTACCGCGCACCTGGTGGAAAGCGTCAGCGGCGCGCGCATGTTGCAACAGTGCGCCCAGGAAACACCGAACCTGCGGCGCTACCGTGGCCTGCTGGACGACTTCAACCAGGCGCTGATTCGCGGCAGCCTGCGCTCCAGCTGGTTCGCGCCGTTTACCGCGCTGCTCAGCTCGGCGGGCATGGCCGTGCTGTTGCTGGTGGGCGGCTACGGCCTGGCGCAGGCGGATGTGACGGTGGGCCAGGTGGCGGAAAGCCTGTTCTACGTGTTCTTGTTTCTGGGGCCGTTGCAGGAGCTGTCGGACCTGTTCGAACGCTACGCCACCGGTTCAGCCTCGGCCCAGCGCATCTTCCTGCTGCTCGACACCCAGCCGCAGATCAACGACCTCCCGGAGCCGCGCAACCTGGGCCGGGCCCGGGGCGCGGTGAGTTTCGAGCGCGTGTGCTTTGCCTATGACCCTGGGGCCAAAAACCCGGTGATCAATGACCTGGACCTGGAGATTGCGGCCGGCGAAGTGCTGGCGATTGTCGGCCCCTCGGGCCATGGCAAGAGCACCCTGGTGCAGTTGCTGACGCGTTTTTACGAGGTCCAGTCGGGGGCGGTGAAACTCGATGGCATCGACATTCGCGACCTGGCCCAGCACGAGCTGCGGCGCAGCGTGGGCGTGGTGTTGCAGGACAACGTGCTGTTCAGCGGCAGCATCCTCGACAACCTGCGCCTGGCCGCGCCCCATGCCGACGATGCCGCGCTGATTGCCGCGGCCCGGGAGCTGGGCGCCGACGAGGTGCTGGAGCGCTTGCCCCATCAGTACCAGACCGAAGTCGGGCCGCTGGGCAGCCACCTGAGCCATGGCCAGCGGCAACTGGTGTGCCTGGTGCGCGCCTACCTGGCAGACCCGGCGGTGCTGGTGCTGGACGAGGCCACCTCGGCGGTCGACATCCACACCGAACGCCGCATCCAGCGGGCCTTTCGCCGCCTGTGCCAGGGGCGCACCGCCATCATCATCGCCCACCGCCTGGCGACCATCCGCGATGCCGACCGCATCGCCGTGATCCGCCATGGGCGCCTGGTGGAACAAGGCCCCCACCACCAACTGATCGACCAGGGCGGCGCCTACGCGGCGCTGTACCAGACCTACCTGCGCAGCGCCGAAACCGGAGCCAGCATCGACGAAATCAGCGCCAGTACCGCCTGAAACCCCGTAGCCGCTGATGCAAGGCGCCTGTTCGGGCCAGCACAGCCTCGCGGGCTCGGCAGCGGCTACAGCTGTAATCGCTGCCGCAGGCTGCGCTGTCCGCATCTGCGGCGAGGATTGATCAGGCTGTTGCACGCCCAGCAGCGATTGCTGACGGGCTGTTGCTACAGACGCACCCCGGCCGGCAGGCGTTGCCGGCACGGCCTTGAAACCTACGGCCCTGCTGGCCGAAACCGCTACGGGCAGCCCATGGCATGGCCGTTGCACTCACCCTGGCACGGCGACCTCGCACCCGCGCGGCGCAACGCGTTACTGAATCAGGAGCATCCATGAGCACTGAATTTTTCTGGCGCCTGCCGCTGGGCACCGACGGTCCACAGCTGAGCACCGACAAACACAACCGGGGCAGCGCGCAGTATCGCCCCGGCAATATTGCCCCGGGCCGCTTGCCCAATGGCGAGCCCGACGACTTCACCTACATCGACTACATCGCCCAGGTGGCCAAGGCCGCTGAACTGGCCGGCTTCGAAGGCGCCCTGCTGCCCACCGGCCCCGAGCCCTGGGTGGTGGCCGCAGCCCTGGCCCGGGAGACCCGCCGCATCAAGTTCCTGATCGCCTTTCAGGCCACCTGGACCCTGCCGGCCTACGCCGCGCAGCAAGCGGCGATCCTGCAGAACCTCAGCCGCGGGCGCCTGGAGTGGAACATCATCACCGGCGGCAACCCGGCGAGCCAGCGCGCCAATGGCGACTTCCTCGAACATGACCTGCGCTACAAGCGCACCGGCGAGTTCCTCGACATCATCCAGGGCCTGTGGGAGAACGAACGCTTCTCCTATGACGGCGATATCTTCCAGCTGGAAAACGGCGCCCTGCCCCCGGGCCTGCAACATGAACGCAAGCCGGGGGTGTACTTCTCCGGGTTCTCCGACGCCGCGCTGGACGTGGCCGCCAGGCACGCCGATGTGTACCTGAACTGGGCCGAGCCGGTGGACAAGCTCAAGCCGCACATCGAGCGCGTACGCGAGCTGGCCGACAAACAGGGACGCAGCGTGCGCTTCGGCCTGCGGGTCGACCTGTTCGCCCGGGAAACCGAAGAACAGGCCTGGGCCGACCTGCGCCGCCAGTTCGACAAGCTCGAAGGCAAGAGCAGCGTGGTGGCCAAGGGCTTCACCAGCGGTTCCGACTCGGTGGGTGCCGCGCGCCAGACCGCCTACCACCAGAACATCGACCGCTTCGACGACCTGATCATCGGCCCCAACCTCTGGGCCGGTTTCGCCAAGGCCAAGCCGGGGCCGACCGTGGGCCTGGTGGGCAGCCACCAGAACATCGCCGAACGCCTGGTGGAGTACCGCGATGCCGGGTTCTCGACCTTTATCCTGGCCGGCAACCCGCACCTGGAAGAAGCCCTGCGCATCGGCCAGGAAGTCCTGCCCCTGGTGCACCAGCGCCCGGTCGCGCAACCCGCGCCCGCCCCCCACCTTAAAGCCAGCGCCTGAGCGCCACCGGAGAGCCCGCAATGACCCAACCCCTCGATACGCTCTGGTACACCCGCTGCCCGGTCCCCACCGGGCTGGGCATCGCCGTGCAGAAAGGCTGGCTGCAAGACACCCTCGGCGCCCTCGGGACCCAGGTCCAGTCGCTGCGCGAGTCCAGCGACCAGGCGGTACGCGAATCCCACTTCGATCACAGCCTGCGCCATTCGGTGCGCCATGGCGGCAACATCCCGGCAATCTGGGCCCGGGCCCAGGGGCGCGAGACCCGGGTGATCGGCCTGTCTTGGGCCGATGAAGTGCAATTGATTCTGACCCGCCCTGACAGCGGCATCAAAACCGTCAAAGACCTCAAGGGCCGGCGTTTCGGCCTGCCGGACTGGGCCGGTGCGCAGATCGACTTCACCCGGGCCCAGGCCCTGCGCGGCCTGGAGAACGCGCTCAAGCTCGAAGGCTTGCAAGTCGGCGACCTGCAACTGGTGAACTTCCGCTACGGCGGCACCTTCAGCGACGCCCCGGTGCGCACCGTCAGCGGCACCCTGGTCGGCGCCCAGCCGGGCAACGGGCGCAACCTGGAGCTGGTGGGGCTGCTGCGTGGCGAGGTCGATGCGATCTTCCTCAAGGGCGCCAGCGCCGCCCAGCACGCCCATGATTTCGGCCTGCACACGGTGATCGACACCGGCTCCCATCCCGACCCGCTGATCCGCAGCAACAACGGCACGCCGCGCACCCTGGCGGTGGACCTGGCCCTGCTCGACGAGCATTTCGAGGTGGCCAGCGCGATTCTCGATTCGGTGCTGCGCGCCGAGCAGTGGGCCCACACCCACGGCGAAGAGACCCGGCGCTACCTGGCCCGGGAAACCAACAGCAGCGAGTACTGGGTGAATGCCGCCTACGGCGAAGACGCCCATTTGCGCCTGCGCACCGCCCTCGATGAACAGGCCATCGCCGCGTTGCAGGACTTCACCCAGTTCCTGCATCGCTGGCGCTTTATCCCCCACAGCTTCGATGTTCGCGACTGGATCGACCGTCGGCCGCTGGAAGCGTTGCTGGCCACCCCTACCGCACTGGCGGGCTAACCCGCCGGGTTTCATGGATTCGAACTGAAGACCCTTATGAGCAAACCACTCGATACCCTCTGGTACACCCACAGCCCGGTCCCCACCGGGCTTGGCATCGCGGTGCAGTCCGGCCGCCTGGCGGAAGCGTTCCTGCCGTTCGGCACCAATATCCAGTCGTTGCGTGAATCCAGCGAACGGGAAGTTCGCGAAGCGCACTACGACCACCACTTGCAGAACTCGGTGCGCCACGGCGGCAATATCCCGGCGATCTGGGCCTACGCCAGCGGCGTGCAGACCCGGGTCCTGGGGCTGTCCTGGAGCGACGAGGTGCAGCTGATCCTGACCACCGCCGAAAGCGGGGTCAAAAGCATCCGCGACCTGAAGAACCGCCGCTTCGGCCTGCCGAAATGGGCCAACGTGCAGATCGACTTCACCCGTGCCCAGGCCCTGCGCGGCCTGGAAAACGCGCTCAAGCTCGAAGGCCTGAACGTGTCCGACGTCGAACGGGTGGACTACCCCTACGGCGGCACCTACAGCGATGAGCAGAAGCAGCATGTGTATGGCTCGGAAGTCAGCCTCGGGGTCAGCCGCTTCAGCCGGCGCAACAACGAGCTGATCGGCCTGCTGCGCGGCGATATCGACGCGATCTTCCTCAAGGGCGCCCATGCCGTGCACCTGGCCAACGAGTTCGGCTTGCAAGTGGTGGTCGACACCGGCTCCCACCCGGACCCGCTGATCCGCAGCAACAACGGCACGCCACGGACCCTGACCGTGGACATCAACCTGTTGCAGGAACACTTCGATGCCAGCGTGAAAATCGTCGACACCGTGCTGCGCACCGAGCAATGGGCCTGGGCCAACCCCGAGGAAACCCGGCGTTTTCTCGCTCGCGAGCTGAACACCAGCGAATACTGGGTGGCCGCAGCCTACGGCGAAGATGCACACCGGCGCCTGCGCACCACCCTGGATGCGCGCTCGATCGAGGCACTGCAAGACTTCACCGACTTCCTCCACCGCTGGGACTTCATCCCGCGCCGCTTCGACGTCCGCGACTGGATCGACTTCAGCGTCCTGGAAAAAGTCATAGGCTCCACCTCCCGCGTCGCCGTCTGACCCCCTCCCCCCTGCCGGAGTGCGCGCAAGGCGCTCCGGTGGTTTTCCGGCAACCATTGACCTGTTGCTTATGTAACGCCCCCGCAAAGATGACTGGCCTGCCTGCTGTTCCGCTGCCGACTCGGCTGTTGCTGGAGCAGCATTCTCGAGCGCGGTTGCTGCTGCCCCAGCAGCAGCCTCCACGCAACTTCTGCTGATTAATCGGCATGCTGTTTCGGCCTGACTGGATCGCCCTGATCCGGCTATTGAAAAACAACGTTTAAAGCCCCGGACAGAATATTTAAACCCTTAATTATCAATAGCTTATTAAAACTAACCGGTCTCAAAAATCTCTTGGCACGATCTCTGCTCTAGCCCCTGTAGCACAACTTTTTCGGGGGAGATTCACATGCATAAACTTCATCCGCTTACCAAGAGCATCGGGCTTGCGTTATGGCTCGCAGGCGGTGCTGTCAGCGAGTTGGCGTTGGCGGCCGAGAGCACCGAGGCCGACAGCAAGACCAGCAGCGAACCTGCGCTGAAGACCGTGACCGTCACCGCCCAACACCGGGAAGAAACCCTGCAAGAGGTTCCGGTGGCGGTGTCGGCGGTCCAGGGCACCAGCATCACCGCCGACGGCGTGCGCGCCATGGGCGACATCACCACCTTTATTCCCAACGCCTCGGCCAAGAACCCCGATGGCGACGGCCGTCCGCGCTGGTACATCCGTGGCCTGGGCACCGGCGATACCGGCGCCGCCACCGTATTCCCGGTGGGGATCTATGCCGACGACGTGTATTTGAACGCGCCGATTGCCGGTGGCGGCCCGCTGTTCGACCTGGAGCGCATCGAGATCCTGCGCGGGCCCCAGGGCACGCTGTATGGCAAGAACACCACCGCAGGCGCGGTCAACGTGATTTCCAAGAAGCCGACGTTCGACACTGATGGCTTCGGCACCATCGGCTTTGGCAGCAAGAACGAACGCATCCTCAGCGGCGCCCTGGGCGGTGCCCTGGTGGACGAAAAGCTGGCGGCGCGGATCTCGCTGTACTCCGAGGAGCGTGACGGTTTCCAGAAAAACCTCACCGACGATCACACCTATGGCGACGTCAACAAGAAAGCCGTGCGCCTGCAGTTCCTGGCCCAGCTCAACCCTGACCTCGACGCCTTGCTGAAGATCCACAGCCGCGAGTTCAAGGGCGACGGCAGCAACGGTTCGCTGCCGGTCGGGCGTTACTACAACGTCGGCTATCAGCGGCCGAACGGGCGCAATATCGCGCTCAATACCCACGAAGATGCCAAGCTCGATCATGACGGCACGTCCCTGACCCTGAACTGGCACCTGGGCGATTACACCCTGACCTCGATCAGCGCCTATGACTACATTCGCGGGCGTTCCACCAGCGACGCCGACTACACGCCCTACGAGGTCAACGGCGCGGCGATTTCCGACAACAAGTACACCCAGTATTCCCAGGAGCTGCGCCTGGCCTCGCCCCAGCAGGAAACCCTGCGCTGGCTGCTCGGTGCGCACTACTTCCACGAAGACCTCGACAGCTCGGCCCAGCGCATCATCACCCCGGGCCCGACGCCCAATGGCAGCGGCTCGAACCAGACCGGCGGCGTCACCGATTTCCGCGACCTCAACTACGACCACAAGACCGACAGTTACGCGCTGTTCGGCAACCTGACCTACGACTTCACCGACAACTTCAGCGTCACCGGCGGCCTGCGCTGGACCCAGGAAAAGAAAAACATCGACCTCGACCTGACCCAGCTGACCCGCGCCACCGCCAACGGCCCGCTGATTGCCCTGGGCGGCAGCGGCACCAACGGCAACCGCCAGGAAGACAAGACCTGGGAAGCCTGGACCTACGATCTGACCCCGGAATACCGGATCAATGACAATGTGCGGGTGTTCTTCCGTTATGCCCATGGCTTCCGCTCGGGCGGCTTCAACACGGGCCTTTCCACCAGCCTGGCGCAGTTGACCACGGTCGATCCGGAACAACTGGACGCCTATGAAATCGGCCTCAAGTCGGAGTGGTTCAACCACCGCCTGACCGCCAACGCCAACGTTTTCTACTACGACTACTCGGATATTCAGGTCAATCTGCTGACCGTCAACAACGGGGTGCTGACCACCGCCCTGACTAACGGCGCCTCGGGCAAGGTCAAGGGCGCCGAACTCGAACTCGAAGGCCAGCCGACCGATTACCTGCACCTGCGGGCGGCGGTGTCGTTCCTCGACACCCAATACACCGACTTCAAGAACACCAACCCCACCACCGGCGCGGTCACTGGCGACTACAGCGGCAACAGCTTCGTGCGCTCGCCGCGCAACGTGGTGTCCCTGGGCGCGGACTACACCTTCCCCCTGGAAATCGGCGGCAAGCTGGTGGCCGGTGGCGACGTGAGTTTCCGTGACAAGGAGTACTTCCTCGCGGATCGCCAGAGCAGCGCCGACAAGACCCTGAGCCAGCCTCACTACACCTTGGCCAACAGCCGCCTGACCTGGTACAGCCCGGATGAAAAACTCAGCGTCACCGGGTTTGTGAACAACCTCACCGACCGCCGCTACCAAGTGCATGGCCGGCCGAACGGCACCCTGGGTCAATACGTCATCACCTACGGCGACCCACGCACCGTCGGCCTGAGCGTCACCAGCCGCTTCTGATTCGGCGGCGATACACCCCGCTGGAGCGGGCCCTCACGTCGCGCATCGGCTTGAAGGCCTGCCCGCTCCAGCAGCACACCGCGATTTCCGGGCCACCGGCATCCACATAACCCTGCAGGAGCAGCCGGGCGGGATGCCGCTCGCAAGGCCGCTACCGACGGCCGGTTCCTGCACACGCCCGTTCTCAGCAAAAAGGAATTTTTCCATGTTCCATCGCAATCCGTTGGCCGGCGCCGTGGCGCTGGTCATCGGCAGCCTTGCCGTGCCTGCTTTCGCTGCCGAAACCTCAAGTAAACCCGCCGCCAGCGGCGACCACCTGGACACGGTGGTGGTGCTGGGCACCCGCCGCAGCGACCTCACCGCCCTGCAAAGCGCAGCGCCGGTGGACGTGCTGTCCGGCGAGCAACTGCAGCAGACCGGGGCCAGCGATCTGTCCGGAGCGCTGACCGCACTGTCGCCGTCCTTCAGCTTCCCGCAGTCGCCCCAGGGCGCCTTCGCCGGGTCCATCGCCCAGGGCGCCTCGCTGCGTGGCCTGGCCTCCGACCAGGTGCTGGTGCTGGTCAACGGCAAGCGCCGCCACACCAGTGCCAACGTCACCCGTCAAAGCCTGGTCAACGGCCGGGGCGCGGCGGCGGTCGACCTCAGCCTGATCCCCATCAGCGCCATCCAGCGGGTGGAGATCCTGCGGGACGGTGCGGCCGCCCAGTACGGCTCCGACGCGATTGCCGGGGTGATCAACATCGTGCTCAAGGAAAAGGACGACGGTGGCAACCTCGGCTATCGCTTTGGCGGCTATGACAAGGGCGACGGCATCCAGCGCAAGCTCAGCGGCTGGAAAGGCTTCGCCCTGCCCAACGACGGCTTCCTGACCTTGAGTTTCGACGCCGGCAGCCAGGACCCGGCCAGTGACACCAACCCCGACAACCGGATCTTTTACCCCGGCTCCACCAGCATCAACACCCCGCGCGAGCAGAACAACCCGAACCGCACCTGGCGCTGGGGCGCGGCGAATATCTCGGACCAGTACAACTTCACCGCCAACAGCGAAATCGGCGTGGGCGAAGGGTTGACCGCCTACGGTTTTGCCACCTATTCCCACAAAAACAGCGACGCCGAGAACTTCTTCGACCCGCCCACCAGCCTGCGCAACAACTACGGCAGCGTCGCCCTGGCGCGCTTCCCCGACGGCCGCGTGCCCATTACCCGCTACACCCTTGAGGACTACGCGGTCACCGGCGGCCTGCGTTATGAAACCGAGCAACTGGGCAAGTTCGACCTGGCGCTGAACCACGGTGACAACAGCGTCAAATCCACCGACCGCAATGCGATCAACCCGAGCTGGGGGGTCAACAGCCCGGAGAAGATCTACACCGGCGAGCGCGAGGCCGACCAGACCAACATCACCCTGGACTGGGTACGCGACTTCCCCACCGATTTGCTGTTCAAACCGCTGACCCTGTCCGCCGGCCTGGCCTGGCGCAAAGAGAACTACGAGCTGAGCGCCGGTGAAGCCGCGGGCTGGCAGAACGGCCCGCTGTTCAACAGCATCGACCCGATCACCGGCCGGCGAATTCCGGGTTACTACTCGGGGATCACCCAGGTCGACGCCGCGTCCCTGGACCGCAAGGTGCTGGGGGCCTACATCGACGTCGAGGGCCAGGTCACCGAGAAGTTCCAGGCCGGTGTCGCGGTGCGCACCGAGCATTATTCGGACTTTGGCGACACCACCAACGGCAAGCTGTCGCTGCGCTACGACTTCACCCCGCAGATCGCCGCCCGCGCCACCGCCAGTACCGGCTACCGGGCGCCGTCGCTGGTGCAGAGCGGCATGTCCTCGTTCAGCGTGCAGGTGGTCGAACAGCCGCCGGGCAGCGGCAACTATGTCGAGGTGCAGCAACGCACCCTGCGCGCCAACAGCCCGGAAGCCGCGCTGCTCGGGGGCAAGGCGCTCAAGCCCGAGGAGTCCACCAACTACTCCCTGGGCCTGGTCTGGCGGCCACTGCCCAACGCCTCGGTGACCCTGGACGCGTACCGGATCAACATCGACAATCGCATCACCCTCTCCGACCAGCTACCGGCCTCGGTGGTCTCGCCGATCTTCGCCGGCACGCCCTACGCCAATATCCAGAGCGCCGCCTTTTACACCAACGTGGCCGATACCCGCACCGATGGCGTCGAGCTGACCGGCAACTATCAACTGGACCTGGCGCAATGGGGGCGCCTGAACCTGAGCAGCGGGATCAGCCAGAACAACACCAAAATCACCGCCTTGCGCGATGTCGGCAGTATCCAGGGCTCGCAGATCATCGGCCGCACCACCCAGGGCCTGATCGAAGACGGCACGCCGAAAAACAAGCTGATCCTCAGCGCCAACTGGCTGTATGACAATTGGGGCCTGACGCTGGCCCAGCGGCGTTACGGCGAATGGAAAAGCCTGAACGCGACCAACCCGACCCTGGACCAGACCTACAGCCCGCAGTGGGTCACTGACCTCGACCTGTCCTACACCTTCGACAAGGCGCTGAAAGTGTCGGTGGGGGCGATCAACCTGTTCGACAGCCACCCGGACAAGTCCGATGGCGTGCAGCTGTACGGCGTTCCCAAGTATTCCACCACCAGCCCCGAAGGCGCCCAGGGCGCGTTCTACTACACCAGCGTCAGCTACGAGTTCTGACTGCTGACGGGGTGTTGCCCAGGCAGCAGTCACTGCTGGCCAGGCACCACCCCTTCTCTGCATTTCCGAAAACCACGCTGCTCTCAGAGGCCAGCGCAGCCTTCGGAGCGTGGTGGCACAGGTCTTGCGAAGGCACTGGGGTACTTCGCTGAATTAAGACTCGCCATGGCCTTTCGTACCCGTTCTGTGTTGACTGCCCTGACCTGGCTCATCTCGCCCATCGCGCTGTTGGCGGTCTGGGCGGCGGTGGCCGCGGCCGGGATTTTCCCGCGTAATTTGCTGATCCCGCCGGCCCAGGTGGTGCAGGCGTTTGCCGGGCTGCTGGCCAGTGGCGAACTGTATGAGCACCTGGGCAACAGCCTGTCGCGCCTGGGCCTGGGGTTTGCCATCGGTTCCCTGAGCGGCCTGGCCTTTGGCGTGTTGATGGCCTTGTCCAGGCAGGTCGAGGTGTATTGCGGCCCGCTGTTCCATACCCTGCGCCAGATTCCCAGCATCGCCCTGATCCCGATGTTCGTGCTGCTGTTTGGCATCGACGAAACCTTCAAGATCATCATCGTCGCCAAGACCGCCTTTTTCCCCGTGGCCCTGGCTGCCAGCGAAGGGGTCAAGGCCATCCCCCGCAGCTATTTCGAGGTGGCCGACGTGTATCGCCTGCGCTGGCCGACCCTGGTCCGCGAAATCGCCCTGCCGGCTGCCACGCCGCCGATCATCACCGGTTTTCGCATCAGCCTGACCCGGGCCTGGGTGGTGCTGGTGGCCACCGAGTTGCTGGCAGCCGACAGCGGCCTGGGGCAGATGATTGAAATGGGCCGGCAAATGCTGCGCATTGACGTGGTGATGGTCGGGGTCCTGGTCACCGGGGTCATCGGCTTTGCCCTGGACTTCACCTTTCGCCGCCTAGAACAGCACCTGTTCCGCTGGCAGACCCGCTAGGAGCCGCCCATGTTGCAATTGCTCGGAAAAACCCGTGGCCTGTTGCTGCCGCTGCTGTTGATCGGCGCCTGGGAGTACCTGTCGCGCCAGGACGCCGCCGGCGCCTATGCCTTTGTGCCACTGTCGACCATCGGCAGCGCCCTGCTCGAACTGCTGGGCAACGGCGAGTTGCTGGTCAACCTGCTGGCGAGCCTGGCGCGCACCAGCAGCGGCCTGGCCCTGGGCATTGTGTTTGGTGTGCTGCTGGGGGTGCTGATGGCGCTGTCGAGCCTGGCCAACCGCCTGATCGGCCCGCTGTTTCATTCGATCCGCCAGGTGCCGATGCTGGGCTGGATCCCGCTGATTGCCATGTGGTTCGGCAATGGCGAGTTCTCCAAGGTGCTGATCGTCAGCCTCGCCGCCTTTTACCCGATGGTGCTCAACACCTACCAGGGCTTCAGTCACGTCGAGCAGCGCTACCGCGAGGTCGGCCAGGTGCTGGTGCTCAGTCGCTGGCAGCAGTTCTGCCATGTGCTGCTGCCGGCCGCCGTGCCGAGCATCGCCACCGGCGTGTTGCACGCCCTGGCATTCGCCTGGGTCACGGCGGTGGGCAGTGAATTGTTCCTGTCTTCCGGGGCTGGCCTGGGCAACCTGATGATGAACGCCGAGGCCGGCTCGCGGATGGAAGTGATTGTGCTCAGCGTGCTGTGCATCGGCCTTTGCGGCTACCTGATGAACCTGCTGTTTACCCTGTTGAGCCGCCACCTGTTGCGCTGGCGCTCCATTCGTTGAAAGGCCACCCCATGAACGCAATCGCCCAACACGCCCCGTCCCGTAGCCAGCAACTGGCGAGCGGCGCCCTTGAGATCCGCGGCCTGAGCAAGGCCTACAAGATCGAAGGCAAACCCCTGCCGGTGCTGCAAGAGATCAACCTGAAGGTTCGCCCCGGGGAATTCGTGAGCATCCTGGGCGCCAGCGGCTGCGGTAAATCCACCCTGCTGCGGCTGATTGTCGGGCTTGAAGCCGAGTATCAGGGCCAGATCCTGCTCGACGACCAGGCCATTTCCGGCACCAGCCTGGAACGAGGCATAGTGTTCCAGGACCATCGCCTGTTCCCCTGGATGACCCTGAGCAAGAACATCGCCCTGGCCCTGAAGAACCATCCCCTGCCCCAGGCGGAAAAAGACCGACTGGTGGCCGAGCACATTGCCCTGGTCAATCTCCAGGGCTTTGAAAATGCCTACCCCCATCAGTTGTCCGGCGGCATGGCGCAACGCGCGGCCATCGCCCGGGCGCTGATCAACAAACCCAAGGTGCTGCTGCTGGACGAACCCCTGGGCGCCCTCGACGCCCTGACCCGGGTGCACCTGCAACACGAGCTGCAACGCATCTGGGTCCAGCAGCGCTGCACAGTGATCATGGTCACCCACGACATCGAGGAAGCGCTGTACCTGGGTGACCGGGTGATCGTGATGGACGCTCACCCGGGGCGGATCAAGCACCAGATCGAAGTCGACCTGCCGCACCCGCGGGACCGTTCCTCAAGCGTGCTGCAAGGCTACAAGGAGCAGTTGCTCGAAGAGTTGGTGGGGCATTGACCCCAGCCGTGCATCACACGCCAAGGAGTTAGGGGCGCGGCGCCCGGTGCCAGGCCAGGAGGCCGAGAAACAACAGGGCCACCGCCCCCACCGTGAGCATCAAGCCACTGGCGCTGATGCCGGACACCGCCAGCCCCGTGGCAATGGGTCCGAGGACGCTGCCCAGGGTGTAGAACAGCGCAATCGCGGTCATGGCGGTCGACACCTGATGCTCCGCCACCCGCTCGCCGGCTTCCATCACCGCCAGCGTATTCAGGCCGCCGATGGCCCCGCCCCAGACAAACACCAGCAACGACGCCAGCCACGGCCACGGCTGGCTCAAGGGGATGGCCAGGGTGCCCGCCAGCACCAGCAGCGCACAGGCCCGTTGTGCGCTGCGGCTGGACGTGCGATCGGCGAGCCAGCCCAGGGGCAGTTGCAACAGGGTGCCGCCGGCACCGAACACGGCGATAAACAAGGTGGCGGCGGTCAGCAGATAACCGACGGACACGCTGTAACCGGCCAGAAAGGCCACCGACGAGGTTTCGCAGAAGCCGGCGACGAAGGCCCCACACAGGGCCAGGGGGATCAGCGCAAACAACCGCGCATGGTGTTTGGCCAGGGGCGTTTGCGGGCGACCGTCATGGCCCAGCAGGCTCAGGGCCAGGCCAGCGCTGAGGGCAATGATTGCGGCACAGGCCAGGTACGGCAGCCTCCCCTCCACCCCCAGCGCCACCAGCAGCAACGGCCCGGCGGCGATACCCAGGCCCATCAGGGTTTCGTGCACGCCAATCGCCCGGCCGCGTTCGCTGCGGCTGGCCACCGCGACAATCCAGGTGTCGCAGGCGATCCAGCGCAGGATCAGGCCGATGCCCAACAGGAAATTCAACACAAACAGCAGCACCAGGTGCTCGCTGAAGGCCATGCCCACCAGGGCCAGCACGCTGAGCAGGGCACTCAGCAGGTTGGCCCGGACCAGCCCGAGCCGCGCGAGGATCCTCGGCACCTGCTTGTACAGCAGCAGGATCGCCAGCCAGGCCGCGCTGACGATCAGGCCGATCCCGGTCGCGCCAACGCCGCGCTGCTCCAGGGACAACGACAGCAGCGGCGTGACGGTGCCGATCTGCACGATCTGCGACAGCACCGACAACAGGTTGATCCGGGTCAGGGCTGCCCAGCGCTGACGGGCGCCGGGATCCGGGCTGAGCTGTTGCATCGGGACCTTTCCTTGTCTGCCGTTGCTTGACCGCGCCGTGCGCGAGGGCTCAGTCGGCCAAGGCCTTCTGGAACGACTGATCGATGATTGGCGCGGTGTTCAAGGGCGCCTGCAGGGTCTTGACCTTGAACAGGAAGTCCGCCGTGCCTTGCAGGTCAGCGGCGGCCTGGGCATCCACCGGGCCCAGGGTCAGGTGCGCCTGGCGCAACCAGTGGCGCGACACGCCCTGGTCGAGGTTGGCTTTTTTCGCCCAGAGATCGGCGTACTCGTCCGTGTGGGTATCGACCCAGGCCCGGGCTTTTTTCAGGCGCTGCAGGAAGTCGGCGATGGCCTCACGCTTGCTGTCGATGGACGGCGTGGAGGCGGCAATTGCGCTGAGACCGGGCATCAGGCCGTTGGCACTGACAATCGGACGCGCGCCGGAAAACAGGATCTGCTGCGAGATATAGGGCTCCCACACCGGAAACGCATCGATGCTGCCCTGGGGCAAGGCCGCCGCGGCGTCAATCGGCATCAGTTTGACCCACTGCACGTAATCTTCCGGCAGCCCGGCCTGCTCCAGGGCGCGCAAGGTCAGCTGCTGGCTCCAGGCGCCGGGCCAGTAGGCGACTTTCTTGCCCTTGAGGTCGGTGATGCTCTTGGCGGTGGAGTCCTTGCCCACCAGCAAGGCAATGGTGTCGGGGTTTTGCCGCGAAACACCGATCAGTTTTACCGGCGCCTGCTTGGCCGCCAGGAACAGGAACCCGGAATCCCCGAGAAAGCCCAGGTCCAGGGCTCCGGTATTCAGGGCTTCAGCCAGGGGTGCGGCGGCCTGGAAGTGTTTCCAGTCCACGCTATAGGGCGCGCCTTCCAGCACTCCGGAGGCTTCGACCGAGGCGCGGATGTTGTAGTAGTTCTGATCGCCGATATGCAGCACCGGCTTGTCGGCCGCGTGCGCCAGGGGCGCGGCGAGTACGGCGCCGGCCAGCAGCGCGCGCAGGTGTCGGGAGAATTTCATGCAGACCTCGCAACAATCATCAAGGGCAAGTCGGGCGCGGCACGCTGACCGCGACCGGCTCAAGGGTCAGAGCGAGCAAGCGCTGGCGCCGTGTTTTTCCAGGTAACGCTGGTGTTCTTCTGCGGCCCGTTCGAACTCGCCCAGGGGCAGCACCACGGTCGCCACCGGTTTGGCCAGGCGCCCGCTGGCGTCAAGTTGCTCGCGGGCAGCTTCGGCAGTGGCGGCCTGTTCGGGACCGTTGACGAACAGCGCCGAGCGGTATTTGACCCCGACATCCGCCCCCTGACGGTCGACCGAGGTCGGGTCGTGCAGGGTCCAGAACGCCTCGATCAGGCGGCTGTAGGCAATCTGAGTGGGGTCGAAATCAACCTGCACCACCTCTATCGACAGTGCTTCGCCACTGGCAGGTCGGGCAAAGCCGACGCGGCTGTCGAGCACCCCGGGCAATTGCCGAAAGGCCGCTTCGGCGCCCCAGAAACACCCGGCACCAAAGGTCGCCTGCTGCACCTCTGCGGCGAACCAGTGCCGGTGCAGCGCCGCGATATGTTCCGGGCCAATGCCGCAGCAACCGCCGACAATGCTCGCCCCGGCCTCAACCCAGGTCCGCGCCCAGTGCAGGTACGACTCCGGGCCCAGGTCATCGCGGATCTGCAACAAGGTGCTGTTGGCCTTGGCATCACTGCTGACCACCGGGAACGCGTTGGCATACACCCCCAGCTCCAGGTCCAGGCTCAGGGCGTCGAGCACCTGCCGCCCATCGCGCAAGGCCTGGGCCATGACCTCGGGCTGGCTGCAATTGAACAGCACCGCCCTGGCCCCCAGTTGCGCCGCCACCTGCACCGCGTCGGCCACCGCTTCGCCGGAGCGCAGGCGCGCCACGCCGTCGGCGCCCGGCACATCGAGCAAGGTGAACGACAGCCACAACGGCTTGCCGTCGCCGCCCAGGGCCTCGGCCACGGCGCGGACTTCGGCGATCGAGCTTTGGGTTTCCGCCAGCCACAGGTCGACGTGGGCACTCAGGCCGTCGATCAGTACCCGGTGGATGGCCACCGAGCGCGAGTGATCGAACAGGTCCGGGCGATAGGAGCCCAGGGCCGGTGGCAAGGAACCGGCAACAATCACCGTTTCCCCACTGTCGGCAGCGGCCTGGCGCGCCACCTGCCCGGCACGCTCGGCCAGGGCCCGGCCCTGTTGGTTAAAGCGTTGTTCGCCGATATGAAAAGGCACCAGGGCGTAGCTGTTGCTGGTGATCACCCGTGCCCCGGCCTCGATAAAGGCGCGGTGGGCCTGGAGCACGAACTCGGGGGCTTCGATCAGCGCCAGGGCAGACCATTCCGGCTGGCGAAACGGCGCGCCGATACGCTGCAGCTCGCGGCCCATGCCGCCATCGAGCAGACGCAGGCTGGCAGTGGTCATTGAATGGCCCCTACGGTCTGCTGCGGCTCGGCCAGCCATTGGTCGACCGTTGCCCGGTTGGCATCGACCCAGGCCTTGGCGGCGACGTCAGCCGGTTGCTTTTCTTTTTCGATCTGCAGGATCAGGCCATTGAGCACGGCCGAGTCGAGGGCCACGTTATGCAGGAAGCTGGCGATGCGTGGCGCGCGTTGCTGCAAAGAGGCAGAGGCCAGGACGTAGACCCTGGCATCCGGGAAGGCGCAGGTGATCGTGCTTTTGTTCAGCCAGTCCGGGTCCACCGTCGGGCTGATGAACTTCCAGCAACCGTCGGCCTTGTACAGCGGGTCGCCCTTCTTGTTGTCTTGGGCATAGCCGTCGAATGCCGGTTCTTCCAGGCGGCGCAGGTCGAAGGCGGAGAAGATCCAGTCCGGGGTGTAGGCATAAAACACCACGCCGCGCCCGGCCTTGTAGGCCGCCGAGAGCTTGGCGTAGGTCACCGACGCTTCGGTGGACACGGCCTCGAACTTGTCGGCAAACCCGTAATCCTTGGCTTTGACCTGGCCGATGTAAGTCGACTCCCAGCCTGCCGGGCCCACCAGCAACTGGGCTTCACCGCCGCCCAGGGGCTCGAAGAGCTTGGCCACTTCCGGTTTCTTCAGGTCGTAGACGCTCTTGACCCCGTATTTGTCTTGCAGGTAACCCGGGATGTAGAAGCCCTGTTCGCCGGCATAGGGCTGCTTGTTGGGCACCAGCGAATGTTTGTCGCCGGTCACATATTTGGCCCAGGCCGCCGACTGATTGGGCATCCAGATATCGGTCAGCACATCCACCGAGCCGTCGCCCTTGGCAGCGGCGCTGAGCAGCACCGCGACGTCACCGGCCAGGTAGGACACATCACCGTCGAGGCGGGTCTTGATCACCTCGCCGAGGATGTGCTGGATGGCGATGGCGCCGGTCCAGTTCTGTTCGCCGATGACGATTTTGTCCTTGGCCAGCACGGTGGCCGGCAGGCTCAGGGTAGCCAGTAATGCAGCCGCACCCAGGGTGCGCGAAAGGCGTGTGTTCACGGTATGTCTCACTTTTGGTTAGAGGTGGAGCCTTGCTTGCGCAGGCTCGACTGAATGATTCGGTCCGGGATCAGCGCGCACAGCACAATCGCCGCGCCGGCCAACATGCCTTCGCCACCCTTGATGTTGCGCAACGCGGTCATCACGTCGTAGCCCAGGCCGCCGGCGCCGATCAGCGCCGCGACCACCACCATCGACAGGCTCATGACAATGGTCTGGTTGACCCCCAGCAGCAGCGAGCGGCGAGCCAGGGGCAGTTGCACCTTGAGCAGGGTCTGCCAGGGGCTGGCGCCGTGGGCGACGGCGGCTTCAACCGCGTCCTTGGGCACTTCCTGGATGCCCAGGGAGGTCAGGCGGATCATCGGCGCCAGGGCGAAAATCACCGTGGCGATTACCGCCGGGGTCTTGCCCACCGAGAAAAACGCCACGGCCGGAATCAGGTACACAAAGGTCGGCAGGGTCTGCATCACATCCAGCAAGGGGGTGATCAGGCGTCGGGCCAGGGGGCGCTTGGCCAGGATGATCCCGGTGGGCACGCCGATGGCCAAGGCAATCAGCACCGAGGAGCCAACCAGAGCCAGGGTGGCGATGGTGCGTTCCCAGAAACCGAACAGGCCGATATAGAGCAGGGCCACGGCACTGGTCAGGGCCAGGGCGGTGCCTGCCGAGCGCCAGGCCAGCAACACCAGGGCCAGGGCCGCAACCGGCCAGGGCAGCCAGCCAAGGACGTTTTCCACGCCCTCGATCACGCTGCGCACGGCGACTATCACCCCGACAAAGGCACTTTCGAAGTTGACCTGGGACCAACTGATGAATTGATCGATGCTGTCGGCGGTCAGCAGCAGCGCCTGGCGGTTGGCCGGGAACTGCAACAGGGCTCCGCTGGTGTCCGGCGTCACCACCCGCCATATCACCAGCGCCTGGCTGATCAGCAGCACCAGCAGCGCCAGGCCCCAGCCGGCCTGGGCCCGACGCAGCGGCTTGGCACTCTGGCTGATGGCAATAAAGCGGCTGACGGCCAGTATCGCCACGGCCAGCAGCGCCGGCAGCCAGGCGCCCTGGAGTACCCCGCGGGCCAAGGTCGCAAGGGCCGCCAGCTCAGCGCCGAAGGTCAACCAGAACAGCCCGCCACGGCCACGGGCAGCCAGGGCTGCGGGCCCCAGGAGCAAGGCTTGCCAGCCGGGCAGCCCCTGGGTGTAGGCCACTGCGCCGGCGCTGTTGGCGACCGGCCGAGGGGGCTCGGCGGCCTTGGGCGCGGCCACTGGCGACGGGCCGCAATCACGGAAAAAGTCTGCTACTTCGGCATCCGCCGGTTGTTCCAGCAACTGCTGCGGGGTGCCGACCTGCACCAGTTGGCCATGGCGCAGCACGGCGATCCGGTCCGCCAGGCGCACCGCTTCGACCGGGTCGTGGGTGACCAGCAAGGTGCTGATACCCCGCTCGCGCACCAGGGACAGGAAATGGCTTTGCAGGTCGCGGCGGATGGTCGGGTCCAGGGCGCTGAAGGGTTCGTCCATCAGCAGGATGTCCGGCTCGCTGACCAGTGCCCGTGCCAGGCCGACCCGTTGCTGCATGCCGCCCGACAACTCATGGGGGTAATGCTCGCCCCAGCCTTCCAGGCCCACGGCCTGCAACTGCACGGCGGCTGCGGCGTGGCGCAGGGCTTCGGGTTCGCCACGCAGTTCCAGGGGCAAGGCCACGTTGTCGAGCACGCTGCGATGGGGCAGCAGGCCGAAGTGCTGGAACACCATGCCGATGCGCCGCGAGCGCAGCTCACGCAGGCCCTGGGGGCTCAGGCCGCTGATGGCCTGGCCATCGATCAGCACCTCGCCGCTGCTGGGTTCGATCAAGCGGTTGATATGGCGCAGCAAGGTGGACTTGCCGCTGCCGGAGGTGCCCATCAGGCACAGCACTTCACCGCGCCGCACCTTGAGGCTGACGTTGCTCACCGCCGGTGCTTTCGACCCGGCGTGATCACGCCCGTAGGCCTTGGTGATATCACGCAGTTCGAGCACCACGTCGGTCGCCCCGGCGGGATCGTCGAGGGAGATCGGCAGCCCGGAAGCGAGCCGCGATTGCGCCACAGAAGTTTGAATGATTGACACGACAGCTCCGCCAAGCGGCCCCGGCGGCGCCGCTCATGTGAGCCTGGGCGCCGGGGCTGGAAAAATGGACTGAACATCAGGCCAACTCCTGTAGACGGACGCCTGACGCAAAGGCCGGGGGCTGCGCTGGTACGCAGGCCCCGGCCCTTGCGACATAAAGCTAAACGATCTTAAAAACTACAATCCAATATCATTTAGGAATTAGCTTAGGCTCAGGTTTATTCCTCCGCGCCCTCGCCCGGCCCTGCCCCTTCGCTGCTGGCAGGCACCCTGCCCCGAGCTCTGCGGCGAGCTTCAGGCTGCGTCGCCGATCTTCTTCAATGACGCGGCCACCAGCCGGCCAAAGGATTCCACCGGCCCCTGCAGATTGCCCAAAAAGTGCGGGTACACCAGCCACAGGTCCATCACCGGTTTGAAGTCCTTGAGCGGCACCACCGCCAACTGGTCGCGGTGGACGCTGCGCTCCAGCAACGGTCGCGGCACCAGGCCCAGACCCAGGCCGTCGGCCACCAGGCCCAGTTGCAACTCGGTGCCGAAGGTTTCGAGGTTGACGCGCAAGGCCAGGCCCTGGTCCGACAAGGTGCGTTGCAGGCCGGCGCGAAAACCGCAGCCATCGGGGTTGAGCACCCAGCCGTTGTGGTAGCAGTCGGCAAGCTTGCAGGGGCGCTTGGGCACCAGATCGCGGGCACAGACCACCACCAGTTCGATCTTGCCGATGGATTGCCCAATGATGTTTTCCGGGAACACCTTGCCCGCCGGGAACAAGGCCACCACCGCATCGAGTTCGGCGCTTTCGATCTTGCCCACCAACTGGCCACCCCAGCCGGTGGCGACCTGGGCCCGCAGGTCGGGGTATTCGCTGCGCAGGTGCTTGAGCGCATCGAGCAGCACCACATCGCCAATGGTTTGTGGCACGCCCAGGCGAAACAGCCCGGTGGGCGGCGTGTCGCTGGCCACCAGCTCACGCAGGGCGTCCATTTCCCGCAGGATCGAACGGCACTGCTCATAGACTCGGGTGCCGATCACGGTGGGTTTCAGGGGTTTGGTGTTGCGGTCGAACAGCTCCACCCCCAGGGCCTGCTCGAAGTTCTGTACACGCCGGGTAATCGCCGGTTGAGTCAGTTGCAGCGACTCGGCCGCATGGCTGATCGATTGGCAACGAATCACTTCGACAAAGGCATCGATATCATCAATTTTCATTTGGCCCGCACATGAAAAACAGTCACTAAAATGTCGAAAAAGCATAGTTCCAATCAGCCGCCCTGCAAAGCCCGTTGATTGTTACGGCGCTTTTCACCGCGCCACGAGGGGCTGATTGCAGCGACTGCGGCAGCCAGGGGGCAGATCCAGGCACCCACGAAAAAGCCCGGCGCGACCCTTCGCTCCGGGCTTGCTGTGCGGCGTGACGGTTTCAGCGGCGGTGAGCCAGCGAGCGCACCAGGCGATCCCCCAGGCTCTGCACGCCCTGCACCAGAATCACCAGCACCACCACGGTGGCGACCATGATCTGGTTGTTGAAACGCTGGTAACCGTAGCGAATCGCCAGGTCGCCCAGGCCACCGCCGCCAATCACCCCGGCCATCGAGGAAAAGCCGATCAGCATCACCAGGGTCAGGGTGATCCCCGCCAGCAGTGCCGGCAGCGCTTCGGGCAGCAGCACCTTGAAGATCACATGGCGAATGTCACCACCCATGGCCAGGATCGCTTCAATGCGCCCCTTGTCGACTTCATCCAGGGCGTTCTCGACGATTCGCGCAAAAAACGGAAAGGCACCAATGGTGATCGGCACCACCGCCGCCGTGCTGCCCAGGGTCGTACCCACCACCAGCCGGGTCAGGGGGATCAGGGCAATCAGCATCACCACGAACGGCAGCGAGCGCCCCAGGTTGACCAGCGCCCCCAGGGCATTGTTGAGCCGGGGCAGCGGATACAGGCCGCGGGCGCGGCTGACAAACAGCAACACCCCCAGCGGCAGGCCGATCAGCAGGGTAAAGAGCCCGGCCAGCAACACCATGTACAGGGTTTCCCCGGTGGCGTTGAACAGCAGTTGGGCGATTTCATTCCAGTCAGTGGTTTTGTTCATGAGGATTCAGCCCTGACCCCGCGTTGCTTGAGAAAGTCCACCACCTGCGCCAGCTTCAGCGCATCGTGGGGCTGGCGAAATGCGACGCGCAGGCGCCCTACCCGCTGCCCGCCGATCGATTCCACGCCACTGGCCAGCACGCTCACATCCACCCCCTGCTGCTGGGCCAGCGCTTGCAGAATCGGGGTCGCCAGCAAGGAATCGAAAAACGTCAGTTCCAACGCCTGGCGGCTGTCGTCGTCGGCTCCCAGCGCCCGTTGGTAACCGGGCAACAACGAACGCCCAAGGCTTGAATCCGGGTCGGCCAGCAACTGGCGGATCGGCCCGGCCTCCACCAGGCGCCCCTGAGCCAGGGAGGCGGCGTGGTCGCAGATCGACTTGACCACCTCCAGCTCGTGGGTGATCAGGACAATGGTCACCCCCAACTGGCGATTGATATCGCGCAACAGCTCCAGGATCGACGCCGTGGTTTCCGGGTCGAGGGCGCTGGTGGCTTCATCCGAGAGCAAATACGCCGGGCGCGCGGCCAGGGCCCGGGCAATGCCCACGCGCTGCTTCTGCCCACCCGACAGTTGCGAGGGAAAGGCCTCGGCCTTGTCGCCCAGGCCCACCAGGTCCAGCAACTCGCGGACCCGCGCCAGACGCTGGGCCTTGGGCATGCCGGCGATTTCCAGGGGCACCGCGATGTTGTCCCTGACCGTGCGCGCATGCAGCAGGTTGAAGCCCTGGAAGATCATGCCGATGCGCTGGCGTTGCTGGCGCAGGGGCTTGTCGCCCAGGGTAGTCAGGTCTTGCCCGTCCAGGATGATGCGCCCGGAACTGGGGCGTTCGAGCAGGTTGAGGCAACGCAACAGGGTCGACTTGCCCGCCCCACTGCGCCCGAGAATGCCGTACACCGCGCCATCGGGGATGCTCAACGACACCCGGTCCAGCGCCGGCGCCTGCCCGGCCCCGTAGCTTTTGCTCAACTGCTCGACTTCGATCATGGCTGGCTGCCCGCAACCGCTACCGGGATCACCGACCCCGAGTAGTTTTCAGTGATGAACTTGGCCACTTGCGGTGAATTCAGGTCCTTGGCCAATTGCTTGATCCGCGGGTCATCCTGCAGTTTGGGGGTGGTGACCAGAATGTTGGCGTAAGGGTTGTGCGCGGCCTTCTCCAGGCCCAGGGCATCCTTGGCCGGCACCAGCCCGGCTTCCAGGGCGTAGTTGCCGTTGATCACCGCCAGGTCGACATCGTCCAGGGCCCGAGGGATCTGCGGCGATTCGATCTCGATAATCTTCAGTTGCTTGGGGTTCTGCGCGATGTCCTTGGGGGTCGCCTGGTCGTGGGCCGGGTCGTCGAAACCGGGCTTGAGCTTGATCAGGCCATTGTCTTGCAGCAGGTACAGGGCGCGACTCAGGTTGGTGACGTTATTGGGCACCGCCACCGTGCCTTTGACCGGCACCTGGTCAAAGCTCTTGTGGCGATGGGAGTAAATCCCCAGGGGCTCGATGTGCACCGTGGCGGCCACCGCGAACTTCTGGCCCAGGGCCTGCTCCTGGGATTGCAGGTACGGTAGGTGCTGGAAGTAGTTGGCGTCGACATCACCGTGGGCCAGCAACTCGTTGGAGTTCACGCCGTTGGGGATCTCGATGATCTTGAGCTGCAATTGCGGGTCGATCTTCTGCACGTAGGCCAGGATCTGCGCGTGGGGCACCGGGTCGGCGGCGACCCGCAGGGGTTCCACGGCTTGCACGGCACATGCGGCGGACAGTCCACTCAACAACGCCAGGGTCAATGCGCTTTTCTTCAACATGGGGCAGTCCTTGATCGGGTAACGAATAGAGAGGTCAGGCACTCAGCGCCGCGGGCAGCAAGGCGTCGCCATAGAAGCGCTGCGCCACATCCGGATGGGAGCGCAGGCGCCCCTTGAGGTAATTCCAGCCAACATCGCGCAGCAGCGGGTTGGCCGGGTCGCTGGCCGGGCCGCGGGCTTCGCGTTGCAGTTCGGCGGGCAGCGGATACAGCGGCACCACCGCGTCCAGCCGGGCGCCGAGGAAAAACGCAATGGACAGGCGATCACGGTCCGGCGGCGGCGAATGCACCCGGTGCACAGTGGCCCGCAGGTAGCCGTTGCTGGCCAGCTCCAGTAACTCGCCGATGTTCACCACCAGCGAGTTCTCCCGTGGCAGGGCATCGATCCAGCGCCCGTCCTCGACCTCCACCTGCAGCCCGGCCTGTTGGTCCTGCAAGAGAAAACTCAGGAACCCGGAATCCTTGTGTGCGCCAACGCCCTGCTGGCTTTCGCCGGGGGCGCGGCCGGGGTAGCGGATCAACTTGATGTGTTCATTGGGCTTGTCGCCGTACAACTGATCGAAGGCCTGCTCCGGCAGGGACAACGCCAGGGCGAACGCGCGCAGCAGGCGCAGGGACATGGCGGTCATCGCCTGCTGCCATTCCAGCAGCAAGGGCTTGAGCTGGGGCAAGGCTTCGGGCCATTGGTTGGGCCCTTGCAGGCGTGCCCAGGCCGGGCTGTGGGCGTCCAGTGCCAGCGCCTGGCGCTCGGCCCCGACGTCGAACTGCTCGCGCAAGTCCGGCTGGCCACGGGTGATCTCCGAGGCCGCACGGTTATAGCCGCGAAAATGCGCGGAATTGATCATCCCCACCGCCAGTTTCTGTGCCTCGGGCAAGGCAAAGAACTGCCGTGCCTGCTGCTGCACCTGTTGCAGCAACTGGCTGTCGATGCCGTGCCTGGTCAGGTAGAAAAACCCCACGTCCCGCGCCGCATGGCGCAGTTGCTCAAGAAACCCCTGGCGCTGCGCGGGGCTACCGTCCAGCAGCGCCAGGTCCAGCGAAGGCAGCGCGGTGATATCCAGCGAGTGCGACATGCTTCACTCCCCTGTGAATTGAAAAAGTCCGATGCGCGCCGCAACCCCTGCGCGCAACCCTTGAGCTCAAGGCGGCCTCAGAGCTTGGCGATCGACACTTCGGTGGATTTGACGAAGGCGATGACTTCGCTGCCGATCTTCAATTCCAAATCGCGCACCGAACGGGTGGTGATCACCGAGGTGACGATGCCGGAGGCGGTCTGCACGTCGATTTCCGAGACCACCTGGCCTTCGTGGATCTCCTTGATCACGCCCTTGAACTGATTGCGTACGTTGATCGCTTTAATGGTCATGCTCGGTCTTCCTGTGTGAGGCCCGGCAAATCCGCCGGGTGGCTGAGGGCTAAAGTGCACCCTTGGCGAACTGTTTTAAAGGAATAAATAATTAGTATTTTATTCTTTTTGGATATATGAAACCCCTCCCCGCCAAGCCGATCGGCTTGACCCCGCGCAGCCCCTTTGTTTTTCTGAGGCCCCACGGCTGATCAGGCTGTTTCAGGAGGTTGTGTATGCGAATGCTCGAACTGGCGGGCGTCAGCGTCCCGGTACTGGGCCAGGGCACCTGGCACATGGGCGAGGACCGCCATCAACGGACCCGGGAAGTGCACGCGTTGCGCACCGGTATCGATCTGGGCATGAGCCTGATCGACACCGCCGAAATGTACGCCGAGGGCGGCGCCGAGGCGGTGGTCGGCGAAGCCATTGCCGGGCGGCGCGAACAGGTGTTTCTGGTGAGCAAGGTCTACCCGCACAATGCCAGCCGCCAGGGTATCCCCCAGGCGTGCGAGCGCAGCCTGAAACGGCTGGGCACTGACTGCATCGATCTGTACCTGCTGCACTGGCGCGGCCAGTACCCCCTGGAAGAAACCGTCGAGGCCTTTGAACGCCTGCGGGCCGACGGCAAGATCGGGCGCTGGGGCGTGTCCAACTTCGACCTGGACGACTTGCAGGAACTGGCGACCCCGGCCTGTGCCACCAACCAGGTGCTGTACAACATCGAAGAGCGCGGCATCGAGTTTGACCTCCTGCCCTGGAGCCAGCAACAGCGCCTGCCGATCATGGCGTACTGCCCGATGGCCCAGGCCGGCGCCCTGCTCGCCCATCCGCTGCTGGCACAGATTGCCCAGCGCCACCAGGTGACCACGGCCCAGGTGTCCCTGGCCTGGGTATTGCGTCAGGACGGGGTGATCGCGATTCCCAAGGCGGTGCACCCGGAACACCTGCGACTCAACGCCGCCGCGGCCAGCCTGCACCTGGAGGCCGAAGACCTGGCCGCCATCGACAGCGCCTTCGCCGCCCCTACACGTAAACGACGCCTGGCCATGGTTTGAGCCCGAATCGGCGCTTTCTGGGTGCGACTCAGAAAAGACTGACGACTAGCAGAGTTCTGACACCGATGTATTTAAGATTCGTCTGATGCCTGGGCAGCTTGCTCCAGCTTTACAGTTGGCGCATGAGACTAAAAAGCTGCCTGCATCAGATAAATCCACTCCTTTCCCGACCCGAAGTCGCTCTCCGCTTGCTTCGGCTTTTTGCGTTGTTGCTGCTCGCGGGCATTCTGATCGGCGTCTACAACTTTGTGCGCTCAACCCTGAACGACAGCCTGTCCCGGCGCCACAACTACATGAGCGGCGCCATCGTCCAGGCGCAAACCTTCTTCACCACCCGTGAAACCCTGCTCGAAAGCCTCAGCCTGTCGGCGGTGCGCCAGACCGCCGAGCAGGCGCAACTGCCACCCGCGACCCAAGACGAAATCAGGCTGCGACAGGGCAATGCCGGTGGCGAGCAATGGAGCATCTGGCTCACCGAGCGCATGCGCGAACACCTCAAGCACAAGCAACTGAACCTGCTGTACATCAGCGCAGCCCCTCAACCTCGGGTCGAACGCCTGTACGGCGCCCACCCGCAGGCAGTCACCGTGCCGCCATCGGTACTAAAACACCTGGTGGCGCAGGAACCGCGGATGACGCGCGGCGACGAAGGTCAGTGGTTGACCGAACAATCGGCGCAGTCCACCCAGTTGTACATTTTCTTTGCCCTCGATCCTCTCGTCGCCGATTCCGGCTGGCTGGGCCTGGAAATGGATGGCAACGAAGTCCTGGCGGCCCTCAGCGACCAGAGCGCCGGGGAGTTCATGATCCTCAACTCCCAGGGCGCCCTGGTCCTGACCAACACCCCCACCTACCGCTTGAGCCAGGCCCTGCTTGAGCTGCAAAGCGACAACTTTTTCGGCTTGATCGGCGGTGGCTGGTTTCCCGAGCAGTTGGTGATCCGCAAGCAGCTCAAATCCACGGATTGGCAACTGATCTACGCCTTCGAATTGCGCAAGCTGCTTCATGACCTGTGGCCGCAACTGTTGGGCGCGCTGCTGTTCAGCCTGCTGAGCGCCGGCCTGATCCACTTGCTGACCCGGCGTGTGGCGCAGCACTTTATCGTCCCGGCGCTGAACCGGATCCAGGCCCTGGTGGAAAGTGAGGCGTTCAGCCGTGACGTGATCCAGACCGCCCCCGTGGCCCTGTGCGTGTTGCGCCGCAGCGACGGCCAGGTGGTCCTGGAAAACACCCTGGCGCAACAATGGCTGGGGCAAGGAAAAGCGCCTGGCCAGCGGCGGGATGGCTGGATCCGGCAGGTGTTCGATCCGGACAGCAGCGCCCCCATCGATCACGTCGAAACCGCCGAGGGCCGGCACCTCCACCTGAGTTCGGTGCCTACCCGCTACCGCGGCGAAGACGTGCTGTTCTGCGCCTTCAGCGACATCAGCACCCGCAAGCAGGTTGAAGCCGCACTCGATGAAGCCCGGTCCCTAGCCGAGTCCGCCAACGAGGCCAAGACCCTGTTCCTGGCCACCATGAGCCACGAGATCCGGACCCCGCTCTACGGTGTGCTCGGGACCCTGGAACTGCTGGGGCGCACTCGGCTCGACCAGCAGCAGAAACACTACCTGCAGGCGATGGAAGGCTCGTCGGCGACCCTGCTGCAGATGATCTGCGGCGTGCTCGACGTGTCGAAAATCGAAGCCGGACAACTGGCACTGGAACTCCGCGAGTTTTCGCCCCTGGACCTGGCCTGCGAAATCGTCCAGAGCTATGCCGCCGCTGCCCAGGCCAAGGGCCTGCAACTGTATGCCTGCCTGGAGTGGCAACTGCCGGAACGGCTGGTCGGTGATGTCGCGCGCATTCGGCAGATACTCGGCAACCTGTTGAGTAATGCACTCAAATTCACCGATGTCGGGCGCGTGGTGCTGCGGGCCCACCTGGTTGAACTGGAGGGCAACCGCTGCACCATCGAGTGGCAGGTCAGCGATACCGGCAAGGGCATCACCGAGCAGGACCAAATGCTGCTGTTCGAACCGTTTTTCCAGACCTCGGGCAATACCAACGTGGTCGCCGGCACCGGTTTGGGCCTGCCCATCTGCCTGCGCCTGACACGGTTGATGAACGGTGACATGCGCGTGGTCAGCGAGCTTGGGCTGGGCAGCAGCTTCAGCCTGAGCCTGCCGTTGCAACGGGCGATGGACACGGCCCAAACCTCTTTCATGCCCCTGCTCGGGCCCCAGATAATCTACGTGCGGTCTCCAGTGCGCGAGCTGGCGGAGAGCCTGGCGGGCTGGTTGCGACGCTGGGGCGCGCGGGTGCACCTGCGCCTGCCTGGCTACATCGATGCCGCCAGTGGTTGCGTGTTGCTCGAACTGCACCCGGGCGCCATCAAGCATCGGCTCGAACCCGAATGGCAGGGGCCGCTGGTCCTGGCCTGCGCCATCGGGCATCACGAGCCGCCCCGCGATCGTGGCTGGCAGGTGGACATCAGCGACCTGCGGGCCATTCACCGGGCCGTCAGCCAGGCCCAGGGGCAGCCCGCCACCGAGGACGAAACGCTGATCCAGAGCCAACACCTGCCCAAGCTGGGCCTGCATGTGCTGGTGGCCGAAGACAACGTGATCAACCAGTTGATCCTCAAGGACCAGCTGGAAGAGCTGGGCTGCAGCGTAAAACTGGCCGGCAATGGCGACGAAGCCTTGAGCCTGTGGCACAACGAGCGCTTCGATGTGGTCCTGACCGATATCAACATGCCCAGGCTCAATGGCTATGAATTAAGCCGGGAGCTGCGGCGACTCGGTTGCAGCACGCCGATTTTCGGTGCAACCGCCAACGCCATGCACGGCGAAGAAGCCCAATGCCTGGCAGCCGGCATGGAGCGCTGCCTGGTCAAACCCTTCTCCCTGCGCACGCTGCTCAGTTACCTGGCGCCTTACGCCAAGGCGCCGCCGCAGCCCGGACCACCGGACACCTGAACCTGCTGCTGTTGCACGCGCAATGGCCCAACCCGCAACCCCTGCCACCCACTCGGAGCGGCTATAGCCCATGCCCTTGTCTAGCCCACCTTTCGCCGCCGATATGGATGCGCTGCTACTGCCCGTGGCCTTGCGCGACGTGTTTATCAGCACCCTGCGTGCGGATATCCAGCGCATTGACGTCGCCCTGGACACGGGCAATGCGTTGCAGGCGGCGCAATCTTTTCACAGCGTTGCCGGGGCCATGGGCGTGGTCAACGCCCTGCCCCTGGCGCGCGCCTGTGTCGAGCTGGAAAACCAACTGCGCGAGCAGCGCCCCGGTTCCGGCCTGGAGTTACAGGCCCGGCAGCTGGCGCAACGGCTGACGCTGTTTCTTGATCAGCTGGAGCAATGAGCTCAGCTCGAATGAACTCAACTCGGCAGCGGCAGATCGGGCTGCAAGGCCCACCAGCGCGGCAGCAGTTGCTGGATCCGTGCCTCGCCAAAACGATCATCGATCAACATCACCACCCCGCGATCCTGCTGGCTGCGAATCACCCGGCCCGCGGCCTGTACCACTTTCTGCAGCCCCGGGTAGAGGTAGGTGTAGTCATAGCCGGCGCCAAAGATCGCCGCCATGCGCTGCTTCAACTGCTCGTTCACCGGGTTCAGTTGGGCCAGGCCCAGGGTGGCGATAAAGGCCCCGATCAGCCGCGACCCCGGTAAATCGATACCCTCGCCAAATGCCCCGCCCAGCACCGCAAACCCGATGCCCTGGCCTTCGCTGCTGAACCGATCGAGAAAGCCCTGGCGCTGCCCTTCGTCCATGCCCCGCGATTGCAGCCACAGGGCAATGTCCGGGTGCTCTCGGGCCAGAAACTGCGCCACCTGCTGCAGGTAATCGAAACTGCTGAAGAACGCCAGGTAATTGCCGGGACGCTGACGGAACTGGCGAGCCATCAGCTCGACAATCGGCGCCAGGGACGCCTGGCGATGCACAAAGCGGGTGGAGATGCGCTTGACGATATGCACCTCCAGTTGCGCCGCGTCGAAGGGCGACTCGACATCGACCCAGACCGTGGTCTCCGGCAGGCCCAGCAGGTCGCTGTAGTAATGCCGCGGGTTGAGGGTCGCGGAAAACAGCACGCAACTGCGCGCCGCCGTCAACCGCGGGCGAATGAACCCCGCCGGCACCACATTGCGCAGGCACAGCTGGGACAGGCTGCGCTTGGCATTGAGTTCACGCTTGCTGATATCGAACACAAAGTGCTCATCGAACAACTCTGCAACCCGGGCGAACTGCAGCATCTCGAAGTAGAAACCCTGGAGGCTGGCATCCAGCCCCTGAGGATGATCGTTGAGGTAATCGCCTATCGCCGAAACACACAGCGACAGGGCCTTGAGCAAGGCCGCCGGCGCCTGGGCATAGGCCTGGTAAGGCGCCAGTTGCTCCTTGTGCAGGGCGTTCCACTCGCGGTTCAAGCGTTGCAGGGGCTTTTTCAGCGCCTCGGGCGCCGCCGCCCGCACCGTGTTCATCTGGTACTGGTCGAGGCTGGCGCTGTACATCGATCGCCCGCGCTCCACCAGGTTGTGCGCCTCGTCCACCAACACCGCCACGGTCCACTGATTGGCCTGGGCCAGGCCGAACAGCAAGGCGCTGAAATCGAAGTAGTAGTTGTAGTCCGCGACCACCAGGTCGCTCCAGCGGGCCATTTCCTGGCTCAGGTAATAGGGGCAGACCTCATGCGCCAGGGCAATCTGCCGCAGGTGCTGCTGGTCCAGCAGGCGCACCTGGCTGGCCGCCTGGCGCGCCGCCGGCAGGCGATCGTAGAAGCCGCTGGCCAGGGGACAGGACTCGCCGTGGCAGGCCTTGTCCGGGTGCTCGCAGGCTTTGTCCCGGGCCACCAGTTCCAGCACCCGCAACGGCAGCTCGGGGCAGCTGTCGAACAGCACCTGGGACGCATCCAGCGCCAGTTTGCGCCCCGGGGTCTTGGCCGTCAGGAACAACAGCTTGTCCAGGTGCTGCGGGGCCATGGCCTTGAGCATGGGAAAGAGGGTGCCAATGGTCTTGCCGATCCCGGTCGGGGCCTGGGCCATCAGGCAGCGCCCGGTGCTCACCGCCTTGTACACCGACTCCGCCAGGGAGCGCTGGCCGCTGCGAAACTGCCCATGGGGGAACGCCAGGGCCTGGGTTGCCAGGTCCCGCGCGCTGCGGTGCGCCAGTTCCTGCTCGGCCCACTGCACAAAGACTGCGCACTGCTGCTTGAAAAACAGCTCCAGCACCGCCGCCTCAAAGGGCTCGACCAGGGCAGTTTCCTGCTCGCTGACAATGTCGAAATACACCAGCGCCAGGCGGATCTCACTCAGCTCCAGGGCCTGGCACATCAGCCAGCCATAGACCTTGGCCTGGGCCCAGTGCAGTTGCCGATGGTTGGCCGGCATGCGGCTGAGGTCGCCACGGTAGGTCTTGACCTCTTCCAACAGGTTTTGCGTGGGGTCGTAGCCATCGGCCCGGCCCTTGACCGTCAACGGTCCGTACTGGCCTTGCAGGGCCACTTCGCTCTGGTAGCCGGGGCTGCGTCGGGCGGCCACCGTGCGATGGCCGGCGATGCCTTCGAGCGCCGTGGGCGATGGGGTGAAACGCAAGTCGAGGTCACCGACCTTGGCCGTGAACTCGCACAGCGCCCGCACCGCGATGCGGTAGTTCAAGCCGGCTGCTCCTGCCATTGCACATAGCACACCGCCACCGGCATCTGGTGCTGGTGGCAGAACTCCAGCCAACGCAACTGGTTGTCCTGCAGGCGATCGCCCGGGCCCTTGACCTCGATCATGCGGTAGGTCTTTTGCTCGGGCCAGAACTGGATCAGGTCCGGCATGCCCGCACGATTGGCGCGGATATCCAGCAACAGGCGCTCGAACCAGTGCTTGAGGTGGGTCGCGGGCAGGCAGTCCAGGGCCTGCTCGAGCAGCTCTTCAGTCAGCGCGCTCCAGAACACGAAGGGTGATTGCACGCCCCACTTGGCCACGAAGCGCTGGCGGATGGTGCGGATGTAACGCCCGTCATCCAACTCGGCCAGGCAGGCCTGGAACAACTCGGCACGACGCGGATGGAAATCTTCGCTCAACAGGTCCACCGGCCCGCGCTGGAACGGGTGAAAGAACGCCCCGGGCAACGGTGCGAAGATCGCCGGCCAGCACAGCAGGCCGAACAGCGAATTGATCAGGCTGTTTTCGACGTAGTGCACCGGGGCCTGTTCGGCATGCAGGTGGGCCTGGACGTGGTACTCCACCGACAGCAGCTCATCGCTGCGGGCCAGGTTCAGGTCCAGGCGTTGTGGCTCGCGGCCCGGCACCCGGCGCTGGACCGGCCCGCCCAGCTTGCGCCGCAGGCGCGGCAACACCCGCAGCAGCAGTTGCTGTTCGGCTGCGCTTTGCGGTGCCTGGTCCGCCACCTCGGCCAGTGCCAGGGCCTGGGGATAGTCGCCGCTGCGTTCCAGCACGCGGATCAGCCGCATCCGCGCCCCGGGGTAGGCACAGCCGCTATAGATCGCCAGGGCCAGCGCCCAGTCCGCCAGGCGCTCGCAGTGCTGGCCCAGTTGAAACAGCAGCTTGGCGCGGCGTTTTTCCAGCCAGGGGTTGTCGATGGGCAAGGCCTGGATCCGCGCCAGCACATCAGCCAGCTCGTGCCCGGCTTCGAAAGCTTCCTGGCACTGTTGCAAATAGATAAAGCCATCCACGTCGCTGCGGCTGCGCAAGCCACGGGAATCGGCGCTGAACTCGACTTTTTCGTAGGTGTAGATGCCAAGGTCGGCCAGCACGAACTCCGACCAGTCCTGGTACAGGTTGCCGAAAAACATCAGGCGCAGGCGATCGCACAGATCCATGACCGTCAGGCTCAGCAACTGATCATCGAGCTGCGGGCACCACTCGGCGAAGGCCCGGGACGGGCCTCCATGCTCGGTCAATAGCGCCAGCCAATCGCTTTTCCGGGCTTTGGGCTGATCGATCATGGCGGCAAAACACTGCAGGATTTCGGCCTTTTGCAACAGGCCGAACAGCTCGTCCAGGGACACCTCGGCCCGCGGATCGAGCCAGCCCAGGCGCACCAGGGGCGTGGCCGCCAGGGTGATATCGCCTATCTCGGCATAACTCAGCTTGGCGGCGCGAAAATGCCGGCCCTTGCGCATCACCAGGCGTACCAGCAATGCCTGGGCAGGTTGCGCCAAACCGGCGAAATCCGCGATGAAGCGCTGCTCTTCAGGGCACAGCAGGTCGGCATACCGCTGCTCGATCCAGGCCAGCACTTGCTGAAAGTTGTGCAGGTAATAGAACGGGTTTTCGAGGGGGTTGGAAGTCACAGAAGGCAGGCACCGCGGAAAAAGACACTGGTTATGCATACAGATAACAGCTGGGCGCCGTGCCTGGCAAACACTATTGGATAAATGGCGTCCTGGCTTGCCGGCCCTGGACGAACAGTATTTTCCGAGGGTTGTCGCGACGGAGAATGACTATAGCGTCATGAAAATACGGCACACTGTGCACCTTCAACGTGCATGAACGAGAGGTTTGTCTATGAAGTTTGAAACCCTGGGCCTGGCCCTGGCGGCCACCGCACTCCTGGCCTTGGCGGGTTGCGCTTCGCCCACCGTGGTGACCTTGCAGAACGGCACCCAGTACCTGACCAAGGATGTGCCAAAGACTCGCACCGCCGATGGTTTCTATGAGTTCGTCGATATTTCCGGCAAGAAAATTCGCATCAAGGCGGACGATGTCGCCACCGTCCGCCAGGAACAATAACCGCCTCCGATCAAGGGCAATCAGCGGTAGAGGCCGAGCCCCGGGACACTGCCATCGCAGGAAATGCTCTGCTGGGCATTGCGCTTGTACAACTCGCCGCGAACCTTCTGGCAGCGGTCGTATTCCTGCCTGGCGGCATTGTCGATGCTGATATTGCCCGTGGTTTCCGGCTGCTGGCCGTCCCCCAGCCGGACCTGGGCCCAGGGTTGCTCCGGGGCGATGTGAAAACGGCTGGGGGCCGGCTGTTGCTTGGGTTCGACCTTCAATTTGGCCCCGGCCGGCAATTGCTCCGGGGTCACGCCATAACGCTGCAAAATCGAGTTGTGCGGCAGCTCGTCCGCCAGCGTCGTGCCTGCCAGCAGGCTCAGCACCAGACCGATTGCACACCTCTTGTTGTTACTCACCTGACTTGTCTCCTGCTGTCCATTGGGCCGGTGCGACAACTTGTGGCCATCGCCCGTGCCTGAATAACGCATGGGCTGCCTGACGCTTTAGTCCCTGCCCGCGCCCCTGGATAAAGGCGCCGGGACCGCCCTCGCGGTGTGCGTCATGTTGGCTATGCTTTCCCAGCGCTCACCATGAGCGCCCTCGGGCGGTAGCCCCAGGTGCAAGGTATTGGAGTCATTACTTGGGGTGCAGGTCACGCCCACCTCACCGGCATCGGTCCAGGTGCTGCGCCGCGAGCCGATCGTGATCGGCTACCAGTGATTGGCGGTGGCGGCGCGTGCGAAACCCGCGCCGCCCGCCTCGATGCCTCAGGCGAGGACGATGCCCGCGCCGTTCAATTGCTCCAGGCCCACGCCCACCAGGGTCACCGAAGCCTGGCCAAAGCTCAGCAGCGTGTCATTGCCCACCGCTGTGGCGTGGGCACGGTAGCTGTCGTTCGGCGCCACCCCGGCCACCCCCATGAACACCAGGCTGTCACTGGCCTGATACCCCACCAGCCGGTCATGGCCGAAGTCGCCACTGAAGACAAAGGTGTTGTGGCCGCCCCCCGCCTGCAGCAGGTCATCACCGGCGCCGCCGACAAACACATGATGACCGAGCTCGCCCAGCAGATGGTCGTTGCCTCCCAGGCCGAACAGCCAGTCACCCGCGGCGTCGGCCCGGACCTGGTTGGCGCCGGCGTCGCCACTGTGGGACTTGGCGTAGGCGGTCAGCACCGTGCCCGCCAGCAGGCCCTTGTCCGTGACCTGGTGGCTGACTTCGTCCTTGAACAGCCCCCACAACGCGCCCGACTCCTTGCTGGTCAAGGTGCCGATATCCCGGGTGATGCTGAGGCCGCCCTGGGCATCGCGGATGTACAGGCTGCCGGCGCCATCGTTGGCAAACACCAGGTTGTGCACCGACTGCTGCAACTCCAGGGTGTTGTGCCCCTGGCCACCGAGCAGCATGTTGTAACCGCCGCCATCGCGGAACGTATCGTTGCCCGCGCCGCCCTCCAGGTAGTCATTGCCCTTGCCGCCCTGGATCAGGTCGTTGCCGTCGCTGCCGATGATAAAGGTGCTGCCCTGGTGCGCCTCGGCATTGCGGTTGAGGTCCTGGACCCAGGTGCCGGCCCGTGCCGGGTCCGACAGGTTGGCCACGATGATGGTCGAGTCCTGGTGGGTGAAGTCATAGAACGCCGAGTTCAACACCCGGGTCATGCCGGAGTCGTAACCGCTGGGCAGGTGGGAGAGCCAGGTGGGCACATTGAGAATCGAGAACGGCAGCAGGTTCCAGGCGCTGGAGGCATAGAAGTCGTTGAAGCTGACGATGTTGTTGGTGGCCGAGTCGTGAGGCGCATCGTGCACCCCGAGGGACGACAGGTTGAAGGTCGAACCGTCCAGGGCACGAAACACCGGGTCGTTTTCAAAGCCGATGTTCAGCACCTTGTCGCCGGCGCTCTGGGTCGGCGAAGCGTAGGCCAGGTAGCGGGCATCCTTGAAAAACCCGTCCCAGCGCCCCTCGCTCAGGTCCGCCAGGCTATTGACCGCCAACCCGCCCAGGCTATGGCCGCTCACCACGATATCCGAACCGCTCAGGCCATTAGCCCGGGCAAAGGCCGCGACATCGCCCAGCAGGCCGCCGAATGCTTCGCCGCTGTAGTTTTTGGCGTAGTCCTTGGGCCCCAGGGCCGCCAGCAGGTCGTTGAGCACATCGCCGATGGAGTCGCTGATCACCGATTCGCGCGGGCCGCTGGTGCCGCGAAAGGCAATGCCGATCGAGGTCAGCTGGCCATTGGCGTCGTACTGGCCGAGGACTTCGGCCTGGGCCGTGGTGTAGCCGGCCTTTTCACCAAAAAAAGTACCGCGTACATCGACCTTGCCGCCATACCCCAACTGGGCGGCGCTGATGGGGGTCCAGCCGGCCTGGTGCAAGGCGTCGAGGGCGGCTTTTTCCGAGTCGGGGTTCCACGGCACGCCGGGAATCACCCCCTGGGAGTCGCTGCTGCCAATCAGCGCGCTGACCAGGGTCGCCGGCAGGCCGAGGCCGAAACCGTTGTGCTGATAACCCACGGCAAAGCCGTTATCGAGGTTGTGGTAGGAATACAGGGTGATTGCCAGGGCATCGGCGAACAGCGCCTTGCTGCCTTCGCTGCCGAGGTTTTTGTAGTCATAGACCGCCATGGTGGTGCCTCTCTTTTGGGAAAACCGGGCTGGAACCGGCGCCGCCAGCAAGCCGGCGGCGCACGCTTGCACTGCCTGCTCAGGCGAAGACCAGCCCCGCGCCGACCAGGCTGTCCGGGGCGACACCGACCAGGGTCACGCAGTAGTCGCCCACACTCAGCACCGTGTCCTGGCCGCTCTGCGTCAGGTGCTGGCTGTAGTCGTAGCCCTGCCCCGCCCCTTCGACACCGAGGAACACCAGCCTGTCGCTGCCCTGATAGCCGTGCAGGGTGTCGAAGCCGAAGGCGCCGTTGAACAGGAAGGTGTTGCCGCCGCCGCTGGCGTAAAGCTCATCGTTGCCGGCACCGCCGACGAAGGTCACCTGGCCGTGCTCGCTGCGCAGCAGGTCATCGCCGCCAAGGCCGAACAACCAGTCGCCCTCGCCGCTGGCCACCAATGAATTGCCGTAGGCATCGCCGTTCAGCGAATGGTTGTAGGGCGTCAGCTGGTCACCGGCCAACAGCCCGCCAGCAGTGACCGCGTGGCTCACCTCTTTGCTGAACAGGCCCCAGGCAAAACCCAGCTCCTTGCTGACCAGGGCGCCGATGTCCCGGGTCAGGCTGATGCCGCCGTAGGCATCGCGTACATACAGGGTGCCGTCGCCATCGTTGGCCAGGGTGAAGTGATCGAGGGGTTGGCGCAGTTCGAGGACGTTGTGCCCCTTGCCGCCGAGCATCACGTTGTAGCCGCCGTCATCGCGAAAACGGTCATCGCCGTCGCGGCCTTCCAGGAAGTCATTGCCACGCCCGCCCTTGAGCAGGTCGTTGCCGTCACTGCCGATGATAAAGGTGCTGCCCGTATGCGCCTCGGCGTTGCGATTGAGGTCTTCGACCCAGGTGTTGCCACGGTTGGACGACGACAGGTTGGAGATGACCAGGGTCGAATCCTTGCTCGTCAGCCCGTAGAAGCTTGAGTCGATCACCCGGTTCAGCGCATCGGCATACCCCGCCGAGCCGTGGGCCTGCCACGACTGCGGGTTGAGAATGCTTTGCGGCAGCAGATTCTCCAGGGTGCTGGCGTAATGGTCGTTGAAGTTGACGATATTGTTGGTCGCCGAGGGCTGGGGCTGGTCGTGGCTGCCCAGGGAGGTCGTGCTGAAACGGGTGCCGTCGAGCACCCGGAACACCGGGTCGTTTTCAAAGCCGATGTTCAGCACCTGGGGCGTGGCCGGGCTCTGGGTCGGCGAGGCGAAAGCCACGTAGTTGGCCTGCTGATAAAACCCGCCCCAGTGCTCGCCACTCAGGGCCGCCAGGCTGTTGACCGCCAAGCCGCCCAGGCTGTGGCCGCTGACCAGCACATCCTTGGCCCCCAGGCCCTGGGCCTGGGCGAAAGTCGCCACGTCTTGCAGCAGTTGGTTGAAGGCGTTCTGGGTGTAGTTCTGGGCGTAATCCACCGGACCGATCGCCGCCAGCAGGTTGTTCTTGATATCACCCAGGGTGTCGCTGAAACCCAGGCCACCGGTGCCACGAAAGGCGATGCCGATCGAGGTCAGTTGGCCATTGGCATCGTATTGGCCAAGGACTTCGGCCTCGGCGCTGGTGAAGCCGGCCTGTTCCCCGAAAAACGTGCCCTGGGGCCCGACCCGGCCCTGGTAACCCAGGGCCTGGGCACCAATCGCTAGCCAGCCGCCGGGCTGGGGCTGGCCGTCGGGGGCGTAGGCATAGAGCGCCAGGGTCATGGCGGCGCTGTACTGCGCCTTGGCCTCCTGCTCGGAGAACTGCTTGTAAGCAAAAATGCCCATGGGGGTTTCCTCTCGTGTGCTGATCGTGTCTGCCCGGGGCCCGTCAGTGCGGGCCGCGCGGCACAAAGGCCTCGTCGACCCGCGCCAGGTCCGCTTCGCGCAGGGTGCCGGCGTAGTAATGCAGCTTGGTCCAGGCCATCAGGTAGTCGTAGCGCGCCTGGGCCAGGTCGCGCCGGGTGCTGTAGAGCTGCTGCTCGGCGTTCAGCGCATCAAGGTTGACCCGTTCGCCGCCGAGGATGCTTTGCCGGGTGGAGACCACCAGTGCCTCGGCCGAGCTCAGGGCTTTCTGATAGGCCCGCAGTTTGTTGGCGCCCGACAGGCAGGCGCTGAACTGACGCCGCAGCTCGATCAGGGTTTCGCGGGTCTGCGAGTCCAGTTCGTACTCGGCCTGCTCCATGGAGCGGCTGGCCTGGCGGGTCGCCGCCGACACCCCGCCACCGGCGTACAGCGGCACGCTGACCTCGATGCCGATGGTGTTTGTGTCATAGCGCTGGTTGTAGGTATTGCCGCTTTCCGACTCGTTCTGGCGCACCGAGGCATAGGCGTTGAGCTTGGGCATATGCCCGGCGCGGTTGCGCTCCACCTCGTAACGCGCGACTTCCAGGCGCTGGCGACCGGAGGCCAGGTTCGGGTTATTGCTCAGGGCCAGCTCATGCCAGGTGGCGAAATTGGCCGGGGTCAGGGCGAACACCTGAAACCCCTGGTCCAGCGGCTGCAAGTCGCCGATATCCACCGCCGGCACCCCAATCAGCGCCCCCAGTTCCCGTAGCGAGGCATCCTGCTCGTCGCGGGCTTCGATTTCTTCGGCGGTGGCCAGCTCATAGCGTGACTCGGCTTCAAGGATGTCGGTGCGGGTGCCTTCGCCCTGCTGGAACATGTGCTGGTTCTGCTGGAACTGCTGCTCGAACGCGCGCTTCTTGGCCTGGGCGATGTCGATCTGGTCCTGGGCGAACAGGGCCTTGGTGTAATAGGTCAGCACCCGTACCAGCAGCTCCTGGCTCTTGCCGCGAAAGTTCTCATCGGCGAACAGCGCCTGGGCCACGCCCTTGCGGTAGGCGGCGTAAGCTTCGTAGTCGATCAGCGGCTGCTGCAGGGTGAAGGACGAGCCGTAGCTGCTGTAGTTGCGGTCCTCATGCTGGGTGCCGCGCACGGTGTCGAGGTAGGTCACCTTGGAAGTGTTGCGGCCCTTGTTGTAGCTGTAGCCCAGTTTGGGCAGCAAGCCGGCGCGGCCGATGGCGCGGTTTTCCAGGCCGGCGTCGCGTTCCTTCATGGCGCCGAGGAACACCGGGTCATTGCGCAGCGCCTGCTCGTAAATCTGGAACGGTCCCATGGCCCGGGCATTGCCACAGACCAGCAGCAGGACGGCAGCGAAGATGGAAAGCTTACTCATGCGACGCAACCTCCTTATTCTTCGGTCAACGCGGAACCAGCCCGGTCGAGCAGTGGCTTAAACAGGTAATTGAGCAGTGAACGCTCGCCGGTGCGCACGAACATCTCGGCCGGCATGCCGGGTTTGATCACCAGGCCATTGAGCGCTTCCAGCGCCTGGTCGCTGACGCTGCTGCGCAGCACGTAATAGGGCACGCCGGTTTTCTCATCGAGCATCTGGTCGGCGGAAATCAGGCTGACCTCCCCCGGCACCCGGGGCGTGCGGCTCTGGTTGAAGGCGGTGAACAGGATGTCCACCGGCAAATGGCTGCCGACCTTGTCCACCAGGTTCACCGGCAAGCGCCCTTCCACCTCCAGCCGCGTGCCCTGGGGCACGATTTCCAGCAGGGTTTCGCCGGCACGCACCACCGCGCCTTCGGTGTGCACCCCGAGGTTGACCGCGATGCCAGCGGACGGGGCGACGATTTCGCTGTGCTGCAGGTCAAACCCGGCCGAGGCCAGTTGCTGCTCCAGGGTCAGGCTCTTGAGCTGGGCATCGGCCAACTGGCTGCGGACCTCCTTCTGGTACTCCTCGGCGTGCTGCTGCAACTTGAGTCGCGACTCGCGGATGCCCTGCTCCACGCGGCCGCTTTCGCCGCTGTTCTGTGCCAGTTCCTGCTGCACTTGCGACAGTTGGCGCTGGTACTCCAGCAAGCGATTGCGCGGGATATAGCCGTTGTCGGCCAAAGGTTGCAGGTTGCCCAGTTGCTGGCGCAGGGAGTCGGCCTGGTTGTTCAGGTCGTTGCGGGCGCGGCGCATGCCGGCCAGTTGCGCGCTGGCGCCTTCGATATTGGCGCCGATGGCCGCCTGCTCACGGGAGAACGCCTCGCGCCGGCTGCTGAACAATTGCCGCTGGCCTTCCAGCACCAGGGCCAGGCGCGGGTCGGCATCGCCGCTCAACTGCGGCGGGAAGTCGACCTGCTTGAGGTTGTCGCGCTCGCTCTGCCAGCGCGCCACGCTGGCCCAGGCCATGCGGTACTGGGCTTGCAGCGACTGCACATCGGCGCCGATCTGGGTCTGGTCCAGGCGAAACAGCGGCTGGCCCTGGCGCACCGCTTCCCCCTCACGCACCAGAATCCGGCTGACCACCCCGCCGCTCATCGATTGCACTGCCTTGCGCTTGCCCGACACCACCACCGTGCCCTGCACCGGGATCCCCTGGTCCAGCGGCGCCAGGGCCGCCCAGGCAAAAAAGCTGCCGGCGCCGAACAACGCCAGGGCCCAGCCCAGGCGCGCAAAAAACCGCGCGTCGCGCTCCGGGCGCGGCGCTGTGTAGGTGTTGTCATTGATCATCTGCTGGTCCTGGCTCATGGGCCGTTACTCCGGTTCGGCGCATGGTATTGCCGGCTCATGCTCAAGCCGGCCGGGGTCGCGGCCGGCGCGGGGTTGGGCGCACGGGCCGCTTCCTGGGCACCGGCCAGGGCCTTGAGCACTTCCTGGCTCGGGCCAAAGGCCTGCAAGCGCCCTTCGTTGAGCACCAGCAACTTGTCGGCTTGGGCCAGGGCCGAGGAACGATGGGTCACCAGCACCACGCTGGTGCCCTGGGCCTTCATCTGGGCGATGGCGGCGGCCAGGGCGCTTTCGCCCACGGTGTCGAGGTTGGAATTGGGCTCGTCGAGCACCACCAGGCTCGGCTTGCCGTACAGCGCTCGGGCCAGGGCCACCCGTTGTTTCTGGCCACCGGACAGGCCGCTGCCCTCATCCCCCAGCAGCGTGTCGTAGCCTTGGGGCAGACGCAGGATCATCTCGTGCACCCCGGCCTGCTGCGCCGCCGCCACCACTTGCTGCGGGTCGGCCTCGCGAAAGCGCGCGATGTTG
Source organism: Pseudomonas sp. CF161 (assembly GCF_000416215.1). Taxonomy (NCBI): domain Bacteria; kingdom Pseudomonadati; phylum Pseudomonadota; class Gammaproteobacteria; order Pseudomonadales; family Pseudomonadaceae; genus Pseudomonas; species Pseudomonas sp. CF161. The sequence goes on from NZ_ATLP01000089.1 coordinate 75,918, forward strand.
TCGGCGATGCTGCCGCTGAACAGTTCGATGTCCTGGGGCAAGTAGCCGATATAGGGGCCCAGTTGCTCCCGGTCCCAGCGATGGATATCGGCGCCGTCCAGGCGCACCGTGCCCGCCAGTGTCGGCCACACCCCGACCAGCACCCGGGCCAGGGTCGACTTGCCGGAACCCGAGGCGCCAAGCACCCCCAGCACCTCGCCGGCCCCCAGGCTGAAGCTGACCTGTTGCAGGGTCGCCAGGCGCCGGCCCGGTGGCCCGGCGCTGACCTGCTCGAAGCTGACCTGGCCCTTGGGCGCCGGCAGCGCCATGGCGCTCTGGCGGGTGCCGAACTCCTGCAGCAGCGCGTCCAGGCGCTGGTATGCCAGCTTGGCCGTGCTCCACTGTTTCCACACCGCAATCAGTTGATCGATGGGGCTCAGTACGCGCCCCATCAGGATCGAGCCGGCGATCATCATCCCCGCGCTCATGTCGCCCTTGATCACCAGCAACGCCCCCAGCCCCAGCACCAACGATTGCAGGCACAGGCGCAAGGTCTTGCTCAGGGAACTGATGACCGCGCCCGTATCGCTGGCCTGGTTCTGCAACCCGAGAAACCGCGAGTGCACCTCGAACCAGCACTTGCGCAATGCCCCGAGCATGCCCATGGCCTGGATGGTTTCGGCGTTGTGCAAATGGCTGCTGGCCAGTTGCGTGGAACGTTGGGAGTAACCGCTGGCCTGGCCCAGGGGTTGCCGGGTCAGGGCTTCATTGAGGCAGGCCAGACCGATCAGCAGCACGGCCCCGGCCGAAGCCAGCACGCCAAGCCAGGTGTTGAACAGGAAGATCACCAGCAAGTAGACAGGAAACCAGGGGGCATCGAAGAAAGCGAACAGCGCCGGGCCAGTGACGAACTGGCGAATCTGGGTCAAATCGCCCAGGGACTGGCCGGCGTGGCCTTCACCACGCGCCAGGTTGCGTTCGAACGCCGCCTGATAGACCTGCAGGTTGAAGCGCCGCTCCAACTGGCTGCCGATGCGAATCACGATAAAGCTGCGCAGCACTTCAAGCAGGCCGATAAACGCAAAAAAGCCAACCACCATCAGGGTCAGCATCAGCAAGGTGGTCTGGTTCTGCGAAGTGAGAACCCGGTCATAAACCTGGAGCATGTAAATCGATGGCACCAGCATCAGTACATTGATCAACGCCGTGAAACACCCGACGCTGATCAGAATACCCTTGTAATCACCGAGTGCCTTGAATAAGGGCGCGGCTTGAGTGGTCTTCGCCATCTTTGTTGATCTTCCCTGAACTAATAACCTGAACCTTGCGGCGCAGGAAGACATGCATCGCCCGACGCAATACGGGCGCTGTTTATATATAAAGCGGGCATACAACAACAGGCTCTACTTGTAGACGAGTCAGTGTTGTCCTTATTTAGCAGTCAATGGTCAATGGCTGACAGCCTTGTATGACTTGCGCCATTGACGTGGGCTCTTTTTAACTAAGGCTAGTGCCCTGCGCGCTGCAGTACGATCACCAGTCCGGAACTCAAGGTGCTTTGATAAAGCCCCTCTTTGTGTCGACTCAGGAAGATGATCTTCGAGCCTTCGGCGCCGGTGATGGCGATGCCGTCGGGCTCGGGAAACCAGCCGATGGCGGTCGCCCCCAGCCATTGGGTCAGGCAGTCGGCGCCCGCCCCGAGGGTGCCGTTGGGCAACAGTTCAAGGGCACATTGCTGCGCCGGTTGCGCCGGCTGTTGCAATTGCCACTTTCCGGCCAGTTCAGAGGGGTCGGCCAATCTCAGGCTGCTTGCCATGGTTACATCTCCAAAAAACATCATCAGCGTCGTGAACAGCCACACGCGGGGCTTGCAGATCAAGGCGTTGCGGGTCATCGGGGGCTCCATCCGCGGGCTAGCCTCACTCAGGCGCCCGGCCATTGCAACCACAGAGGGCGACGCTTTCGCGCCCCCCTCCTTGCAGCTCATTTAGGCAACGATATCGCTGACTGCCGCCTGGCCCACGGTGCTGACCAGGAAGTCCGCCACGCCGTGCCCGGAGAAGTCCACCGACAGGGTGCTGATGCCCCCCGAGGTGCTGAGCACTGCGTCGCCGGCCGCACCGGTGAAGGCGTTGACGAAGTGCAGGCCAGCGCCTTTGGTGATGCCCGTCAGGTCAATTTTGTCCAGGCCGCTGACAAAATCCATGATCTGGTCGGCCGCACCCGGCTTGGAGTCGGAACTGGCGGCAAACACGAAGGTGTCGGAACCGGCACCCCCCCAGAGTTTGTCCGCGCCACCGGCGCCGTAGAGGATGTCGTTGCCGGCACCGCCACGCAGCTCGTTGGCCCCGTTGTTACCGATCAGCAGGTCATTGCCCGAACCGCCAATGGCGTTTTCGACACTGACGCCCTTAGCGATGGAGACGTTGCCCACCAGGCCGCCAACGTCGGAGAACGAGGCGTCATTGAGGTTGATCTTCTGGTTCTGGGTGAAACCGGAGAAGTCCAGGGTGTCGTTGCCGCCCCCGTCCCAGACCGAGAACACCAGCTTGTCCGACGCCGAAGTGGCGCTGAGAAAATCACGCCCGGTGTTGGAGTTGAAGCCGTAGGTGGTGTCGCCCGCACGGGTGCTGGTGTTGGCGCCGTAGAGCTTCTGGATCGCGGCAATATCGTCCATCAGTGGGCCGGACGAGTAGGCTTCGACCCCGCCCTTGCTGAAGTTCTGGTTGGTATTGCTTTCACTCCAGTAGCTCATGACGCTGTAGCCACGGGTGTCCTGGCCATAGGTCGCGTCGCTGTAGGACGGGTTGCCGTTGCCCGCGTTGTAGTCGCCGGGGTGCGCCAGGCCCAGGGTGTGGCCGATTTCGTGAGTCAGGGTCTGACGGCCGTAGTTGTTCAGCTCCGGGTTCTTGTTCTGGGTGTAGCTGCTGTTGGTCAGGTACCAGGAGGTGCCGTCATAACCGGCACCGGTCCCCGGCAGGTAGGCGAAGGCCGCCGCACCATCCTGGCCGCCGCTGTAATTGCCGAAGGTCATGTGACCATCGCCCCCGGAGGCCTTTTCAGTGAAGGTGACATTCGCCACGTCCGACCAGGACTGCATGGCCAGCGCGGCCTGGGCCTTTTGCTGGGCGCTGAACTGACTGAACCCGGAGATCCCGTGCTTGTACAGCGTGCTCGAGGACGCCGACGTCAGGAAGGTGTAGGTCAGCTCGATCTTGCCGCTGCCGTTGAGGTCCTGGTAGGCGGCGCCATCGCGCAGCAACTGGGTTGCGGCCTGATCGACCGTGTAGGAGGGTTTGCCATTGACCGTCAAGTTACCGCCACGGTCATATTGATGGCTGAAGCTATTGATCTGGTTATACGCCGAACTTGCAGCAGCCAATGGCAGCAGGGCTTGTTCGGCAGCAGCAATAGCGTTGTCTTGTACTTTCGACATGAACACTTCCTTGTAATCAATGGAGCAGTTTTTTTCGATAGCAACAATCCCTGGCGAGATCGTCCTATCACTCGCCCAATGCAGGCGCAAGAAAACTGACACAATTTTAAACAAGGCGTCTAGTACTTTTTTGGCGTCAAACTTTTCTGTCCAGACAAACTCCCGCAAATAATGATCGGGCCGGTAAAAGATTATTCTTAAAATCCGCCCCGACAACTAATTGTCCGACAATCGACAATTTAATAATTAAATAACTGGCACTAATTAGAGCCGCCACCGGCAACTTGAGAGTTGCATCAAGTTGCTTTCCAGCCGCTGCGTTGCAATGCCTCCAGCAGGGTTTGCGCATGCAGCGCCGGCACCAGGGTGCCACTGCGGGTGGTCATCGGCTCTCCCGCCAGCAAGGCATTGATGATCGCCTCTTCCACCGCTTCCGCCGCTGCGCTGAACAAGGGGGAAATGTGATCGTTGTTGAGCATGGCCAGCGGCGTGCTCAGGGGCAGGTCCTTGCGCCCATAGTCGGCGGCGGGCAGGTCCTGATTGCCGGTGGCGAAGGCCAGGAAGATATCGCCACTGGAATCTTCAGTGCCGCCCCCGGTGCGCGCGATGCCGATCGACGCACGCTGCGCCAGGCGTTGGCACTGATGGGGCAGCAAGGGCGCGTCGGTGGCCAGGATCACCACGATCGACCCCATGCCCGGGGTGCCGCCCTCGTCGAAAGGTGAAGCGATGCCCATCAAATGGCGCCCCACCGGGTAACCGTCGACCCGCAGCTCCTGGCGCTTGCCATGGTTGGCCTGCACCAGTGCACCCACGGTAAAGCCACCCTGCTCCGCCGGCAGCCGCCGTGAAGCGGTGCCGATACCCCCCTTGAACTCGTGGCAGATCATCCCGGTGCCACCACCCACCGCGCCCTCTGCCACCGGCCCCGATTCGGCCAGGGCCAGGGCCTCGCGCAGGTGTTGCGGGCCTATATGCTGGCCCCAGATATCGTTGAGCAGGCCGTCGTAGGTTTCCATCACCACCGGCATGCACCAGTACACCGCCGGGTCCGCCAGGCTGTCGCGCTCGGCGGCAATCAGGGCATCGCGGACCACGCCGACGCTGTGGGTATTGGTGATCGCCAGCGGCGTCGCCAGCAGCCCGGCCTCGCGGATCCACTCAAGCCCGGTGGCGTCACCGTTGCCATTGAGCACGTGGCAGCCGGCGAAACAGGGTTGCTGGCGAGCATGACCGGCTCGCGGCTGGATCAAGGTCACGCCACTGCGCACCTGCTTGCCGTCGATCTCGGTCTTGAGCGTGCTGTGACCGACCCGCACCCCCGGTACATCGGTGATCGCATTGAACGGGCCGGGTGTGCCCAGGCCCAGGCTGATCCCCAATTGACGTGCGCGCATAACCACTCCTTACAGTTTTTGAAAGGCCGGGCTGAACCGACCGTTGGTGCCATACAGAATCACCGACAGTGCCAGCAGGCCGATGATCACCATGATGTCCCTGAGCGACGCTTCAAGAAACAGACTGACCAGCAAGTAACCGGCGCCCAGTACCGCCAGCAACGCCGGCAGCGGCCACAGCGGCATGCGGTACGGATGCTCGCGATCGCGCAGCAGCACCCGGCTGAGCAAGGCGCACAGGGCCACGATCAGGTACACCAGCATGATCAGCAACACGCTGAATGACGTCAGGTCCGCCAGGTTGGAGCTGAAACTGAGAATCGCCGAGGGCACCGCCAGGAACAGCGTGGCCATCCACGGCGAGTCCCAGCGCGGATGGATACGGGTGAACAGGCGATTGATGCTCGGGGTCCAGAGCGCATCGCGGCCGCTGCTGAACACCACCCGGCCAATCTGGATCACGATGGCGACAATGGCGTTGAACACCGAAAGGAAGATCCCGGCACTGACCACCCGTGACAGGGTTTCATTGCCATGGCTGGTCAGCAGATAGCCAATCGGGTCGGGGCTGGCGAGCATCGCAGTGAGGGACGGCGCACCGATCAACAGCGCGGTGAGCGGCACCAGCTCAATGATCACCACCAGCACCAGGGACCACAGCACTGCCTTGTGCACGCCACGGCCCTGGCATTTCATGTCTTCGGCCAGCAGCACCGCCGGACCGTAACCATTGTAGGAAAACAGGCCAATGCCCACGGCACCGATCACCAGGGCCCAGGGCGCCAGGTGCAAGACGCCGTTTTCGACGATTTGCGGGTGCACCAGGATGCTCAAGGGTTGCGTGGCGTTACCAAAGCCCAGGCACACGATCACCAGCAACGCGGCAATCTCCAGCAACAGGCAGGTCCCGGTGATCCAGGCGTTGAGTTTGATATTGAGGATGCCCAGCAAGTAACTGCAGACCACGATGACCAGGGCGACGGTCTGGGAGTCGTACTGGGTGCCCAGGGCATTGTTCAGGTAGGTGGCGGCACCGGTGGCCAGCACCGGCGGGATAAACAGCAACATCACCAGCACCGTGAGAAAGGTCGCGTAACCGGCCATGCCGCCGAACACCCGCTTGGCATACACGTACTCGCCGCCGGCGCTGTTGTGGGCGCGGCCCAGTTCGGCGTAGCAAAAGGCGAACATCAGGGCCAGCAACCCGGCCATCACGAAAGCCAGGAACACCCCGCTGCCGGCCTGATGGATGGCAAAGGGCGCAATCACGAACACGGAACTGGCGGGGGTCACACCGGACACGGTAATGGCCACCACATCGAACACACTCAGGGTAGGTTTCAGTGCGCCGTCGGGCGCAGCGGGAGAGCTCATATCGTTATCCTCGTGGTTATTTTTGGTCTGAGGCAGAAACGAAAATAAATCGGCTGGGTGCGTTCTGGGCCGCACTTGATGGACGCTACTCTAGAGCGCCGGGGCAACCCGACCAATTCCCCTATTGGAGTACTCCCCCTTGACGCCGTGGCGCAAATGCCCGAAACCCTGCACCGACGCCCATCACCGCACACCCTGAAGTGGAGCCACGTATTTGAGCACTCTGTTCCGCGAAGTCGGCATGCATGCCGCGCTGGGCCGTACCCTGACGCAGATCGGCACGCCTCGCTTCTGGAAGCAGCTGATCCTGCTGCTGCACCAGGCCTCGCCGTTCGATAACGCCCTGGCGATTTTCTACCCCCGGGATGGCCTGCCCCAGGCCCTGGAGGAATACGACGCCGAGCCCACGAGCAAGCCGGCATCGATGCTCAGCTACCTCAATGGCTTGTACCTGCTGGACCCGTTTTTCCAGGCCTGTCGCGAGGGTTATCCCAGCGGCCTGTACCGCCTGGAGGAAGTCGCCCCCGATCACTTTCGCCAGAGCGAATACTTCCTCAACTACTTCCACGACAACGTGCTCGAAGACGAGCTGCAGTTGATCCTGCAGATCCCCGAGGGCGGCACCCTGTCGTTGTCCCTGGGCATGCAACGGCTGTTCAGCGCCGAAGAAGTCGGCCAATTGACCACTTTTTCCGCCTGGGTCCTGCCGCTGATGCAGCAGCACTGGCAGCAAAGCGCGGTGCGCGCCCTGCCCGCGCCCGCCGAGGAAATGGCCAGCCAGATCCGTGATGCGCTGAGCCATTTCGGTTGTGGGGTGTTGTCGGACCGGGAGCTGGAAATCGCGCGCCTGATCCTGCGCGGTTTTTCCTCCAAGGCCATGGCCGAGCGCCTTAAAATCTCCCCGGACACCATCAAGGTTCACCGGCGTCACCTGTACGCCAAGCTCGATATATCTTCCCAACCCGAGCTGTTTTCGCTGTTTATCCAATCCCTGGGGCATGACCTGGAAAACCCCTGAAGCCAGGGGTTTTCCGCAACAGCAGGCACGGGCCAGAGATCGACCTGGTGCCGGGAACCGCGCCTAGCCGTTCAACGAATGGGCGCGGTAATCCCGTGGTGACTGGTCAAAGTGCTTTTTGAAGGTGCGGCTGAAATGCGCCGAATCGGTAAAGCCCCACTTAAAGGCGATATCGGTGATCGACTCATTGCGCAGCCGCGGGTTGCTGAGGTCGGCGGCGCTGCGATTGAGCCGCGAACGCTGGATGAATCGGCAGACGCTGTCACCCTGCTCCTCAAACAGGCGGTACAACTGGCGCACGGAGATATTCATCTGATTGGCCAGGGACACCGGGCTCAGATTGGGTTCGTTCAGCGACTGCCGGATCAATTGCTGTGCCTGGCTGCACAGGCTGCCCCCATGCAGGCTGTCGTAACCGTCCAGACTGTGGCTGTTGGCCTGGCGCAGCGTGGGGCCGAGCAAGGCGATCAAGGCTTCCTGCAACGCCTCGCCCTCCTGCTGGGCGGCGCAGCCTTGCAGCTCGCCGGCGCAAATCTGCTCCACCAGCATGCGCATCAGCCGGCCGCTGGCGCAGTTCTGCGACAGCTTGCCGAACTTGCGCTGATGGGCCGGAAGATGGCGGTACACCTCATCCCGGGACAGGTGGAACGAAGAGTGCTCAATCAGGCCGTGGGGCACGATTTCACAGGCGCCGGCCGAGTCCAGCAACGCCATGTCGCCGGGCGCCAGCTCGATGGTCTCGCCGCCCTGGCGCAACTGGGCATGGCCGCTGCGCTGCATGATCAGGAAGCAGTGGCGGTCGTCGTCCTGATCGACACTGGTGCTCTTGCGCGAGATCAGCCCGGCATTGGTGCGGATCTGCGCGACTTCCAGGCCTGCGTAATCCAGCAGCCCGACCTCTCCGATAAACAACGCCGAGTTCAGCGCCGGGCGTGCGTCAAAACGACCGCACACACCCTGCAGCGCGCCGACCCAGGAACCGAAACTATGCGAAGCAAGCATGTGCACCTCCAGAAGCCGGTTGAGACCGCCTTTGTTGTTATGGCGATATCATTAACATGTTATCTATTTGCCAGGCAAGGCGCCTTGGCACGATGGATAGTTTGTTATGGCTTAAGCACGGCGTATGCCAGCAAAGACGGTTATGGACGTCAGAACTCTCCTAGAAGGCTGTACAACCGGGTGAAGGTGGCCAGCAACGCGGCGCGCTGCTCCTGGGTCAGACGGATGTAGCGACGAAACCCGGGCAGGCGATTGACTACTTCACTGGCACCGAAATGCTCCAGGCGTACCTGCCAGCCCTGCGCGTCGCGTTGCAGTTCCAGGCGCTTGAAGTCCAGGGGCAGCAACGCGGCGAGCAAGGGCGCATCGGCGTGCAAGCGCGCCAATAGCGGCGCCATCGCTTGCGCAGAACCCTCACTCAGCCGCGCAGCCACACCCTGGCGACGGATCGCCCCGGTGTGGCGCAGCACGATTTTCGCCGCCTCGGTCTGCTGGCTGGGCACCCGCAGCACGAACTCGCACACCACGATGTGCATCAGCAACTGGGCCTGGGCCCGCTCCTCCACTTCGAACTCCAGGTCGCCCGTGCTGAATTGCGCCCGAGTCGGGCTTGCGACCGCACACTCCAGGCCCGCGAGATCGCGCCGCAGTTGCCCCAGGGTAACGCCGGGGCGATAGCCGGAAGGCGGCCGGTCCCAGAAATCAGAGAGGTTTTGCCGCCAGCTTGAACTGTTCATCAGGCATCGCTCCCGGCGCGTTGTGCACCTCTGATTGCAGGTTGAACGCTTTCTCCAGTACCTCTTCCACCGGCACCGGGCGGAATGGATTGACCTTTTGCACAAACACGGTCCAGACCAGGGCATAGATCGCCGTCAGGCCGAGCATGCTGCCAAATGGCACATAGATATCACGCGGATTCATCCCCGGCGGGGTGATAAACCACATGCCCAGCAGGATGCCCACCGAAGAGACGATCTGCGGCAGCGGGAACCACGGCGACTTGTAGGCCCGTGGCAAGTCCGGCCGACGAATGCGCAACACCACCACCGACAGCGTGACCAGCAGGTAAGCGGTACTCCAGGCGCAAACCGCCGCCAGTACCAGGTGCATGATGTTGTCGGTACTGCCACCCAGCCACCAGGCGTGCAGGCACGGAATCAAGACCGCCACGGCAATGCACAGCAACGGCGTCTTGAAGCGCGGATGCAGGTAGGTAAAGACTTTGGGCAAGGCGCCATCCAGGGCCATGCCGTAGAGAATCCGTGGCAGGCCGGCCATCAGGGTATTGATGGTCGCAGCGCCGGCGAACAGCAGGCCCACACCCAGCCAGATGCGCCCGAAGGGGCCCATGATCTGCTCGGCGAACTGCGGGATGGCCATGGGCGTATCCAGCAGGTGCACGCTGCCGTCTGCGCTCAGGGGAATATTGGCCACCTGGCGTTTCATCGCCGCGCCGTAGATGAACATGCACGTGGCCACGCCCACCAGGCCCAGGGCCATAGCTCGGGGAATGGTCTTGGCCGCCTTGCGCACATCCGGGGTCAGGGGCGTGACGAACTCGCAGCCGACGAACATGAACATCGCCATGCCCACCAGTGACAGGATCGTCGGCAGGTCGGTGCCGACCATGGACTCGCCAAACCAGCCATTGAGCTCCACTGCCGGCGCCTTGATCACGCCAACCACGCCAAAGATGATCAGGGTGGTCCACATGCCGAAGGTCAGGATCACCTCGGCGCGGCTGAACGCGGTGATGCCCACGGCATTCAGCAAACCGAAGAAAATCACCAGCCCGACCCCGACCAGCCAGGCGCTGCCGCTTTGCTCGAGCATGGTGTTGAGTGACTCGAAGTTGACCAGGGCCATGATGCCGCTGAGGATGGTTTCCGCCGTGCCGGCAAACACATGCACGATCAGGTAGGCGGAAATGGTCCCGGTGATGGCGAAAAACCGTCCCAGGCCACAGGCCAGGTAGTCATACACCGAACCGTTGGTGGGGAGCAGGCACGCGGCTTCGGCGAAGGTGGTCGATTGGGCGAGCATCATCACCATGGCGATCACCATCGCCACGGCAAAGGCGCCGCCACCCAGGCCGAAGCCGGTGGTGGCGGTGAGGATCACCGGGCTGGCCATGATCAGGCCGACCGCGCTGGCCAGCGCCGTGGGGAAACCGACCACGCCCTGGTTCAGGTGTCGGGTGAGTTTGTCGTTGAATGACATGGTTCTGGACCTCGAAAGCATGCGTTGGTGTTTGTTGTTTTAGGCATTTCAAGGGCGCACCCGAAGGTGCGCGAAGTGCTTTGCTGTCTGACGCAGCTTGAACGGAACCGGCTCGAGAACCCGAGCAGGCACCGTCGTGCAACAGGGCCATCGACGTCTCCATCGTCGACCTGACGAGGCCAGCAGCCAATCAGTAGGCGATGCACACCGACTTGTTCTCGGTATACGCCTCAATGGCCGCATGGCCCATCTCGCGACCGATGCCCGATTGCTTGTAACCGCCAAACGGCATCGACGGATCGAGCATGTTGTGGGTATTGACCCAGACCGTACCGGCCTTGATTCGCGGAATCAGGGCCATGACCTTGGCCAGGTCGTTGGACCAGATGCTCGCCCCCAGCCCGTATTGATTGTCGTTGGCCAACTCGACCACTTCATCCAGGCTGTCGAACGGGATGGCCACCACCACCGGACCGAAGATCTCCTCACGCACCACCTGCATCTCGGCAGTGACATCGGTCAGCACCGTCGGGCGCACATAGAAGCCCTGCTCGCCATGGGCAACGCCACCGCAGACCACCCGCGCGCCTTCGGCCACACCGCGCTCGATCATGCCCAGCACGCGTTTTTGCTGTTTTGCCGAAATCAGCGGGTTGATCTGCGCCTGTTCATCCAGCCCCGGGCCAATGTTCAGCCCACCGGCAATGGTTGCCAGCCGCTCCAGCACCTGGTCGAAAATTGCGCGCTGGATATAGAGGCGCGAACCTGCGGTACACACCTGTCCCTGATTGAAGAAGATGGCCCCCGCAGCGCCGGCGGCCGCCACCTCGGGAGAGCAATCATCGAGCACGATCACCGGGGATTTACCGCCCAGTTCCAGGGAAAACCGAGTCATGTTGTCGACTGCGGCATGCCCAATGACTTTGCCGATCTGGGTCGAGCCAGTGAACGCCACTTTGTCGATTCCCGGGTGACCGGCCAACGCGGCGCCGGCTTCGGCGCCCGTACCGGTCACCACGTTCACCACGCCTTCAGGGATGCCCGCCTCCAGGCACAGCTGCCCCAGGCGCAAGGCCGTCAACGGTGTTTCGTCTGCCGGCTTAAGCACCACCGTGCAGCCACAGGCCAATGCCGGAACGATCTTCCAGATCGCCATCAGCAATGGGAAATTCCACGGCACGATGGCCCCCACCACCCCCACCGGCTCCGGCACCGTATAGGCGCGGTACTTGGCGCCGGGCACCGCAGCGATCGAAACGTCCAGGCTCTTGCCCTCGATCTTGGTCGCCCAGCCCGCCATATAGCGGGTGAACTCCGCTGCGGCGCCGACTTCCAGGGCGCGGGCAAGGTGGATCGACTGGCCGTTGTTGAGGGTTTCGAGCTGTGCCAGGTGTTCGCCATTGGCTTCCAGAAGGTCGGCCAGCTTCAGCAGCAGGCGCTCACGGTCGGCCGGGCGTTGCGCCGCCCAACTGCCGCAGAAGGCCCGGCGTGCAGCGGCCACGGCGAGGTCGACATCCGCCGCGGCAGCCGCGGCCACCCGGGTCAGCTCCTCGCCGGTCGCGGGGTTGAAGACCGGCATCCGGGTACCGGATAACGCTGGCTGGCTGTGACCGTCAATCAGCAGTCCATGCTGACTGTCTATAAATGCTGCGACACGTGGGTCGATGGCAACGCTCATCTGGAATCCTCGGAAATAGACCTAGTTCGAGACAGACTCTGAGCGCAAAGCCGAACGTCGTCTTGATCCTGGCTGCCGGGAAACTTGGCACTGGCTGCCAGCCCATCGCTGCCCCGCACCATCAGCCACCCATGATCGCGGCGCGCGGCGTCATGCCTTGCATCAGTCTGGCAGTGACGATCAAGAACCCTGGCACACAGAGGCAAGCGCCAGGGGTATAAATGACGCACTAATAGACCCACGCTGTCCGTGCGTTATCAGGAGACTCAACGTGAGCGAACAAAGCCGCTTCTGGCACCCCATGCTGCACCCCAACGAAATGAAGCAACGCGAGCCGATTCGTATTGTCCGTGGCGATGGCTGCTATGTGTATGACGACAAGGGCCACCAACTGGTGGATGGCGTTGCCGGGTTGTGGAACGTCAACGTCGGCCACAACCGCAAGGAAGTGAAAGCGGCGATCACCGCGCAGTTGGATGAGCTGGAGTATTTCCAGTTGTTCGACGGCGTCAGCCACCCCCGTGCCGAAGAGCTGTCGCGAGTGGTCATGAACCTGCTGGAACCCGAAGGCATGCGCCGCGTGGCGTTCAGCAGCGGCGGCTCGGACGCCATCGAAACCGCCCTGAAGCTGGCCCGCCAGTACTGGAAACTCGAAGGCCAGGCTGATCGCACCAAGTTCATCTCCCTGCGCCAGGGCTACCACGGCACCCACTTTGGCGGTGCCTCGGTCAATGGCAACACCGTGTTCCGCCGCAACTACGAGCCGCTGCTGCCGGGCTGCTTCCATGTCGACACCCCATGGCTGTACCGCAACCCCTACAGCCAGGACCCGGAAGAACTCGGCAAGATCTGCGCCGACATTCTCGAACGGGAAATCCAGTTCCAGAGCCCCGACACCGTCGCGGCCTTTATCGCCGAGCCGATCCAGGGCGCCGGCGGCGTCATTGTGCCGCCCGCCAACTACTGGCCGCTGATCCGCGAGGTGTGTGACAAGTACGGCGTGCTGCTGATCGCCGACGAAGTGGTGACCGGTTTCGGCCGCAGCGGCTCGATGTTCGGCAGCCGCCTGTGGGGCGTAAAACCCGACATCATGTGCCTGGCAAAGGGCATCACCTCGGGCTACATCCCCCTGGGCGCCACTGTGGTCAACGAACGGGTCGAAGCGGCGTTCGAGAAGAACAGCAACTTCACCGGCGCCATCATGCACGGCTACACCTACTCCGGGCACCCGGTGGCCTGCGCCGCAGCCCTGGCCTGCCTGGATATCGTGGTCAAGGACGACTTGCCGGCCAACGCCGCGAAAATGGGCGACTACATGCTCAAGCGCCTGCAGCCCTTTGCCGAACGCTTTGACAGTGTCGGCGAAGTACGCGGCAAGGGCCTGATGATCGCCCTCGACCTGGTGGCCGATAAAACCACCCGCGAGCCAATCGACCCCATGAGTGGCTACGCCAACCAGGTGGCACAGATCGCCCGCGACAACGGTGTCATGGTGCGCCCGGTGGGGACCAAGATCATTCTCTCGCCACCTCTGGTGATCCAGCAGGAGCAGATTGACGTCATCGTCAATGCCCTGGAACTGGGCCTGTCCCAGGCCCGCCGCTGACGCTACCCAGCGATTGCTGCGCTCGATAAGGCCCCCTCGGGCCTTATCGTCCCTTTGAGTGGTTGCCTCAACCCAGGGAGTCATCGATGAGCCAGTCACCCGCCCTGCCCGATGCCCTCGAACTCGGCCAGCGCTGTATCCGGGCATTTACCCAGGTCGTGCCGGCCACCCTCTGTGCGTTCTATCGCATCGACGAGCAACTGCAGGCACAACACTTTTCGCTGCACCGCATGACCCCGCACATGCACGACGCTTACCTGCAACGCTACCGCCACTACGACCCGTTACGCCCCCGCAATTGCGCAGCGGCGGGCAGCCCGGTGCTGTCGCTGCACATGGGCATGGCCCAGCAGGGCCGCCACGAGACCGAGGTCTACCAGGGCTTTTTACAACGCAACGGGGTGTGCGATGTGGTGGAGATCCTGGCCAGCGACAGTCAACGTCCGATTGCCGGCTTGTCCCTGCTGCGTGATGCCAGCCTCGGGCGCTTCAGCCCTGATGAGCTGACAACCCTGCACGCCTTGCAGGGGCTGCTGGAAATCGCCGCCCAGGCGCCCTACTCCCAATCCGACCAACGCCTGGCCGCACTCACCCCAAGGGAGCAGGAAATCGCCTGGCTGCTGCGCGAGGGCGCCAGCAACAAAGCCATCGCCCAGCACTTGGGCCTAGGCCTGCCGACCGTCAAGACCCACCTGATCAACCTGTTTCGCAAAACCGCTGTCGGCAACCGCACCGAGCTGGTCAAGGCGCTATTCCTCTAGAACTCAACCATCCGGTTGATGGGCGACGCGGGTCGATGGGACGACTATTGAGACCTTCCCTCAACCGACAAGACCCAGCCCATGACCACCCAGACACAACCTGAATGGATCACCGTTGGCGCCCTGGCCGATGGCTTTGCCAGCGACAATCACATCCTCCCGGCACTCGATGACCTGAAGGGCCGTCGCCTCACGCTGCACTTCGCCAACGGCTGGCTGATCGAGCACCACTTCGGGGCCGAGACCCTGCACTGGCAAACCGCCGATAAAGGCGCCAGTGGCGATGCGCCCTATCGCGCCAGCTCAATCCGGCCGGGCATCTACCTGGTGGATTTTCTCAAGCAGGAAGACGGCCGGACCCATTCGGTCAGCCTGGTGCTGGACCTGATGCACAACCTATTCACCGCCGTGATCGGGCAGATGCCGACCCAGGCCGAAGCCGCAGTCGACCTGTTCAGCCGCGCGTTGTCCGGCCGGGAGCTGACGGCGGTCAGCGCGCAGTTCCTGCATGGCAGCATCGACTCGCCCTGCACCGCCGATACCCCTCGACACGCGCCGACCCTGGAGCTGGTTGGCCTGCGCAACCAGTACATCTACAGCGCCACCGAAGCCTATGAGCATGTGTACCTGAACTCGAACTTCTACAGCTGGCAGTGCCTGGCGGGCGTCGAACAGGGGCTGGCGGATACCGACCGCTGCCATTACTACAAGGTCGCCGAGCAGCTCTACCTGTTTGTCTGGCGGGAAAAGATCGTCCCGACCCTGGGCCTGGTATTGATTGACCTGGCAGCCGGCAAGACCGACGGCAAGATCTTCGGCTACCAGGGCGACGACTTCAGCAGCGCCGCCAACTTCCCGGTGGGCGCCCTCGCCTGCGTGCTCAACCGCACCGAATACCGTTAAGCCCCTTTGAACTGGAGCCTTACCCATGACCCTCGGCCTTGATCTCGAACGTGTCGCCAGTTGCTACCAAACCGAGCTGCGACAATTCGCCGAACGCCACCCCCGTTCCGGCGAGCACTACCAGGAAAACCTCAAGCATTGGCTGTACGGCGCGCCCCTGCACTGGATGCAGCAATGGCCGGGGCTGTACCCGATTCTGGTCGCCGATGCCCAGGGCGCGACCCTGACCGACTGTGACGGGCACACCTATGTCGACTTCGCCCTGGGCGATACCGGCGCCATGTTCGGGCACAGCCAGCCGGCGGTCGCCAAAGCCATTGGCCATCAGGCGCTCCACGGCTCGACCCTGATGCTGCCCACCGCCGATAGCCTGTGGGTGGGCCAGGAACTGGTGCGCCGTTTCGGCCTGCCTTACTGGCAGGTCACGACATCGGCCACCGACGCCAATCGTTTCGTCCTGCGCCTGTGCCGGATGATCACCGGCCGCGAAAAGGTGCTGGTGTTCAACTGCAATTACCACGGCAGCGTCGACGAGTCCCAGGTGGAGTTCGATAGCGCCGGACAGATGATTCCCCGCGAAGGGGTGCACGCCAACGGAATCAAACATGCCACCACCACGCGTCTGGTGGAATTCAATGACCTGGCCGCCCTCGAAGCCGCCCTGGCCCAGGGTGACGTGGCCGCGGTACTGACCGAACCCTTCATGACCAACGTCGGCATGGTGCCGCCGGCCCCGGGCTTTCACGAGGGCCTGCGAGCACTGACCCAACGCTTCGATGTGCCACTGATCATCGATGAAACCCACACCATTTCCTGCGGCCCCGGTGGTTACAGCGGCGAACACGGCTTGCAGGCGGATTTCTTTGTGCTCGGCAAATGCATCGCGGGGGGTATTCCCGCTGCGGTATGGGGCTGCAGCCAGGCCATGGCCGAGCGGATCTGGCAGGTGCTGCCGCATTTCCAGCCGGGGCAGGCAATCAACCATTTTGGCTTCGGCGGCACCCTGGCCGGCAACGCCCTGCAAATGGCCGCCATGCGCGCGACCTTCAGCGACGTGATGACAGAGGCCAACTATGCCCACATGATCACGCTGGCCGAGCGGCTGCGTGAGGGGGTCCAGCGCATCATCGACACCCATCGCCTGCCCTGGCATGTGACCCGCATCGGCGCGCGGGTCGAATACCTGTTTATGGACCACGCACCGCGCAATGGCGGCGAAGCCCATCACGCGCGCCATGGACTGATCGAGGCGTACCTGCACCTGTACCTGCTGAACCGTGGGGTATTGCTGACGCCCTTTCACAACATGGCCCTGATGTGCCCGGCCACCACCGCGCAGGACGTCGACCTGCACAATCGCTTGCTGGACCAGTGCCTGAGCCAGGTCCTTGCCCAGACCAACCTTCAGGGGGCTGCTTCATGAGCCAGGACCTGACAGGACGTATCGCCCTGGTCACCGGTGCCGGCCAGGGCATTGGCCGGGCGATTGCCCAGGTGTTTGCCGCACAGGGAGCCAAGGTCATGCTGGCGACCCGCTCCCAGGCCAGCGGTGAACAAACCCTGCGCCTGATACGCGAGGCCGGGGGCCAGGCCGAGTTGCTGACGGTCGACCTCGGCAGTCGCAGCGCGGCCAATCAGGCGGTCGAGGCCACCCTTGAAGCCTTTGGCGGACTGGACCTGCTGCTGCACAACGCCGGCGTGTTTCCGATGCAGAAGCTGATCGACCTGAGCGATGACACCCTGGAACAGACCCTGGCGGTCAACCTCAAGAGCTGCTTCTGGCTGACCCAGGCCGCCTTGCCGACCCTGCGCCTCGCCCAGCACCCGCGCATCGTCATCACCTCCTCGGTGACCGGCCCACGCACGGCGATTCCCGGGCTGGCCCACTACGCCGCGTCCAAGGCCGGGGTCAACGGCTTTATCCGCAGCGCGGCGCTGGAACTGGCCGAATACGGAATCACGGTCAATGGGGTCGAGCCCGGCCTGATTGCCACCCAGGCCATGGCCAACCTCGGTGATTCCCCAGAGCTGGCCGAGCATATCCCGCTCAAACGCCTGGGCAGCCCCGAGGACATTGCCTACGCCATGCTGTTTCTGGCATCGCGCAACGCCGGCTATATCACCGGGCAAACCCTGATTGTCGATGGTGGTGCTCTGCTGCCCGAGAATGCGCAACTGAGCTGAAGCAAGAGGGGCTTGGTGCGAACCCTGGAGTTATGACGGCGCTGCCGAGGGACAGCGCGGCCTGCAGCAGCGGCTACTAAGGTTGTAGCCGCTGCCGAGGCGTGCGTGGACGCCAGGATCCACGGGCAGGTTCGGCACTCCAGCCCAACTCGCCCGCCGCCCTCAACTGCCGGTGCGGATCTTGTTCCACAGCCGGGTACGGATCCGGTCGATGTTCAGCGGCATGGCTTCCAGGGCAAACAGTTTGCCCATCATGTCCGGGCTCGGATAAACCTTGGTGTCGTTCTTGATTGCAGGGTCGATCAAGCTGTCTGCCTGCTGGTTACCGTTGGCGTAATGCACGTAGTTGCTGATAGCGGCCATGACGTCAGGGCGCAGCAGGTAGTTCATAAAGGCGTAACCCGCCTTCTCATCCGGGGCATCGGCCGGCATCGCCACCATGTCGAACCAGATGGCTGCGCCTTCCTTGGGAATCGAATAGCCGATTTCCACGCCATTCTTGGCTTCTTTGGCCCGACTTTCAGCCTGCAGGATGTCGCCGGAGAATCCCACCGCCACGCAGATATCACCGTTAGCCAGGTCGCTGGTGTATTTGGAGGAATGGAAGTAGCTGATGTAAGGCCGCACTTTCATCAGCAGCTCCTCGGCTTTTTTGTAATCCGCCGGGTTCTGGCTGTGGTGAGGCAACCCAAGGTAGTTCAAGGCGGCGGGGAGCAACTCGGGACCGTTATCGAGGATCGCCACCCCGCACTTCTGCAACTTCTGCATGTTTTCGGGCTTGAAAATCAGGTCCCAGGAGTCCACCGGCGCATTGTCGCCCAGCACCGCCTTGACCTTGGCGATGTTGTAGCCGATGCCGGTGCTGCCCCATAGGTAGGGAAACCCATGCGCGTTGCCCGGGTCGTTGGTTTGCAGGGCCTTGAGCAGTACCGGGTTGAGGTTCTTCCAGTTCGGCAACTGGCTCTTGTCGAGCGTTTTCAGGGCGCCACCCTGGATCTGCCGGGCCATGAAGTGGTTTGACGGAAACACCACGTCATACCCGGATTTACCGGTCATCAACTTGCCGTCCAGGGTTTCGTTGCTGTCATAGACGTCGTAGCTGAAACCGATGGCGGTTTCCTTCTGGAAGTTCTTCATCGTGTCCGGCGCGATGTAGTCCGACCAGTTATAGATCTTCACCGTCTCGGCGGCCTGGCCGAGTGCAGCGACAAGCATCAGGGGAGCGAACAGCAGCGAAGCTGGGGTCATGCGGGTCATGGGGCGATTCCTGGGTATGGGCTATTTTTATTGGCAGGCAATCAAGGGATCAGGGATCAAAGGATCAGAAAATCAACACGTAGGTCTTGCGCACGGTTTCCTGGATATCCCAGATTCCGGTGCTGTTGGCCGGCAACATCAGTGCGTCGCCGGCTTCTATGGTCAGGGTTTCACCGTTGTCCGGGGTAAAGGTGCAGCGGCCTTGAATAAAGTGGCAGAACTCCTGGGCCACGATCTGCCGCCGCCAGCGCCCCGGCGTGCACTCCCAGATGCCGGTCTCGACCCCGTCGTTGCGCTCGACGCAGGTCACCGACGTGACGGCGACCGGGCTGCCCAGGGGCACGGCGACCGGGTTCGATTGATCGAGGACAGCCGTGGCGGTGTTCTTGAATTGAGTGATGCTCATGGTTCTACCTATGGGTTGGAAATCGCACAGTCAGTGCATGAAACCTTCCATGAAACCGGCCACGCGACTGGCCAGCTTGCGCCGCCACGGTGGGCTGGCCGGGTTGGCCAGGGTCTGGTCTTCATGGACAAAACTGCGAATGATCGCGTTGTAGCCCAGCCAGCGGCACGGTTCGGGCTCCCAGGGGCGCAAGCCATCCACACTACCGTTGGCCATGACCCAGGGCTGGCACACCAGTGGGCTTTCGCGTTCAAGAATCAGATCGGCCAGGGTGCGGCCGCCCAGGTTGCTGGCGCCAACCCCTTCGCCACCGTAGCCACCGGCCAGGGCAATACCATGGCGCCGGTCGCAGAGCATATGGGGCTTGAAGTGACGGGACATGCCCAGGTTGCCGCCCCAGGAGTGGGTGATGCGCACATTCTTCAGCTGTGGAAACAGCTCGCCGAACAGATAGCGGCGCAACCCGACTTCGTTGTCGCTCAAGGTGAAGTCATGCCGCAGCTTGCCGGCAAAGCGGTATCCGCCACGGGCACCGAACACCAGGCGGTTATCCAGGGTGCGCTGGCCGTAGGTCACCTGACGGCTGCTTTCACTGAACGCTTGCCCGTGCTCCAGGCCGATCTCGTCCCACAGTGCCTGGGACAGCGGTTCGGTGGCCACCAGCAGGCTCTGCACCGGCATCTGGTAGCGGCCCAGGGGCGGCAAGGTCACGGAGTAGCCTTCTACCGCCGGCACCGTCCAGCGGCTGTGCACCTGGGCCTTGGCCGTCCGCAGCCCGCCAGACTGCCAATGGGTGACCGGGCTGTTCTCGTAGATCTGCACGCCCATGCCTTCAACCACCCGCGCCAGGCCACGCACCAGCTTGGCGGGATGGATGGTCGCGCAATGAGGGGAATAGATGGCGCCGTAGGCGTTGGCGATACGCACCTGCTGGCCCAGTTGCTCGGGGCTGAGCCAGTGGTAGTCGGCATCGCCAAGGCCCTGGGCATGCAACTTGGCCAGGTATTGACGCAGGCTGGTTTCCTGTTCGCGATAGCGCGCCGCGCAGTACAACACCCCGCCCTTGCGGTAATCGCAGTCGATAGCTTCACGTTCGATGACGTTTGCCACTTCATCCGGAATGCCGTGGAGCAGATCAAAGGACGCTCGACGCTGTTCGCTCGACAAGCCGGCCAGCAACCTGTCCTCCCCCAACAGATTGCCCATCAGCCAGCCGCCATTGCGCCCTGAGGCACCGAAGCCGGCGGTCTGGGCCTCGACAATGGCAATGCGCAACTGCGGCGCCTGGTGCTTGAGGTAGTAAGCCGTCCACAGCCCGGTGTAACCGGCACCGATGATGGCTACGTCGACATCCAGATCCTGCTCAAGAGACGGCCGTGCCAGCAGCGGCTCGTCGAGCTGGTCCATCCACAAACTGATCGTGCGCCATGCTGGCATGCAACAACTCCGCAACCGAATTTTCGATAGCGGCGATCCTAGTGGCTGGGGTCAGGCGTTGTCTTGCGCGCGTGCACGCAAAGAAATTTGCTTGGCATAGGCCTTGGGCGACTGGCCGGTGTGCTGGCGAAAACAGCTGTAGAACGCCGACAACGAATTGAAACCGGCGGCAAAGGCCAGCTCATCGACACGCAGCGGGGGCGTCGCCTGGTCCAGCGCCAGCAGCAAATGCTGCAAGCGCGCCTGATTCACATAGCGATAGAAGCTCTGGCCCAGCACTTGGTTGAGCAGGTAGGAAATCTGATTGCGGCTGTAACCGCACTCCTTCGCCACCCGCTGCAAATCCAGCTCAGGATCCAGATACGGCTGTTGCCGCTCGAAATACTGCTGCAAGTCCTCGGCCATGAAGCTCAGCTGGCGCGGCGACAATCCCAGGCGGCTCGCAGCTGGGCGCGTACTGTGGCGCGCCTTGTCCGGCAGGGTCTCGTGCACCAGGGAGGCGTATTCGTTGACGCGCCAGATCAGCCCGTCGCGCACGGTAATCGCCTCGCTGGCGCGAAATGACACCAGGCCTCGGCCGCCACGCAATGTGACCTGATACTGGATAAACGCGGTATTGCCATCCACGCGGATGCGATCGCTGTGCTCCAGGGCTTCGTCCGGGTCCCGTGGCATGCTGCTGGCCACGTACTCACGCAATTGATCCAGGCCCAGGGTGCGGTTCTGGAAAAAGTCGCTGTATTGAATCTCGGGATGGTAAAGCGCCATTACGCCATCCAGATCCCGGTGTTTCCAGCACAGGTGATAGCGCATCACGGTTTCGGCGGTGGCCTGGGTTTGCTGCGGGCCGTCATCAAAGGCGGACATAGGGCACTCGGCGAAATAAAAACAGAGCTTGCCGAAGTTGGCAGGCGGCTTCAATGGGCAATCCCGGCCGTGGGAATACTGGCATTGTGCCCAAAAACCGCGAGGACATGACCTGCATCAAAATTCTGCCAGGCAATCGCCAAACGGCCTGAAAAAAAACCGCGGAGTGTCACAAGCGGGTGCTACTTTTACACACTCCACAGGAAGGACCATCGACGGTCCCTCCTTACCTACCGCGAGCAAAAGGAAGCGCTCAATGATCCAGGTGGGCATCTCATGAATAGAGTTTCCGTCAGCAAGGTCACCTTTCCCAACGCATGCCAGTTGATGCGCTGGCATTTTCACCCCATGGGTTTCGAGGCCAGCATGGACGCGCCCGGCAGCATGATCGCCCGGCTTTTTGATCGCGTCAGTGGCGAAACCATGATCGCCATAGCCGGCATCCCCTGCGCCACCGTGATGAACGCCACCGACGTCGAGCGAATAATCGAGGCGGTGGAAGATGAACTTGAGTCCTTCATGCCGCCTCTGGCACTCAAGGCCTGACCACCCATCCTGTTGAGCCAAGGCCCGCTTATACAGCGGGCTTTTTCATGCACGCAGATCGTTGAAGAACGCTTTGCCCCGCGCAACCCGATCAGACGCCTTGGGTGCATTGGCCGCCGCGGACTCCTGCCCATCGACATACCAGTAACAGTGCTTCACCGCACGGGTGATGCCGACATAGGCCAGGCGCAGGATTTCATCCTTCTGCGCGCTGTCGTAGGGCTCGGCGTCGCCGTCCTTGCCCAGGCCGGCCATGCGGTAGACCTGATTCTTGTAGGGCGAGCTGGTCAAGTGCTGGCAATCACCCAGCAGGAACACGGCGTCCGCCTGCAAGCCCTTGGAGCTGTGATAGGTCAGTTGCTTAAGCCTGCGGGCTTCGATCGGCAACCTAGAATCAACATTAACTATTTGATTAATATGCTCTTCAATCAATAACTTATCGCTACTTTTTCGAAACAACATCAAGATTGAATCGCCCTTCTGATAGTGCTCGGCCAGGCGCTTGCCCAAGCCTGCGTCATCGCGGTCCAGCACCTGCACCGGGCGCAGATCCTGCTCGGCCCCACTGGCTTTGGCTTTTTTCCCGCTGATCGCCGGCGCCGCCCGGACGATGTGCTCCGCGGCATCGATGATGTGCTGATGGCTGCGGTAGTTCTCGCTGAGCATGACCCGGGTGGTGCTGGGCGACGGGAATTCCTTATTGAACTCCATGAAATACTTCGGCGAACTGCCGCGCCAGCCGTAGATCGACTGCCAGTCGTCGCCCACACACAGCAGGGACGACCGTTGGGCCCCGCGCCCTATATGCATGGCCGGGCCGCGACTGCGGATTTCTCGCAGGCAGGCGCGAAGCCAGGAGACGATCTGCGGCGAAACGTCCTGGAATTCGTCGATCATCAGATGCGACAAAGGGCGCAGGCGCTCATTGCTCAGCAGCTTGAGGTTCTCCGGCGAATGCTCGCTGAACAAGGCGAACATGCGGTTGTAGCTCATGATCGGCGGTGACTGGTCCAGCAGATGGTCTTCCAGGGCCCGCCAGAACAGGCTGAGCGCCTCGAAGAAATGCCGATCCGGGTCATCCTTGGCAAAGCTCATGCGCCCGACCGCATCGCACACATCCAGCCCGAGGTTCTCGATAAAGCCTGCGGCACCGACAAAACAGTCCAGCAATGGCGCCGAAGCCAGCTCACCCTTGACCTTGTAATCGAAACCCGGCCCCGCGCTGGCATCCCCGGCCAATGACGACAGGACGCGCTTCGCCGAGTCATAGGAATCAAGCCATATCAAAGGCTTATGACAGAAAGCTTGAAACAGGGTGCGTTTGACCGCCCATTCCGCGCGCACCGTGAGCTTGGCCCCGGGACGGCTGACCTGGGGGTTTTCCCTTGGGTCGAAGCCCAGCACCACCCAAGCATCCAGCTCGGCCGCATAACCATGGCAATGGAAACGCGAGCCGTTGATTTCGATGCTTTGCCGATTGGGCTCGATGCCCTTGATCGGCCAGGCACCGGCTCGAAACCACAGGTCTTCCAGGGTGTCGCACAGCTCTTCGTCGCGCTTGGCGGCCAATTCGGTGACCGCCATGCGCTTTTGCACATCAGGGTGATCGCGCTCCAGCTCCTTGAGCTGCAAGGCATGGCGCAACAGCGGCTTGATCGCCTGGCGAAAGCGCTCATCGCGGCCATGCAAGGTGTGGTAGCAGGCATTCAGGTGACGCCGTTGGGCGTCGTTGATGCGCAGGTCGAACGGGTTGCTCTCCACCTCCTCATCCGCGCCCGGCCCACGCTCACTGAGGTTTTCAAACGCCTGCAGACGTTCGAACCCCGGCAGGCTGCGCACCATCGGCAGAATCCGCGAGTGAAAGGTGCGCACTACTTCCCGCGCCTCGCGCAAACCCAGGCTGAGGCCCCAAAGGCTGAACACCTGGGTCAGCTTCTGGATAAAGTCCTTGCGCGACTCACGGGTAAAGGTCACCACCGTCAAGGAATCGAGCTCAAAGCCCAGGTAGTGATGCAGCAGCAGGATGCGCAGCACCAGGGAAGTCGACTTGCCTGCCCCGGCGCCGGCGATCACGGAAGTGGACGGGGTATCGCTGAAAATCATCTTCCACTGCGCCGTGCTCGGCTGGGCATGGGCCGGCAGCAAGCGCGCGACATCGGCCTTGATGCGCTTCTTCAACTCCGCACTCAGCGGCAGGCGCCAGTCATCGAACAGCAAGTCATCTACGCCGGGAGCACGGTGCTCGGTATTGCGCGTATCGCGGATCAACAGCACCTGGCGGCCTTCCTCGATGCCTTCGAGCTTGCCCTCCTTATAGCCATACTCGACGCCAGCGGTATGCCCGCTGCGAAAGCCATCCGCCTGACCATGCAGCCAGGAAGCCCGATGCTGGGCGCGTAGGCGGGTAAGGCCATGTCCGAAAAACCTGGCTGCCAACCGCTTGAACAGCGGCATTTCGGCCAATGGCAAAAGCTCGGGAGGAAGATCGGGGGTGTGTTGCGGCACGCTGACTCCAGGGTGTGAGGCTGTGTGGGCTATGGTCGCTGCATTTGCCCCTGACTTCTAGCGAAATGCTTACAGGTCATCCACTTAAGCGATGAATTGAAGATTCGACAGCAGCAATCCGCCCGCATAAACATCTAATTTATAGATTGGATTACGGCATTTTTTGCGCTTTTTATCGATACATGGCTGATAGATGATGCTCGCCATCAACCGGGATCGGCGCTCTACGGCAGCGACCAGGCCGACCCCTTACAGGAGACGATCATGCTTGAACTCAGACCTTTTGCATCCCTGGGCGGCGCCCATCATGGCTGGCTGGATGCTCACCACCACTTTTCGTTCGCCGAATACCACGACCCGGCGCGCATGAACTGGGGCAACCTGCGGGTGTGGAACGATGACGTGATCGCCCCTGGCACCGGCTTCCCCCAGCACCCGCACCGCGACATGGAAATCATCACCTATGTGCGTGAAGGCGCCATCACTCACCAGGACAACCTCGGCAATAAAGGCCGGACCGCAGCCGGCGACGTGCAGGTGATGAGTGCCGGCACCGGGATCGCCCACAGCGAGTACAACCTGGAGTCGACGCCAACCCGGATTTTTCAGATCTGGATCATCCCCAACCAGGCCGGCGCAGCGCCGTCCTGGGGCGCCAAGCCTTTCCCCAAAGGCCAGCGCGAAGGGTTTGTGACCTTGGCCAGCGGCAAGCAAGGCGATGACCAGAGCCTGCGGATTCGCGCCGATGCGCGCCTGGTGGCGGCCAACCTCAAGGCTGGCGAATCAGCCGAATATGCACTGGACCCGGGCCGGCGTGCCTATCTGGTGCCCGCTACCGGGGTGATTGAAGTCAACGGCTTGCGCGCACAAGCTCGAGACGGTGTAGCGGTCGCCGAGGAACGCCTCTTGCGGGTGACGGCAATCGAAGACAGTGAAATCGTGCTGGTGGACCTGGCCTGATAAAACACAGGCCATTAAAAAGGGCGACCCTGGGGGTCGCCCTTTTTTTATCTGCCTGTCAGTTGCCGCTGATGGCGCCATCCACCAGGGTCTGGGCTTCCTGCACCAGTTGCTTGAGGTGGTCATCACCGATAAAGCTTTCGGCGTAGATCTTGTAGATGTCTTCAGTGCCCGAAGGCCGCGCGGCGAACCAGCCGTTGGCGGTCATGACCTTGAGCCCGCCAATGGCCTGATCATTACCCGGCGCGTGGCTGAGGATCTGCTCAATCGCTTCGCCAGCCAGCTGGGTCGAGGTGACCTGCTGCGGCGAAAGCTTGCTGAGCAGGGCTTTCTGTTGCGGATTGGCCTTGGCATCGACTCGCACCGAGAACGGTTCGCCCAACTCATCACACAGGGCACGGTAAGCCTGGCTGGGATCGCGGCCAGTACGGGCGGTCATTTCTGCTGCCAGCAAGGCTGGGATCAACCCGTCCTTGTCAGTACTCCAGACACCGCCATCCTTGCGCAGGAACGAGGCCCCGGCGCTTTCTTCGCCGCCAAAACCCAGCGAGCCATCGAACAAGCCATCGGCAAACCACTTGAAGCCTACCGGCACTTCATACAAACGGCGGCCCAAGCGCTTGGCAACCCGGTCAATCAGGCCACTGCTGACCACAGTTTTGCCAACGGCGGCATCGGCGCGCCATTGCGGACGATTCTGGAACAGGTAGTCGATGGTGACTGCCAGGTAATTATTCGGCGCCAGCAGGCCACCACTCGGGGTGACGATGCCGTGGCGGTCGTGGTCCGGGTCGCAGGCAAAGGCCACATCGAAGCGATCCTTCAGGCCGATCAGCCCCTGCATTGCGTAGCTGGAGGACGGGTCCATGCGGATCTGCCCGTCCCAGTCCACCGACATAAAACGGAAAGTCGGGTCGACCTGCTTGTTCACCACGTCCAGGTCCAGGCGATAGTGCTCGGCGATTGCCGACCAATAGCGCACACCGGCGCCACCCAGTGGATCGACGCCCAGATGCAGCTTGGCGCCACGGATGGCGTCCATGTCGATCACATTGATCAGGTCGGCGACATAGGTGTTGAGGTAATCGTGGCGGTGGGTGGTATCGGCTTTCAGCGCCTGCTCGTAGCTGATGCGCTTGACCCCGGCGAGTTTGGCCGCGAGCAATTCGTTGGCCTTGGCTTCGATCCACTTGGTGATATGGGTATCGGCCGGGCCACCGTTGGTGGGGTTGTACTTGTAACCGCCGCTTTGTGGCGGGTTGTGCGATGGGGTGATGACGATGCCGTCCGCCAGGCCCGAAGTACGGCCGCGGTTGTAGCACAGGATGGCGTGGGAAACTGCCGGAGTGGGCGTGTACTCATCCCCGGCGGCAATCATGACCGCCACACCGTTGGCGGCCAGGACTTCCAGGGCGCTGGCGCCGGCAGGCGTGGACAGCGCATGGGTATCGATGCCGACAAACAGCGGCCCATCGATGCCCTGGGATTCGCGATACAGGCAGATGGCCTGACTGATGGCCAGTACGTGCCATTCGTTGAAACTCAGATCGAACGAGCTGCCACGGTGCCCCGAAGTACCAAAGGCAACACGTTGGGTAGAAACCGAAGCATCGGGCTGGCCGGTGTAATAGGCCGTTACCAGTCGCGGGATATCGACCAACAATTCAGCTGGTGCCGGCTTGCCCGCAAAAGGACTGAGTGTCATGCAAAACCTCTGGAAAAGGATGATTCGGGAGTGGAAGGCAGTTTACTGGCAGTTTGACCATCGCGCGACGGGATCTATCCCGTGGCATGGGAGGAACTTGCAGAATTTGCACGACAAACACTCAAGCGATGCCCGGGACGGGCTGGAGTGATCAGGAGGGAAGATAAAAGACCGGCGCTTGAAGCACCTATGCGATAAAAAACGCCAGGGTTCGTGGTGGCGAACCCTGGCGTGGAGATCAGGCCGATTCGACCTGCAGCGCAACCCGCTCGCGGCATGGACACTCATCCATGTAACGGTGCGCCTCGACAAACTCATTGAACGGGAACACCCGGGTCTTCAACGGCACCAGCACGCGGTCCGCGGTCAGCTGGTTGATGTCACGCAAGGCCCGTTGCAGTGCCACCTGGTCCTGGACGATCCCCAGCTCCGGCTTGCCGGTGAAGTTGCCGATGCAGTGCACAAAGAACTGGATGTTCTTCTGGAACGCCGCGCAGGCCGGGAACGGCGTCTGGTTGCCGCCCTGCAGGCCATACAAGACCAGGCTGCCACGCGGCGCCAGAACATCGCCCAGCAGTGACATCTGCGGGCCACCCAAGCCATCGAACACCACGTCCACGCCACGGCCGTCCGTGAACTTGTTGATCTGCATCAGCAGGTCCTGTTCTTCGGTGACGATCACTTTCTCGGCGCCCAGGGACAGCAGGTACTCGCGCTCTTCCGCGGTCTTGGTCGCGGCAATCACCCGCACCCCAAGGGCTTTGCCCAACTGGACAAAGGACGGCCCGGCGCAATGGCTGGCGTCGGTAACCAGGGCGAACTGCCCGGGTTTGACTCGTGCCAGATCGGCGTAGGCGAAATAGGCAATCAGCAGCGGCGTGTAATGCACGCTGGCCTCGATCGGGCTGAGAATGTCTGGGTAACGGGTCAGGGCCGAACGCGGCAATACGATCTGCTCGCCGTATACCGGGTAATCATTGGGGCTTTCGGCAGGGAAACTGGCGACTTTGTCACCCACTGCCAGGTCGTCGACGCCATCACCGACTGCGGTGACCACACCGGCCATCTCATGGCCCAGGCCTGAAGGCAGGCGAGCATGGGACGAGGCCAGGTTCTGGCGCCAGAGAATGTCATACCAACTGATGCCAATCGCCTCGACGCGCACCTGCACTTCGCCTGGCGCAGGCAAAGCGGCCGCATGCTCTTCGCATTTGAGCACCTCGGCCGAGCCAAACTTGTGAAAACGGATCGTGCGGGACATCGCAAACCTCGTCAAAGTAACCTCTAATGCCCTGAACTTTATCTGGGCTTTTACAGCAAGACCATCAGTGGCTATTAATAGTCGACATGCCTGTCATTGATTCCGCAGCTCCGGTAACCCTTATAAACCGCGCGCCAGAGCGAACCTGCCTGGCAGGAAACTCAATTAGCCGGTGCAGAGTAGCAGCCTTTCCCCGTAAGATTCACGCCGGCCATTGTTCTTATATGGCCGCTCTCGTCAAGTTTGCTGACTCTGCCAGGACTCCAGATGAATCGTAATGACCTGCGTCGTGTCGACCTGAACCTGTTGATCGTGTTCGAAACATTGATGCATGAACGCAGTGTGACCCGTGCCGCCGAGAAATTGTTCCTCGGCCAGCCCGCCATCAGCGCGGCGTTGTCGCGCCTGCGCAACCTGTTCGACGACCCCCTGTTCGTGCGCACCGGCCGCAGCATGGAACCTTCGGCGCGAGCGGTGGAAATCTTCGCCCTGCTCTCGCCGGCCCTGGATTCGATTTCGACCGCGGTCAGCCGCGCCGCCGAATTCGACCCGGCCACCAGCACCGCCGTGTTTCGCATCGGTCTGTCGGACGATGTCGAGTTCGCGCTGCTGCCCATGCTGCTCAAGCGCCTTCGCGCCGAAGCTCCCGGAATCGTGCTGGTGGTACGGCGCGCCAACTACCTGCTGATGCCGGCGCTGCTGGCCTCGGGCGAAATCTCGATTGGCGTCAGCTACACCACCGACCTGCCGGCCAACGCCAAGCGCAAGGTATTGCGCCGCAGCCTGCCCAAATTGCTGCGCGCCGACACCGTACCCGGCGCCTTGAGCCTGGATGACTTCTGCGCCCGCCCCCATGCCCTGGTCTCGTTCGCCGGCGACCTCAGCGGTTTTATCGATGAAGAGTTGGAAAAACTCGGACGCAAACGCCATGTGGTGCTTGCCGTACCGCAGTTCAACGGCTTGAGCACCCTGCTGGCGGGCACCGATATCCTGGCCACAGTTCCCGACTACACCGCCGAAGCCCTGACCGCCGCCGGCGGCGTACGCGCCGAAGACCCGCCGCTGCCGGTACGCGACTTTGAACTGCACATGGCCTGGCGCGGCTCTCAGGACAACGATCCGGGAGAGCGTTGGTTGCGCTCGCGGATTCAGATGTTCTTTGGCGACCCTGAGAGTCTTTAGGCGTCGTCGGGCAGGCTGTTCGACTGATCATTTCTGCCTTGTCATAGCCCCTCAAGATCCATTCACTTCCAGTGGATTGCCATAATCGGGGGCAAATCTGCGGGCATGCTTTAGAGGGTTTGCAAAGCATGCCCCCCTGCCTAAGGCCAAGCGGGCTATTGATGAGGATGGTTCTGACCGGACTCTCTGCGATTCGATAGAGCGGCCTGAGGCTTTCAGCGATAAAAACTGCGTAGATCGGCCAAGTGAAAGCGGTGAGTGCTCACCGCTTTCATCCGGGTGGGAATCCTAATACTTGAAACGACCCACCAGGCCTTTGAGCTGACCGGAAATTTCTATCAATCGACCCGAGCCAGTCTGTGAGGACTGGGCAAAGCCTTCGACCAGTTGGGCATCGGCATGGATCTGCGCGATGTGCCGATTGATCTCTTCGGCCACCTGGTGCTGCTCCTCGGCGGCTGTGGCGATCTGGGTATTCTGGTCGCGGATCGAGTCCACCGAGCCACGGATCTTGTCGAAGCTGTCACGTGCCTGCTGGATGCGTTCCACGCTGGCGTGGGACACCTGCAGGCTGCCTTGCATCTGTTGCGTGACCTCCTGGGTGCGGCGGGCGAGATTGCCCAGCAAGCTGTCGATCTCGCCGGTGGAGTCGGCTGTTCGACGGGCCAGGGCGCGGACTTCGTCGGCGACCACGGCGAAGCCTCGGCCTTGGTCACCGGCGCGCGCCGCTTCAATTGCCGCGTTGAGCGCCAGCAGGTTGGTCTGCTCGGCAATCGAGCGGATGGTGTCGAGAATGGTGTTGATGTTCTGACTGTCCTGCTCCAGCAGCTGCATGGTCTGGGTCGACTTTTGCAGGTCTTCGCTGAGTTTGAGCACGCTGCCGGTGGCTTCGCCGATGTGTTGCTGGCCGTCGTGTACGTCGCGATAACCTTCGTCGGCACTCGACGCGGCGGCACTGCACGAACGCGCGACTTCGTTGGCAGTAGCGACCATTTCGTTGAACGCCGTGCTCACCAGTTCCACGGCTTCCCGCTGGCGACCTGCGGCCTGGTTCATGTTGTTGGCCACTTCGCTGGTGTCGGCGGCGGCGGTCTGCAGGTCAGATGAAGCGCTGCCGATGCGCTGCACCAATTGCGCGATCATGCTCAGGAACTGGTTGAACCAGCCCGCCAGGCTGGCGGTTTCGTCCTTGCCCTGCACCTTGAGTTGGCGCGTCAGGTCGCCTTCTCCTTCGGCGATTTCTTGCAGGCCGTCGGCCACGCCGCGAATCGGACGCACGATGACGCTGGCAAAGCTGGCGCCCACTATCGCGAACACCAACGCCAAGGCCGCAGCAATGGCGGCGATCAACCAGGTCAGGCGGGTGGCGTCGGCCAGCACTTCGTCACGCTTGATCAGGCCGATAAAGCGCCAGCCCAGGTCTTTGGAACTGACCACGTTGGCCATGTAGGGCACGCCATCGATCTCGATCTGGGTCACACCGTCGCCGCGCTTGGCGAGTTCGGCGTAGTTGGGGCCCAGGTCGGCCAGGGGTTTGAAGTTGTGCTTGGCGTCGCTGGGGTCTACCAGCACGTTGCCGTTGGCTTCCACCAGCATCAGGTAGCCGCTGTCGCCCAGCTTGATGTTGCGCACCAGTTCGGTGAGCTGTTTGAGCGACACGTCCAGGCCAACCACTCCCAGGATATTCCCGGCGGCGTCGGCGACAGTGTGCACGGTGCCGATCAGCGTCACATCGTCCGGCGCCCAATAGTAGGCACCGGTACGCACGGTGGCGCCTGGCGCGGCGATGGCCGCTTTGTACCAGGGACGTACGCGCGGGTCGTAGTTGTTCAGTTTGGTGTCGTCCGGCCAACTGGCGTAGCCGCCATCGCTCAGCCCCAGGGACAGGTAAGCGGTACTCGGATGGCTTTTGGCGAACTGGTCGAATATCGCCAGCAGCTCTTTGTTGGTCTGAGTGAGGGGGATTTGCGCTGCTTCGGCGCCCGCGTAGCTCTTGAGGTCTTTGGCCGCGACAACGCGCGGGTCCTTGGCTACGTAGTCGACGTTTTGGCTGATGCCGTCGAAAAACTGCTTCATGCCATTGTCGATCTGGCGGATCTCGCGACCGCTGCTGTCGAGGAAATTGGCCAGGGCCCCTTCTCGCAGATTCAGCACTACCAAAATGGCGACCAGGATGACCGGGACGCACGCGATAGCCGCGAACGCCCAGGTCAGCTTCTGCTTGATATTCATGACTTCACCTGCGGGTATTTATAGTTTTGGCAAGGGGAAACGCTAGTGCTGAACGTCGCATGTGTTGTTATGAGGAGATAGAGCCCATGCGTACCCTGAATTATCGACCGCGACGGTGCGCACTTTAGAACGAGACTGAAAGCTTTTGCGCGGCGAACATCCAGGCACAACGCAATGTTGGCCAATGCGTAACATCTTTACTGACCGGGTTTACGAGAGAACCCTTGAGCCGGGTTTAAGAAAAGAGCTGGCTACGAAACCTGGGGCGACTCAATCAGGTCATGACTGCATAGGCTCATGAGGGTGTTTCACCAATGCCCGGGCTTGAACGGGGCAACTGCTGAATTGAGCTCACAAGGCCACGCGCTGCTGGAAGGCTAATCATCAAGCGCTGCGCGCCCTAAAGTGGCCTCACACCCGCCCAGGAACATAAAGATGACCGAGGTCACTGTAGTTATCGGAGCCGGCTCGATCGGCCAAGCCATCGCTCGGCGCGTCAGCGCTGGCAAACAGGTGTTGCTGGCAGACTGCAGCAAGCAACTGCAGACGCTGCCGCAAAGGTCATGAGCGACGCAGGTTTCGAGGTCACAACAGCCAGGGTTGATGTCTCATCCCGCGAGTCGGTCCAGGCACTCGTCGCCCAGACGACACGTATGGGCGACATCACCGGCGTCATCCACGCCGCAGGCGTTTCTCCGTCTCAGGCCACGCCTGCCACCATCCTCCTGGTCGATTTATATGGCACTGCCCTGGTGCTGGAGCTGTTTGGAGGTCATCGCCAAAGGGGGACATCGTTATCGCCTCGCAGTCAGGGCACCGCTTGCCGGCGCTCAGCGCCGAGCAGAACCAAGCCTTGGCGTTGACCCCGACTGAAGCGCTTCTTGCGCTGCCAATGCTGCACCCGAGCGGGTCACCGACTCCCTGAACGCCTACCAGATCGTGGCAACTCGCTGCGCGTGGCGGCGCAAGCCGTTCGCTGGGACAAGCGCGGCGCACGTGTCAACACCATCCGCCCGGGCATTATCTTCCCCCCCTGGCCCGGGATGAACTCAAGGGCCCGCGTGGGGATGGGTATCGCCGCATGATCGAATCCTGCGCGGCCAAGCGCGGCGGTCGCGGCGCTGCTGATGGGCCCCGAAGGGACATTCATCACCGGCAGCGACTTCCTGATGGACGGCGGTGTGACCGCTCAATACTGGTACGGCACTGCCGGGGCCCGTATAAGGGCCCCGGCGGTGTTGTTTTATCCTTGCAGATTCCGAGAGCCTCTCACTTCCCGTATTGGGGCCCGCAAGCGAGGGCCTCTCGAGCTGCGTTGAGCGGTCAGCGCTTTTCCCCAGGAAACAATGCCCGGCTGATAAACCCTGACGTGCTGCTTAGCGCCTCGCCCAGAGCCTCCAGTTGAGTGCGATCGTACTGGGCGCTGATGCCAATACCGGAAACCACGAAACGCGGTTGGTTGTGGTGGTCAGTCACGGCACTGGATACCACGCTGACGCCGCGATACAGGTTGCCATCATCAATGGCCCAGCCGGTGTGCAAGGTTTGACGAGCTTCGTCCAAATAGCTCTCGAAGCTCGGCGGGCTTTCCCAATGCAGGCGGGCGAAACGCCGGCGCAGTTCGTCTTCCGGCAGATTGCGCAGGCCCGCAATACACCGCCCGCTGGCACCCAACAACTCGGGCATGCGGGTTTTGAGATTGACGTCGATATGCGCCACGGCCGGGATGGCACGGGCGATGGCGTGCATGTAGTTATCGCCGGTGACCTCCCACAGCAAGACCATGATGCGGTGGTTCAGGCTCAGGCGCTCAAGCTCTGGCTGGATGAGGTCAGCGTAGCTGCGGCCGATAAAACTGACTGCCAGTTCGGAAAGCCCCAGCCCCAGGCTGTAAGTCTTGCCGCTATCGCTGAAGGACACCCACTGTTCATTGGTCAGGGTGCGCAGGATGTTGAAAGCACTGCTGGGGCTGATGCCCGTTGCCCGGGCAATAGCCGCAACGCCTTTGGGCTCGGTGCATTGGGCGAGGTGACGGAGGATTTGGATGGCGTTGACCACCGCGCCGACTTCTTTAGGACCGGGGGCGCTCGCCGTCGCGGTGTTGCTTTCTTTTTCTGAAGTCATATTCACTATTCGAATTAATATTCTTTATGGCGAATGAATTCTAAGGGTTACTAAACCTCAGTCAACGGGCGCATGCGCGCCTAGCGCTTTCACGCATCGAAGGCCACCACGGCTTCACCTGACAGCTTAATTTCACCTGCCTGGTTTCGGCTGGTGATCTCCAGGCGTGCGGTGCCGGCAGCCATGTCTATCTCAACTACTTTGCCGGAACTGCTCAGAGCATCGCCGACCTGGGTCAGCGCCACGAACCGCACCGAGAACTGAAGCAAACGTTCCTGGGGCACCCAGCGGGTCAACACATGCCCCAGATAGGCCATGGACAGCATTCCGTGGGCGAACACATCGGACCTACCGACCTGCTTGGCGTAGTCGATATCCACATGGATCGGGTTGTGATCGCCAGAGGCGCCGCAATACAACGCCAGTGTCAGGCGGCTGATGGGTTCGGCAGTCAACGGCGGCAAACAGTGGCCGATTTCGATTTCGGAAAGTTTCACCTACGGCTCCTCAATGGCGTATGACCAGGCTATTGCGCATTTGCGCGACCAAATGCCCATCGGCATCGGTGACACGGGTCTCGCGAACCACAAACTCCAGAGCCCCCTCATTCTTGTCATAGATGTCGACGATCCTGGTCTCGAAACTCAGGCGCTCACCGGCAAAGACCATGCGGTGATAGGTAAAACCCTGCTCGCCGTGCAGGATCCGTCCGTTATCCAGGCCCAAGTGCTTGAGGGTGGCCGCCGAGCCGCCGGCTTCCATGTCGAGGCAAAAGAGAAAGGTCGGTGGCACCGGCAACCGCGGATAGCCCGCATCCAGCGCTGCCGCTTCGTCGCTGTAGCACGCAGCCTGCTGGGTCGCCTTGGCAAAAAAGCGCAGACGGCCGGCCTCGACCACTTGCGTGTGACTGGAAACCAAGGCGCCGATATGACGTCTGTCGATCATTTGCGGTACTCCTCGGCCATCGCTGACGTTAAAGCCGGGTGGCTACACCGCCACCCGTGCTTGATGTTCCTGCCGCCGGCCATTGAGCAGCAAGCGGTTGACCGCCATTTACCCCTCAACTCGGTAGCTCCAGCACCGTGCGCGCCAGGATATTGCGCTGCACTTCGTTGGAGCCACCGTAGATCTTCGCGGCACTGCCGTTGTAGAGCGCGGCCAGCAGGTGTTGCTGGCCGTCTCCCGTCGCCGTCGCCCCGGACAATGCGCCCAGTGAGCCGGCATTGCGCACGATGGCCAGGCCGATGCGCTGGTAAGTCTCAGTCGCCCAGATCTTGAGCATCGACACCGAGGGCGGCAGAGGTTCGCCGCGCTTCACATAGTCGGCGTACTGGGTGTAAAGCGCGGTGAGGTTCGCCACATCCAGGGCCAACTCGGCATAACGGGTACGAAAGGCAGAGTCGTCCATCAAATCAAGCTGCTGCCCCAGCGCCTTCAAATGCCCCAACGCATGCTGCGACTGCTTGGGGCTCCCCAAGTGCAGGCGCTCGAACCCGAGCAACGCCTTGGCAATGGTCCAGCCTTGGTTCACCTGCCCCACCAGGTTTGCATGGGGCACACGCACCTTGTCGAAGAACACCTCACAGAACTCACAGTGCCCGGCGAGATCACGTATCGGACGCACGCTGATACCCGGTGAGTTCAGGTCACAGAGCAGGAAGCTGATACCTGCCTGCGGTTTGGCCGCCTTGTCGGTGCGCACCAGCAGGAAAATGTGGGTGGCATCCTGGGCCAGGGTGGTCCAGGTTTTCTGGCCCGAAACAATGAAGTGCTCGCCTTCGAGCAGCGCCTCAGCGCGCAGGCTGGCAAGGTCCGAGCCGGCATTGGGTTCGGAATAACCCTGGCACCAGATGTTCTCCCCGCTCAAGATTTTCGGCAGAAAACGCTGTTGCTGCTCGGCGCTTCCGAACCGCATCAGAACCGGCCCCACCATCAAAATCCCCTGGTCCGGGGCTCTTGCTACGCCGTAGGCTTCGAACTCCTCGTGCCAGGCGATCAGCTTGGCGGCGGGCAGCCCCATGCCGCCATGGGCTTCAGGCCAGGCTGGGGCGATCCAGCCCTGCTGGGACAGGCAGCGGTACCAATCGCCGATTTCGTGCCAATGCACCCGGCGCGGCATATGCCGCAGGGGTGTTGGGTAGTGCCTGACGAGAAAGGCCCGCAACATGCGGCGAAATTCGCCGTCTGACCAACAGTCCCAATCGTCATGCCTCGGAAACTCACCGCTCCAGTCGTTGACCACCGGGTCCCCGGGGTTGTCATTTCGCGTCAGCTCGAACCAGCGCAGCTTCAGGGTCTGCTCCGAACCGAAACGTGGCAGTAGCGCCAACACACGCTTGAAATAAAGCCCTACGTCGCACTCATCGGTCACGCCCATGGCGCCATGGAGGTGGACCGCCGCCTGACCGGCCTCCATGGCCGCGTGGCCGGCGCATAAATTGGCTTGCAGCGAGGCAATGTTCAGCGCCTGATCCGTGGCACACGCGACAGCCTGGCGCAGGCTGGCACGGGCCAGCTCGATCTGAATCAGCACATCGACACAGCGGTGCTGCAATACCTGGAAACTGCCGATCGGCTTGCCAAACTGGTGACGTTGCGAGATGTAGTCCCGGGTCAGTTCGTGCATCTGCTCGGCGGCCCCCAGCAACTCGGCGCCGTACAACAGGCGACCGATCGAGGCGGCTCGGCCCAGCAGCTCAACGACCTCAGGCCCCTGGGCCACAATAGCCGGCCGCGACAGGCGAACACCGTCGAAGCACAAGCGGGCCCGATAGCGCCCGTCAGCCTCGATCTGCGGCTCGACCCGAAGGCCTGCGTTGTCGGCTGCCACGTACAGCAATATCGGCGCCCCTTGCTCATCCAGCGCAACGATCAGCCAGCCATCGGCCGGATCGACCGGCACCACATACGGCGCCACGCCATACAGGCGACGCTCCCCCTCTGCTCCAACTTCGATTCGACAGGCCATGGACGACGCACTCAGTCGCTCATCCAGATCCAGAGCGATGCCGACGATACGCTCGCCGCTTAACACCCCGTCCAGGAGTTCACGAGATGCAGCGGTTAACGCACCAGCCAGCAGCGTCGCCACCACGCCAGCAACCGCCGTGAACGGTTCGGGCGCCAGCCAGCGCCCGACTTTACGCGCCACCGACGACGCGGCATCAAGGCCCAGCTCCAGCCCGCCGAGTGCCTCGGGCACCAGCATGGCCGGCCAGCCCAGGGCGACGATCTGCTGCCAGTCGTCACGGCCGAACTCCTGTTTTGGCAATTCCTGGGGCTCGAATACACGGTGCTGCCGAGGCACATCCAGGCCTCCGCGGTCCTTGAGAAATTTTTCCGCCGAATCCTCGATCGCGACCAGTATTTCTGTCATTTCTGCCTGAAGGTTGTGCATAGGGTGTGTCATGGTTACCTCGCTTTTTAGACTCCTTTTATCGACAGTTGCGCTGAGCGCCATCGGCCCAGACAACCGGCCTTGCGAAAACTGTCGACCTGTTCGGTGCCTTTTTATTGTTCGATCGGCCGCTGCCTGACCGCCCTTGACTCGTCTGCCTCCGACCTATGCTCAGGGTTCCTGGGCTAACAGGCCGCGGCCGATGACCTGGGCCTGAATTTCCGCAGCCCCCTCGAAGATGCTGAGGATCCTGGCGTCGCACAGCACGCGGCTGATTTCGAACTCCAACGAATAGCCATTGCCACCATGGATCTGCAAACCCGCGTCGGCGTTGCTCCACGCCACCCGGGCAGCCAACAACTTGGCCATGCCGGCCTGGATGTCACAGCGCCGGCCCTGCTCCTTGGCGGTCGCTGAAAACACCGTGAGCTGACGGGCCATGATCACCTCGGCCAGCATCATCGCGAGCTTGTCCGACACCCGAGGGAACTCGATAATCGGTGCCCCGAACTGCTGGCGGTCGAGTGCGTATTGCCAGGCCAGGTCGAACGCGCGCCAAGCAACGCCAACCGCCCGGGCCGCGGTCTGTATCCGCGCCCCCTCGAAGGTTTGCATCAGTTGCCGAAAGCCCTGGCCCTGCACCCCACCCAGCAGCCCGTCAGCGTCGACTGCAAAACCATCAAAGCCGATTTCATACTCTTTCATGCCCCGGTACCCCAGGACCTCGATCTCCCCGCCAGTCATACCCGCCGCAGGAAACGGTTCGGCTTGAGTACCCCGAGGTTTCCCCGCCAAAAACATCGACAGTCCGGCATGCCCCTCAACCCCGGGTTCTGACCTCGCCAGCAAGGTCATCAAGTCGCTGCGGGCGGCGTGGGTAATCCAGGTTTTACTGCCGTCAATGCGCCAGCTGCCATCGGCCGTGCGACTGGCGCGGGTACGCAGCGAGGCCAGGTCGGAACCACTGTTGGGCTCGGTAAACACCGCCGTTGGCAAGATTTTTCCCGAGGCAATCCCCGGCAGCCAACGGGCCTTTTGTTCGGTGGTGCCGACCGAGTCGATAAGGTCACCGGCGATTTCCGAGCGTGTGCCCAGCGAGCCTGCCGCGATCCAGCCACGACTGAGCTCCTCGGTGACGATGCACATTGCTCGCTTGCCCAGCCCCATGCCGCCGTATTCAGCAGGGATGCAGATACCAAACACCCCAAGCTCCGCCAACTGGGCAATCAACGCATCGGGGATCAACTCATCGTTGAGGTGCCACTGATGGGCATAGGGGATGATTTCGTTGGCGGTAAAGCGCCGAAACTGATCGCGAATCAGGTCCAGATCCTGATCGAACAGGGTTTCGCTGACCCTGTCGCCCTCACGCCAGGCCTGCACCAGGGCCAAGCGCCCCGCCGCCCCACCGGCGGCTTGCAGAGCGCGCACATCCGGGTGTTCGGCAAGCCGCCGGGCCGCAGGCTCCAGCCCCAGCTCCCAAGGGCGAAATATCTCGTTCTGCCCCATGGGGATGCCGCCAGCGAGCTGAGCCAGGTATTCGGCGATGCCTACGGCCAGGGCCATTTCATCCACTTTGCCCAGGTGTCCCTTGGCCGCCAATTGCCGGCCCCACTCGGCAGATCGAACAATCGCCTCCACAGTCGTCGCCACCCAGGCCAAACCATGGAGCAGGCGCTGATGCTGCTTGAGCACGGCCGAAGCGGGCGGGCCGTCACTGCAGAAAAACTCACGAGCCGCCCCGTGGAGGGTGTGGCCATAGTGTTGCGCCGCCTGCGCAGCACCCTGCAAATGAGCGGTAAAAGAAGTTGTTGTTGTCATAACCGTCTCAATCAATAAATGCATTCATGAAGTTGCCAACCAGGCACCGCCGTTATCCATGCCGGCTGCCCGCCACCAACCCGCTGTCATGCAGTTGGGCGATCTGCGCCGAGGTCAGTGACAGCACCTGCTCCAGGACCTGATCGGTGTTTTCCCCGAGATAAGGCGCCCGCACACCGGCATCGCGCGGGGTGCCGACGAAAGTCGCGGCCGGCCCGGGGGCTGGGTAAGTCAGCCCGCTGGGGTGGCTCAGTTGCGTATAGAGCGGCGCAGAAAGCGCTAGGCGCGGGTCGACCTGCATCGCCTCGCCCAAGGTGCGATAAGGGCTCCAGCACAGGTCATTGGCCGCAAAGCGGGCCGTCACCTGTTCCAGGGTGAGCTCGGCAATGCAGCGCTCGAAGATCGGGAACAAGGCATCACGATGGATAAAGCGCTGCCCTTCATCACGCTCAAAAGAAACGCCAAGCACACCTTCCAGTTGCTCGATCCGCTGTTTGAGCTGCAGAGCGTTCAGCAGCCCTTTCCACTGCCTGGCGGTAATCGCGACCACCATCAGGTACTGGCCATCAGCCGTTACGAAGTCCCGCCCAAAAGCGCCAAACAACGCATTGCCCTGACGAGCCCGATCGCCGCTGTGCAGGGCTTCGGCGATCTGCCCGGTATTGCCCAGTGCCGCCATGGCCACGTCGGACAGCGGGATTCGAACCTCCTGCCCTTGCCCGGTCAGGTTCCGCTGACGCTCTGCCGCCAGCGTCGCAAAAGCCGCGTAGGCTCCCGTCAGTAGATCCCAAGCCGGCAACACATGGTTGACCGGGCGCTCTGCATTGGCCTCATCGCCCGTCATGTAGGGCACGCCAATCGCAGCATTGACGGTGTAATCGACCGCCGACGTACCGTCCCCCCAGCCCATGACCCGCACCGTAATCAAATCCGCGCGCTGCTTGCACAAAGCTTCATGGGCAAGAAAACCGCCCACCGGAAAGTTGGTGACGAAAATCCCCGCATTCGCCCCCGGCGCGGTGATCAGGTCGATGGCCAACTGCCGACCTTCGGCGCGCGACAGGTCCAACGCCACGGACTGCTTGCCTTTGTTCAGGCCCTCCCAATACAAGCTCGCACCTGAATTGGATACCGGCCAACGCTTAAAGTCAGGGCCGCCGCCGATGGGGTCGATGCGAATCACCTCGGCGCCCAGCTGTTGCAAATGCAGGGCACAGGAAGGCGCGGCGATAAAGGACGCACATTCGATGACACGTAAACCTTTCAAGAACGGGTACATGGGACCTGGCTCCTGCCGCTGAATCTATTGACGGGTTGGCTCTTGCGTACAGCGCTCAACTCACCCGCTCAAAGATCGCCGCCAGCCCTTGGCCGCCACCGATACACATAGTCTCCAGGCCGTAGCGACCATTACGCCGCCCCAGTTCGCGCAGCATGGTCGCCAGAATCCGGGTCCCTGTCGCCCCAACCGGATGGCCCAGGGAAATACCCGAACCATTGACGTTCAGGCGCTCATAATCGCCTGCGTTGAACGACAAGGCGCTGGTGCATGCCAGGACTTGCGACGCAAACGCTTCGTTGATTTCAATCAGGTCCATGTCCTTGAGCGTCAGCCCGGCACGGCGCAGTACCAACTCGGTGGCCGGCACCGGGCCGATGCCCATGCGCTCAGGCTCAACTCCCGCCACCGCCCAGTTGACCAGCCGGCCAAAAGGCCGCAATCCAAACTTCTCGGCCTGTTCACGGGTGGTGACAATGCACACGGCGGCGCCGTCGTTCTGGCCGCTGGCGTTGCCCGCGGTCACCGTGGCTTCGGGGTCGGCGCCCAGGCGCACCGCCTTGAGTGCAGCCAGGCTTTCCATCGACACATCGGCCCGTGGATGCTCGTCGATGCTGACCTGCATCACCCCGTTGTGGGTCTTGACCGCGACCGGAACGATCTCTTCCTCAAAACTGCCATTAGCCTGGGCGGCAATCGCCCGCTGGTGCGAGCGCAGCGCCATTTCATCCTGCGCATGCCGACTGATGGCGTACTCACGCCGAAGGTTTTCTGCGGTCTCCAGCATGCCGCCCGCCACCGGGTAGTGCTTGCCACCCGAGGTGATACGCCCCCGTGCAATGCGGTCCCACAATGGGCTGGAATCCCCGCGCAAGCCCCAGCGATTGCCCAGCACGTAGTGTTCAGCCTGGCTCATGCTTTCCGCACCGCCAGCAATGACCAGATCACAGGCCCCGGTCTGCACTCGCATTGCAGCATCGATCACCGCTTGCAGGCCGGAACCGCAGCGCCGATCCAGCTGCAAACCAGGGACTCGAACCCCCAGCCCGGCATCCAGCGCCGCGATCCGCCCAATAGCGGGGGCTTCGCCGTTGGGGTAGCACTGGCCAAGAATAACGTCGTCAATCACC
Organism: Pseudomonas sp. CF161; assembly: GCF_000416215.1. Taxonomy (NCBI): domain Bacteria; kingdom Pseudomonadati; phylum Pseudomonadota; class Gammaproteobacteria; order Pseudomonadales; family Pseudomonadaceae; genus Pseudomonas; species Pseudomonas sp. CF161. The sequence goes on from NZ_ATLP01000089.1 coordinate 117,585, forward strand.
TCGGGAGGTAGCCCGGTGCGCTTGACCAACTCACCGATCAGTTGCGCTGCCAGCTCGACAGCGGGAACGTCACGAAAGATGCCGCCATAGCGACCCACCGCAGTACGCATCGGCTCACAAATAACTGCTTCACGCATAGTGTTCACTCACCTTGTTAGAGAAATGATTTCGAGGAGCCGCAAAGCGGGATACGCCCCCCATTCAGGACCTTTGACCAGGCACCCTCGACCGGGGGCTTGGAAGCGGCTATCCGGGCAGTGCCGAACCAGGCGTTCATACTGCGCAGCCCCCGGTGTTGCTCGCCCGGGCAAGAATGCGTCGGGCACGCTCGATCAGCGGACGGTCGATCATCTCGCCATCGAGCTGCACCGCGGCGCCGCTGTCACCGGCCTTCAGCGCAGCGCGCGCCCAGGCAATCGCCTGGGCATCCGGCACGAACGCCTGCTTGATCGGCAACACCTGGCGTGGGTGAATCGCCAGCTTGCCGCCAAAGCCAAGTCCGGCGGCCAGCAATGCCTCGTGGCGCACCGCTTTCGGGTCGTCAAAACGCGTGGCAATACCGTCCAACGGCGGCGGCAAGCCCGCCAGGCGCGACTGCAACACCAGCGCCCCGCGGCAGTAGGCCAGCGCCTCCCAGCTCGGCTGGCAGCCCAGGTCCAGGGCAAGATCCAGCGCACCCAAGGCCGCTTGCACCACACCCGGAGCCTGAAGCAGGCTGGCAAGGTCAATAAAGGCGCTGGCGGTTTCCACGAGTGCAATCACCGGCACCTGGCGCCCCAGCAGATCGTGCACGCGCTGGATATCGGCGGCCGTTTCGGCCTTGGCCAGCATCAGCCCATCAAAACGCGCAGCGCGCAGCGCGATGAGATCGCCCTCGAAGGCCTCGCTGGCGGCGGCATTGATCCGAATAATGACCGGCACCGATTGAATCCCATGCCGGATCACGGAGCGGCGGGCCGCTTCGCGTGCCTCCGGCGCCACGCCGTCTTCCAGATCCAGAACCACGGCATCGGCCCCACTGGCGGCAGCCTTGGCAAACCGCTCGGGGCGGTCGCCCGGCACAAACAAGGCCGCAATCGGCGCCCGAAAAGAGCTGCTCAACATGTCGCACTGGCCTCCATGCTCACCTGGTTATCCGCATCCTGGGTCCACCCCTTGAGGCTCGCGCCCTGCTGCTGCCAATCCACCGCGGCACGAAACGCCCGCCCGCCAATCAAGGGCGCTAGACCACGGTAGGCAAAGCGTTGCGGCACCCGCCCGGCATGGCTGGCCATCAGGTTGAAGAGCACGCTGGCCTGCAGCGGCCCATGGACCACCAGCCCGGGGTAACCCTCTTCACCGATGGCGTAGGGCAAGTCGTAGTGGATGCGGTGGGCATTGAAGGTCAGCGCGCTGTAACGCATCAGCAGGGTTGGCGGTGTCTGCACCCAGCATTGCCGCTGGCCCGGCCGCGGCGGTGCGGCCTCGGCTGGGGCTGGGGCTGCAGTGCAGCTCGCGGCGCCCCGATAGACGATGTCCTGGCGCTCGCGAATGGCCAACCTTCCGGCGCAGGACAACTCATGTTCGACCGTTACGAAACACAACTGGCCGCTGCGCCCGCTCTTGAAGCGGATATCGGCAATGGTCGACACCCGCTGGATGGGCTGGCCGAGCGGCAGCGGGGCCAGGGTTTGCACTTCGCCCCCCGCCCACATGCGCCGAGGCAAAGGCACCGGCGGTAAAAAGCCGCCACGTTGCGGATGCCCATCAATCCCCAGCGCATCCATGCCGGCCTGAGCCGTGGACGGAGCAAGGCACCAGTGCAGGCCCGGCGGCGCATGACTTTCGGTTGGCCAAAGATGCGGGCCCAGGGTGGCGCGATAGGCCTCGAGCATCTGCTCGGTGAGCAGCGCCTCGCAGACTTCGCGGCGCCCCAGCCAGGCCTGGAGTGCCTCAGGTTGCTCAGTGCTCATCGCCAAGCCTCCGGTAAGCGGGCAAGACAGCGTTGTTGCGGACCCTTGAAGCGCATGGCTCTATTTCCTTATCGAGTGGCTGCTGACTGAGCGCTCAGACCGGGTCCCAACAGAACACGTCGGCGCTCACCTGCAAGGGCGTGAAGCCATCGGCCAACGCCGGCATGGCATGTTCCGCGATGCTCAGCGGGCTCCAACCTTCGCTCTGTTGCACCGAGCGCAGCGGGCGGCTCTGACTCATCAGCATCACTTCGTTGCGACGCACGGTGAACACCTGCCCGTTCACATCCTTGGCCCGATCGGACAGCAAGTACGCGGCAAGTGGCGCGTTCTTTTCCGGGGTCATCTGCTTGAGGCGCTCAACCCGCGCCTTCTCCTGCGGGCTCGCTTGCGGGATAGCGCTGGTCATGCGGCTCCAGGCAAATGGCGCGATGCAGTTGGAGCGCACGTTGAAGCGCTGCATGTCGAGGGCGATGGATTTGGAGAGCGCGACAATGCCCAGCTTGGCCGCCGAGTAGTTGGCCTGGCCGACGTTGCCGATCAACCCGGAGGCGCTGACCATGTGCACGAAGGCGCCGCTTTCCTGCTGGCGAAAGTACTCGGCCGCCGCACGGCTGACGAAAAAGCTGCCGTTGAGGTGGACCTGGATCACCGACAACCAGTCTTGCGGGCTCATCTTGTGAAAAATCACGTCACGAATAATCCCCGCGTTGTTCACCACGCCGTCGATCCGACCGAAGCTATCCAGCGCGCAAGCGATGATGTGTTGCGCGCCACTCCACTCGGCAACGCTGTCGGTATTGATGACCGCACGCCCGCCTTCGGCCTCGATCAGTTTCAGGGTGTCCTCAGCCGGCGAGGAGGAACCGCCCTCGCCTCCCAGTGACACGCCGACGTCGTTTATGACCACCGCCGCACCGGCGCGCGCCATCTCCAGCGCCATGGCCCGCCCAATGCCGCCCCCGGCGCCCGTCACCACAATGACCTTGTCTTTTAAAATCACCATTCTGAACCTCACTCAACCATCAGAAAATTAGCAAAATGCGCAGCCCTGTATCCATCGCCAGCTTGCCCTGCACGATAAAACGGAAAAACCAAGGAAAATCCCTACAAACAATGAGCTCAACTTGAAAAAAATCCGTCAACATCCAGATGAATCAAGGCCTTACCCCTGATTAAGCCTGGCACTGAAATACCTTGTGCCAGTCATCATGCTGAATAGCATTCTCCATATTGAAAACAAAATCAACTTGAAGTAGCTTCGACATCCACAGCACGACTCACACCGCCGACAACGACGGAGGCCTGTTTTTTCTAGAGCTGAGGAATGACTGACAAATGAACACCAACACCAGCAAGCGCCCCTTGGAGGGCGTGCGTGTACTGGATCTCTCCCGCGTATTGGCAGGCCCGTGGTGCACGCAGATATTGGGAGATTTCGGTGCCGACGTGGCCAAGATCGAAATGGTCGGGGTGGGTGACGACACCCGTAGATGGGGACCTCCGTTCCTTCCCGAGGACAGCGAGGGCGGGCCAGGTGAAAGCGCCTATTACCTTGGCTGTAACCGCAACAAGCGCTCCGCGGCGATCGATATCGCGGACCCGGCAGGCGCCGACCTGATCCGGCGCCTTGCGGCACAGGCCGATATCCTGGTTGAAAATTTCCGGGTCGGCGGGCTGAAAAAATACCAGCTCGACTACGAGAGCCTGCGCGCAATCAACCCTAAATTGGTCTATTGCTCCATCACCGGCTTCGGCCAGGACGGCCCGTACGCTGACCGCGGTGGTTACGACTTCATCGCCCAAGGCATGGGCGGCCTCATGAGTATCACCGGCGATCGGGATGCCGCTCCCACCAAGGTCGGGGTCGCCATCACCGACCTGACTACCGGCATCTACGCCAACGTCTCGGTGCTGATCGCCCTGCGTCACGCAGAAAAAACCGGCATCGGCCAGCACATCGACTGTTCGTTGCTCGATACCCAGATTGCCATGCTCGCCAATCAGGCCATGAGCTGGCTGGTGGGCGCCACAGTGCCGGGGCGCATGGGCAATGCGCACCCGACCGTGGTTCCGTATCGCACGTTCGAAAGCCTGGATGGCGTCCTGATCATCGCCGTGGGCAACGACCACCAGTTCAAAGCACTGGTCGAGGTGCTGGGTCGTCCCGACCTCGCGCGTGACGAGCGATTCATGGAGAACTCAGGGCGCGTCATTCACCGCGATGCACTGGAAGCCGAACTTGAAGAGATCGTAGGAACGTGGCGCAGTGACCAACTGATAGCGCAACTGGTCGCTGCCAAGGTCCCCGCAGGCCCCGTCAACACCATCGACCAGGTCTTTGCCGACCCGTTTATCGAAGCAAGAAAATCGGTCCACCATTTCGTACGAGACGATAACGTTGACATCCCCACCCTGGCCTATCCTGGCAAGCTCTCCGAAACACCTGCCGACTATCGTCGCGAGCCGCCAAGGCTTGGCCAGCACACCGAAGAAATTCTGAGCCAGTGGATCAACCTCTCGACTGATGAGTTGCGACACTTGGCTGCTGCCGGCGTGATCTGGAATCGCCCAAAGCAAAAAAGCCCTACGCCGTGAACGCTGTAAATCCACTGGAGACCTACGCACCTCCGCACAAGAGCTACGTGCAGGTTTGAAGTTCCCGAGTACTTTTCAAATCACCCTTAAAACTAAAAATCGTGGCCCCAGGCGAAATACAAATAACACGCACTACAAACGGACCTGACAGGCACCCTTGGTTGCAAATGGCATAAAGCGGTCCTGAGCGACTTCAACAAAGCGACTAACGATAGTGGCGTGATGACGAGTCACAACCTCGCACTGTGCCGATAGATATTTACCCCATATAACGTCAAACCCTTATAAAAATAAAAAACACAGGCATACCTATGAACAATATTGCTCAGACACAAGCACTAACACTGAATAAAGATCGAACCTGGATTGCAGTTTTCTTTTTTTGCTTTATCTGCCTAGTCGCTGACGGCACCGACCTGATGCTCCTTTCCTATAGTTTAAGCAGCCTGAAATCAGAGTTTGGGCTGAGCAGTCTTGAGGCCGGGACTTTAGGCAGTTTGACATTGGCCGGCATGGCCATTGGTGGCATTTACGGTGGATGGTTGTGTGACCGCTTCGGCAGGGTCAAGACCATTATCTGGAGCATTGTGTTATTCAGCCTGGCCAGCGGTGCCCTGGGGCTGGCGAATAGCTACAGCCAATTTGCAGTTATACGTTTTATCGCATCCCTGGGCTTGGGCGCGGTTTATGTGGCCTGTACGACACTTATGGCGGAATACGTGCCCACGCGTTATAGAACCACGGTCCTTGGCACCCTGCAGGCGGGCTACTCGGTCGGCTATATAGTCGCGACCTTGCTTGCAGGCTGGATCTTGCCCGAGCACGGCTGGCGCTGGTTATTTTATGTGTCCGCGATTCCCGTGGTGCTCGCGATATTCATGCAGATCTTTGTTCCGGAATCAGACACCTGGTTAAAAGCACGCGCCGAGCGGTTGAAAAACAAAGGGACTCAACCGCGAACATGCACCCCCAGCAAAAGCGCTGGCACCTTCAGACAGATATGGAATGACCCGGCCGCCAACCGCATGTTTATGTTCTGGGCGCTCACTGCCTGCTTCCTGCAGTTTGGTTACTTTGGCGTGAACAACTGGATGCCTTCATATCTCGAAGGTGAACTGGGGATCAACTTCAAGTCCATGACTTCCTATATGGTTGGAACTTACACCGCCATGATATTAGGCAAAATATTAGCCGGCATCGCCGCGGATAAATTCGGCCGCCGAGCCACCTTTGCATTTGGGACACTGTCAACCGCTGCATTCCTGCCCATCATCGTGTTGTTTCAAACACCGGAAACAATCTTGCCGCTAATGGTGACCTTTGGGTTTCTGTACGGGATCCCCTATGCCGTCAACGCGACCTACATGACGGAAAGCTTTGAAGCGAAGTTTCGAGGAACGGCCGTGGGCGGTGCTTATAACATCGGGCGTATTGGAGCCGCCATTGCTCCGGCAACCATAGGTTTCCTGGCCACCTATGCGTCCATTGGAACCGGCTTCTTGATCATGGGGGCGGCCTATTTCATTTGCGGAATTATTCCCGCGCTGTTTATCAAAGAAAAGCAGTTCGACCCCATCAAACAATAAACCTCTAAACATTAACCACTTACAAATCCCCCCTATTTGACTCAAGAACACACACGGTCGTTGAGTTCAGCAGCCTGGACAACGGCGCCAGCTTTGGCACTGATGCCGAGGCCCTACGGTTTTGGGATGAATGGGTGCCTAGCATCAAGCGGACATAGCGCCATCTGCTACGGCACCTCAGCGCTGCTGGAGATTCAGCAGCGCCCGCTCCAGGTCATTGATAGCCGTTTCGACCTCCTCCACCACCTGCCTGAGCTGCGCCGAGGTCACCTGCGAGTCTTCGCATGCTGCTTCCAGGCGCCGACAGCACGCCACCAACTGCTCGCCTGTCACCACCCGCGCAGCTCCCTTGATGCGATGTGCCAGCTCCGAAAGTTTGTCGATCTCGCCTTCTTGCAACAACGTGAACATCCGTTGGCAGTCCCTGCGATTGCTGTTGATCAGTTCATCCAGGATCTGTCGGAATTTCACCGGTTCGTTGCTGATCAACAACTCCAGCGGGCCAAGATCGACCAGTTGCACCACCACGGGTGTCGCGTCCAGTGGCTGCAAGGAGAAATGTTCGAGCTGATCGGCCTGGTGCAGCGCCAGCAGGCGAGCGTCCAGGTCATCAATCCCGACGGGCTTGATCAGGCAATCGTTCATGCCCGCCAGAATGCACAGTTCAAGCTCTTCGGCTTGGGCGTCTGCGGTAAGGCCAAGAATCACCGTAGGCTCCAGCGCCCGCTCCTGCTCCACTCGACGGATGGCCCGAGTCAGCTCGACGCCGTTCATGACTGGCATGTGGCAGTCGGTAATGACAATGTCGAAAGGCTGCTCGCTCCAGCATTCAAAGGCCTTCTGGCCATTTTCCGCCTCGCTGACATCGTGGCCGAGGAACTCCAGTTGCTGGCACAGCACTTGGCGATTGACCTGGTGGTCATCCACCACCAGCACCTGCAGGCGATAACGCTGCCGAGACAGTGGTAGCGCCGAGAGCTGCGTGACGCTGATGGGCTCAAGCACTTGCACCCGCAGCTCGATTTCGACCTGCGTACCCCGGCCCAAGGTGCTGCTAATGTTCAGCCGCCCCCCCATCATTTCGCACAGCGAGCGGCAGATCACCAGGCCCAGGCCCGTACCTTCGGTGTGCTGCATCGTGCGCTGCACCTGGAAAAACGGCCGGAACAGTCGTTGCTGATCGGCCGAGCTGATACCGATGCCGCTGTCTTCGACACGAATACTCACATTGAGCAGGCTGCTGTCGGTCAAGGTGCCCACGACACTGATCTTGACTATGCCCTCTTCAGTAAACTTGATCGCATTGCTGACCAGGTTGGAGAGGATCTGCTTGAACCGCAGGGCATCGACCAGCACATCGCAATTGATGCCCGAATCGATCTCCAGCACCAGATTCAGGCGCTTCTGTCGCGCCAGCCCCTCAAATACCCGCGCGACCGACTCAACCAGTTCGCGCAGGTTGGCGCGCTTGGGCGAAAGGCTCAGGCGCCCCGATTCGATACGGGCGATGTCGAGGATATCGCCGATCAGTTCCAGCAGGCTTCTGGCCGAGGTGTGGGCGATTTCGATGCTCGAACGATCGATGGGCTCGCTGTCGGCGCGCTTGAGCGCCAGCTCCAGAATGCCGATGACCGCATTCATGGGCGTGCGAATTTCATGACTCATGGTTGCCAGGAAGCTGGTCTTGGCCCGACTGGCATCGTCTGCGTGGTTTTTCGCCTCCTGCAACTGCTGCACCAGTTGCCGATGTTCGGTGATGTCGATCCAACCGCAGATAACGCCCTTGAAAACGCCCTGGGCGTTCTGAAACGGATGTGCCCAATGGCTGATCCAGACTTCCCGGCCTTGCAGTTGAACGGCATGCACCGACTCGACCGTCTGCCCCTCGCTCAGGGCTTGCTGCAAGTCACGATGAAAATCAGCCGGGCCTTCGAAGTTTTCCGCGGGCAACTGGTGCACGCTCTTGTTCAGCACCTGCTCGCTGTCCAGGCCGACACTTTTCAGGTAGCTGCGGTTGCACGACAGCACGCAGCCAGAGCTGTCACAGACGTACATCGGTGGCGGCATGCAGTCGGTCAGGGTTTCGACAAACCGCAACTGATCGTTGAGCATCCGCTCGGCGTTGCGCCGCGCCTTGATCTGTCGATGCAGGTAAATCACCCACACCAGGGACAACAGCACCAGCAGCGAAGCCGCGGCGATCACCTCGCTGATCACCCGCTGGTAATCGACCCAGGTCTGCCCGCTCATGCCTGGCGGGGAGCGCCAGCGATTGGAGATCGCGTTCAATTCATCCGGCGCAATGCTCTGCAAAACCGTGTCGATGATCGACTGCAGCTCCGCATCGCTGCGGCGCAAGGCAAAGTTGACCGAACTCGGCCCGAGGTCGATGTCACGGTTGATGACCAACTTGTCGCGAAACAGCCGCTCGGTGTAATAGCGTGCTGCGGGCAGCGCGATGACGGCGGCATCGGCCTTGCCTTCATAGAGCAGGTTCATCGAGTCCAGGGTGCTGCCGGCTTCGATCACTATCGCTTGCGGATAGCTTTGGCGCAGGCGCTGCAGGGCGACGTGACCGGAAGGAATGGCCACGCGCTTATTGACCAGGTCGCCCAGCTTGCCTTGCTGCGCGATATTGCTGAGCAACACAAAGGGGCCGGCAATCAACGGCCTGGAAAAGCGCAGGTACTCTTCCCGCTCAGGGCTCGCCGTCATCAGCGCCAGATCGGCTTCGCCCTGCTGCAGAGCCTGGATGATCTGCGGGTAGCCGCCGCTGCGCGAGACCACTTGAAAGTCCAGGCCGGTACTCAGGGTGATCACTTCCAGCATATCGATCACCCCGCCGGAAAAGACCCCGTTGGAATCAAAATAGGCGCCGGGTGCCAGGTCGTCATTGATCACCAGTCGCGCCACCGGATGCCGCTCGATCCAGCGCAACTGTTCCGGGGTCAGATGGATGGGCTCTTCACCGGGGATAAAGCTGTTGCCGACCCAGCGCTTGGCCAGGCTGTTCAACTGATCATGACCAATGGTCTCGATGGCTACATCCACCAGGTGCTGCAAGCGCGTGTTATCGCCACGCAACGCATACCTGTAGCCACCCAGGGGCAGATCGGCAAAGCGCTCGAAACGCACATAGCCGTAGAACGCACGATTGATTTGATAATAGGCGCTGTACAGGTCGTCGAGGTAAGCATCGGCCTGGCCAAAGGCAGCGGCGGCAATCGCCTGCTCATGGCTGGCAAAAACCCTGAAATCAGCACTCGGGTAGCGCTGCTGCAACTCCGTCAGGTGCTCCCCCGTGACGGCCACGCGTACGCCGGCCAGATCGAGGGGGGAACGCTGTGGCTCGGCGTTGCGTTTGAATAGCGCGAGCCGATCCCGAGCATAGGGCATGCTGAAAATAAGGTCTTGACTGGGCAACGAGCTGCCGTGGCGGCTGACCATATCGATGCTGCCCGCTTGCAGGGCCTGCTCGGCATCCTGATCGTTGGCGAACGCGACGATTTTCACTTGGACGCCAAGCAACTGTGCAACCAGGTGGGTGGCATCGGCGCTGATGCCCTCGTATTGGTTGCCCTGGGCATTGACCGAGAATGGCGGCGACTCGCTGGGCGACACACCGACCTTGAGTTCGGCCTTGTGCCGCAGCCAGCGCCAGTCGTCAGGCGAAATCGCCATATCGTGACGGTCGATGCGCAATTGACTGGAGAGCGCCTTGGGCACTAAAGCCGGCGAAGCCGCCGCCACTGAGGCGCTGATGGAAAGCAGGCACAAGGACAGCCAGAAAGAGCGTAAATACATGGGAGTTCAGAGACCGAAAGTGCCTGGGAATACGGGAGCCGTATTGTGGCTAAACGCAGCCGTCGCGGCTCGCGCAATGATAGATCAAAGCCGTTGGCCAGGCTTAATCATCGATGCCTGGCCCATGGTTGGCCGCCCGGCCCAGGCAGTAGTCGATAAAGTGATTTTCCGGCATGGGGCGGGCGAACAGGAAGCCCTGGCCGATGCTGCACCCCAACTCGATCAGGCGAGCCTGTTGCTCGACGGTTTCCACCCCTTCTATGACCAGCGAAATGTTCAGTGCCCGCGCCAGTGCCACCGAGCAACTGACAATCGCGGCACTGCGGGGCTGGCTTTGCATTTTGTGCACGAACGCCCGGTCGAGCTTGATCTGGCTGAATGGCAGCTCGCTGAGCCGATCCAGGGAGGAGTATCCGGCGCCAAAATCATCCATGGCCAGGCCGCAACCAAGAATGCGCAGCCGTACCAGGTTCTCCAGGCTGCTGGCCGGAGCACTGATAAGCGCCGACTCGGTGATCTCGAACATCACGCTGGCCGGCGGAACCTTGGCACGCTTGAGCAGCATCGGAATGCGCTCGGTCAATACGGCGTTGGCCAACTGCGCCGGGTGCAGGTTGAACGCCAGGTTGATCCCCCGGCCCTGGGCCGCCAGCCGCTGGTGCAGGGCCAACCCCTGTTCGAACAGACGCCAGAACATCCTGTCGATCAGGTTGTGCTGCTCCATCACCGGTAAAAAGTGCGCGGGGGCCAAGATCCCCAACTGCGGGTGCGCCCAACGCGCGAGCACTTCTGCACCCACCAGGACTTGCCCATGCAGGGTGACTTTGGGTTGGTAATAGGCCTCGAACTGGTGGTCGTCCAGGCCCTGCCGCACGTCGCCCAGCGTTGGCATCTCGGCCGGCGACAGCAAGATGGGCGCGGCATTGCAACGCGCCTGGTAGCGTTTGACCAGCAGGCAGAAGCCCTCCATGTTGAAGGGCTTGCCCAAATCGCCGAGGAACGGCAGGCCCAGGCAATGGATCATCGACACCGTGGCCTGGCGCAGGATAGGTTCAAGCTCGCTGCACAGCACCACCCCTCGCACCTTGCCGCTGTTGCTGGCATGACGCAGAAAGGCCAGGCCATCCATCCCGGCCATTTTCAGATCACAGAGAACAATATCCACGTGGCTGCACTCGGCCAGGATAGCCACCGCCTTATCACCGTCCGCCGCTTGCAGAACACGGCCCGGCAGCAGCTTTTCCAGCGCGGTCACGGTAACCAGGCGCTGAAAGGGTTCATCCTCGAGCACCAAAACAATCAAGTCTTGCATCGCAGGTCTACACATAAAAAGGGGGAGATGATCAGTGTGCGAGGCTGCATCCGAGGCCTAAATGGGAAATTTCCTATGTCATCCAGGAATTTTCCGAAGCTAAACTAGGCGCAAGTACTCCGCTGTCCGGCTCGGCTAATAATGGCGTCAGCTTTCCCCCCCAATAAGACGTCCCCTGACCGACGTATTTTCAAGAGGTTAAACCACACCATGCACAGTGTTCTGATAGTTGACGATCATCCGGTGATTCGATTTGCCGTCAGGGCCCTGCTGGAAAAAAACGGCATGCGTGTGGTGGGTGAAGCCGACAACGGTATCGATGCGGTTCAGTTGGTACGTGAGCTGACACCGCAGGTGGTGATTCTCGATATCGGCATTCCAAAACTGGATGGTTTCAACGTTATTACCCGAATCAAGACACTCAATGTGCGCAGTGAAATATTGATATTGACCTCGCAACCTGCCGACTCGGTGTGCCGCCGCTGTATCCAGCTCGGCGCCCGTGGTTTCGTCAATAAAGAAGAAGGTATGGACAATCTGATTACCGCGATCAAGGCGGTGGACAGCGGGTATACCTTCTTTCCTCCACTGGCCTCGGACACGGTCAATCCGGCGGAACAACTCACCGAGCTGATGCAGATTCAGTCCCTGACTGATCGCGAGTTGACGGTCTTGCAGCACTTGGCCCAGGGCTACTCGAACAAGCAGATCAGCGAAATGCTGTTCCTCAGCAACAAAACCATCAGTACCTACAAGACCCGTCTGCTGCAGAAACTGAATGCCACGTCCCTGGTGGACCTGGCGGAGTTCGCCAAACGCAATGCCTTAACGGCTTGAAATGACCAGCATCTGCCCAGGGCTGCTGCCGCCCTGCCCTGCAGCATCGTTGCACGAATGGAAACACTGAATTGCGCAGCCTGTAATTGATAGCCCCCTAACGAAAGGCGCATGCTAGGGGGCTCGCCTGGGCCTCTCTATCATTCCCGATGATAGTTACCTTCGCTTCATTCGATTCGTGCGATAACAGCCTGCCGCTCATCATCCGCCCATCTTAAATTACCTTGGCGGATGAACCATGGACCAGTCACTCAAACTCTTGCGCTATCCACTCGCGGCCCTGGCCGTGCTGGTGATGAGTGCTTGCGGTAAAGCCCCGGAAACCGCCGCCAGCATGCCCGCTGCCAAAGTCAGCGTGGCCAAGGTGCTGGAACAGCCGGTCAATGAATGGGACGAATTCACCGGGCGCCTCGAAGCCCCGGAAACCGTTGAAATCCGCCCACGGGTTTCCGGCCAGATCGATCAAGTGGCCTTCACCGAAGGCGCCCTGGTGAAAAAGGGCGATTTGTTGTTCCAGATCGATCCACGCCCATTCCAGGCTGAGGTGCGCCGTCTGGAAGCCCTGGTCGCCCAAGGCCGTGCCAACGCCACCCGCAGTGAAAACGAAGCCCAGCGCGGCGAACGCCTGCGTGCCAGCAATGCGATCTCCGCCGAATTGGCCGACTCGCGCACCAGCGCTTCCCAGGAAGCCCGGGCTGCCGTCGGCGCGATCCAGGCGCAACTGGACCTGGCCAAACTGAACCTGAGCTTCACCCGCGTGACCTCGCCTATCAGCGGTCGCGTCAGCCGTGCGGAAATCACCGCCGGCAACCTGGTGACCGCCGATACCACCGCGCTGACCAGCGTGGTCTCCACCGACAAGGTCTACGCCTACTTCGACGCCGATGAGCGCGTGTTCCTCAAGTACACCCAGCTCGCACGCCAGGGTCAGCGCGGTGCAACCACGCCGGTGTACCTGGGCCTGTCCAACGAAGACGGCAACCCGCACCTGGGCCAGATGAACTTCGTCGACAACCAGGTCAACCCGAAAACCGGCACCATCCGCGGCCGCGCCGTGTTCGACAACAGCGACGGCACCTACACCCCGGGCCTTTATGCACGCCTGAAACTGGTGGGCAGCGGCACCTATTCCGCCGTGCTGATCAACGACGAAGCGGTGGGCACCGACCTGGGCAAGAAGTTCGTCCTGGTGATGGATGGCGACAACAAGTCCGCCTACCGCGCCGTCGAACTGGGGCCGAAGATCGAAGGCCTGCGCATCGTGCGCAGCGGCCTGAACAAGGACGACACCATCATCGTCAAGGGCTTGCAGCGGGTGCGTCCGGGTTCGCCGGTCACGCCTGAAGTGATCCCCATGGCCTCCAAGGAAACCCTCGCCGCTCTGGCGCAACAACGACAAGCACTGGAAGCCAGCAACCTGCCCCCAGTCACGCCCGCCAAAAGCGCGCCTGGCTCGGCAGTGAAACTGGCCAGCGCTGCGACTCCACGCGGTTAAGGGACGATACTCCGATGAATTTTTCCCAATTCTTCATTTCACGGCCGATCTTCGCTGCGGTGCTTTCGCTGCTGATCCTGATTGCCGGCGCGATCTCGCTGTTCCAGCTGCCAATCAGCGAATACCCGGAAGTGGTGCCGCCGACCGTGGTGGTACGCGCCAACTTCCCCGGGGCCAACCCCAAGGTCATCGGCGAAACCGTGGCCGCTCCCCTGGAGCAGGCCATCACCGGCGTCGAGAACATGCTCTACATGTCCTCGCAATCGACCGCCGACGGCAAAATCACCCTGACCATCACCTTCGCCCTGGGCACCGACCTGGACAACGCGCAGGTGCAGGTGCAAAACCGCGTGACCCGCACCGAGCCCAAGCTGCCCGAAGAAGTGACGCGGATCGGTATCACCGTCGACAAGGCTTCGCCCGACCTGACCATGGTTGTGCACTTGACCTCGCCGGACAAACGCTACGACATGCTCTACCTGTCCAACTACGCCTTGCTCAATATCAAGGACGAGCTGGCGCGCCTGGGCGGTGTCGGTGACGTGCAGCTGTTCGGCATGGGCGACTACTCGCTGCGGGTCTGGCTCGATCCGAACAAGACCGCTTCACGCAACCTGACCGCAACCGACGTGGTCACCGCGATTCGCGAGCAGAACCGCCAGGTCGCCGCCGGTACCCTGGGCGCGCCGCCCGCCCCCAACGCCACCAGCTTCCAGCTGTCGGTCAACACCCAGGGGCGTCTGGTATCCGAGGAAGAGTTCGAGAACATCATCATTCGCTCCGGCGACAACGGTGAAATCACCCGACTCAAGGACATCGCGCGGGTCGAACTCGGCTCCAGCCAATATGCCCTGCGCTCCCTGCTGAACAATCAGCCGGCGGTGGCGATCCCGATCTTCCAGCGCCCAGGCTCGAACGCGATCCAGATCTCCAATGAAGTTCGGGACAAGATGTCCGAGCTGAAGAAGAACTTCCCCGAAGGCATGGACTTCAGCATTGTTTACGACCCGACGATCTTCGTTCGTGGCTCGATCGAGGCTGTGGTGCATACCCTGTTCGAAGCACTGATTCTTGTGGTGCTGGTGGTGATCCTGTTCCTGCAGACCTGGCGCGCCTCGATCATTCCGCTGGTGGCGGTACCGGTCTCGCTGATCGGGACCTTCGCCGTGATGCACCTGTTCGGCTTCTCGCTCAACGCCCTGTCGCTGTTCGGCCTGGTACTGGCCATCGGGATCGTGGTGGACGACGCCATCGTGGTGGTGGAGAACGTCGAACGTAACATCGGACTCGGCTTGAACCCGGTGGACGCCACCCAGCGTGCCATGCGTGAAGTCACCGGCCCGATCATCGCCACGGCCCTGGTGCTGTGTGCGGTGTTTATCCCGGCGGCCTTTATTTCCGGGCTGACCGGGCAGTTCTACAAACAGTTCGCCTTGACTATCGCCATCTCGACCGTGATCTCGGCCTTCAACTCCCTGACCCTGTCGCCGGCCCTGGCAGCGGTGTTGCTGAAAAGCCACGACGCGCCCAAGGACCGCTTCTCCAAGGCGCTGGACAAGATTTTCGGTGGCTGGCTGTTCCGTCCATTCAACCGCTTCTTCGACCGTGCCAGCCATGGCTACGTCGGCACCGTGGGCCGGGTCATCCGCAGCAGCGGCATCGCCCTGCTGCTCTACGCCGGGTTGATGGTCCTGACCTTCTTCGGTTTCTCCAGCACCCCGACCGGCTTCGTACCCGGCCAGGACAAGCAATACCTGGTGGCCTTCGCTCAACTGCCGGATGCGGCGAGCCTGGACCGTACCGAGGAAGTGATCAAACGCATGTCCGACCTGGCGCTGAAACAGCCCGGCGTCGAGGCGGCCGTGGCCTTCCCTGGCCTGTCGATCAACGGTTTCACCAACAGCACCAACGCCGGCATCGTGTTTGTCACCCTCAAGCCGTTTGACGAGCGCAAGGACCCAAGCCAGTCGGCCGGTGCCATCGCCGGTGCCTTGAACGGCCAGTTCGCCGGGATTGAAGAAGCCTACATGGCGATCTTCCCGCCGCCGCCGGTACAGGGCCTGGGCACCATCGGTGGGTTCCGCCTGCAGATCGAGGACCGGGGCAACCTGGGCTATGACGAGCTGTACAAAGAAACCATGAACATCATCAACAAGAGCCACAACGTGCCGGAACTGGCCGGGTTGTTCACCAGCTACACGGTGAACGTGCCCCAGGTCGATGCCGCCATCGACCGGGAAAAAGCCAAGACCCACGGCGTCGCCGTCAGTGACATCTTCGACACCCTGCAGATCTACCTGGGTTCGCTGTATGCCAACGACTTCAACCGTTTTGGCCGCACCTACCAGGTCAACGTCCAGGCAGAGCAGCAGTTCCGCCTCGAACCGGACCAGATCGGCCAGCTCAAGGTGCGCAACAACAAAGGCGAGATGATCCCCCTGGCGACCTTTATCAAGGTCAGCGACACCTCGGGCCCGGACCGCGTGATGCACTACAACGGCTTTATCACCGCTGAAATCAACGGTGCGGCGGCCCCAGGCTACAGCTCCGGCCAAGCCGAAAAAGCCATCGAGAAACTGCTCAAGGAAGAACTGCCCAACGGCATGACCTACGAGTGGACCGACCTGACCTACCAGCAGATCCTCTCGGGCAATACCGCGCTGTTTGTGTTCCCGCTCTGCGTCTTGCTGGCGTTCCTGGTGCTCGCCGCCCAGTACGAAAGCTGGAGCCTGCCACTGGCGGTGATCCTGATCGTGCCGATGACCCTGCTCTCGGCCATTACCGGGGTGATCCTGTCGGGGGGCGACAACAACATCTTCACCCAGATCGGCTTGATCGTACTGGTGGGCCTGGCGTGCAAGAACGCGATTCTGATCGTCGAGTTCGCCAAGGATAAGCAAGAGGAAGGCCTGGACCCGCTGGCTGCGGTGCTGGAAGCCTGCCGCCTGCGTCTGCGGCCGATCCTGATGACCTCGCTCGCCTTCATCATGGGTGTGGTGCCCCTGGTGTTCTCCAGCGGTGCCGGCGCGGAAATGCGTCACGCCATGGGTGTCGCGGTGTTCTCCGGGATGCTCGGGGTGACCTTCTTCGGTCTGCTGCTGACTCCGGTGTTCTACGTCCTGATCCGCAACTATGTGGAGCGCGGTGAGGCCCGCAAAGCCGCCCGCGCCCTGAAACTGGAGGCGCAACAATGAGCCCGAAAGTCTTCCTGCCAAGCCTTCTGGTACTGGCGCTGAGCGCCTGTGCCGTCGGCCCGGACTACAAGACCGAGAACCTGGAGGCGGCCCATATCACGGCCGCCACCGATGGCGCCGCCGGACAGAAGAATTTTGACCGTGCACGCTTCGAAGGTATCTGGTGGCAGCAATTCGAGGACCCGGTCCTCAACCAGCTGGTGACCCAGTCGTTGCAGGGCAACCGCGAACTGCGGGTAGCCTTTGCCCGGCTGCGTGCGGCCCGGGCGATTCGGGACGACGCCAGCAATGACGCCATGCCGACCATCACCAGCCGCGCCAGCAGTGACCTGGCCAAGGGGCAGATCCCTGGCCAGACCACCAAGCGTGTCAGCAGCGAGCGCTACGACCTGGGCCTGGACATGGCCTGGGAGCTGGACCTGTTCGGCCGCATCCAGCGCAACCTGGAAGCCAGCGACGCCGACCAGCAGGCCGCCGAGGCTGATTTGTACCAGCTGCAAGTGACCATGATCGCCGAGCTGGTGGACGCCTACGGCCAACTGCGGGGCGCCCAGTTGCGGGAAAAAATCGCCCTGGCCAACCTGAACAACCAGCAGGAGTCGCGCAAGATCACCGAGAGCCTGCGCGACGCCGGGGTCGGTGATCAGCTTGACGTGGTGCGCGCCGATGCGCGCCTGGCGTCGGTCGAAGCCAGCGTGCCGCAACTGCAAGCGGAACAGGTACGCCAGCGCAATCGCATTGCCACCCTGCTCGGCGAACGCCCGGACAAGCTCACCGTGGACCTGAGCCCGGCGCAATTGCCGGCAATCGCCAAGGCGCTGCCGATCGGCGACCCGGGTGAACTGCTGCAACGTCGTCCGGACATTCTCAGCGCCGAACGCAAACTGGCGGCGGCGACGGCACGGATCGGCGTGGCCAAGGCCGACCTGTTCCCACGGGTCAGCCTCAGCGGCTTCCTCGGTTTTACCGCCGGGCGCGGTTCGCAGATCGGTTCCTCGGCCGCCAATGCCTGGGCCCTGGGCCCGAGCATTACCTGGGCTGCATTCGACCTGGGCAGCGTGCGGGCCCGCCTGCGCGGTGCTGACGCCAATGCCGATGGCGCCCTGGCGACCTACGAGCAGCAAGTCCTGCTGGCCCTGGAAGAGTCGGAAAACGCCTTCAGCGACTACGGCAAGCGCCAGCAACGGCTGATCTCGCTGATTCGCCAGAGTGAATCGAGTCGCGCCGCAGCCGACTTGGCACAGATCCGCTATCGCGAAGGCACGGTG
This sequence comes from Pseudomonas sp. CF161, assembly GCF_000416215.1. Taxonomy (NCBI): domain Bacteria; kingdom Pseudomonadati; phylum Pseudomonadota; class Gammaproteobacteria; order Pseudomonadales; family Pseudomonadaceae; genus Pseudomonas; species Pseudomonas sp. CF161. Next base: position 135,631 of record NZ_ATLP01000089.1, read on the forward strand.
GATTTCCTGGTCCTGCTCGACGCCCAGCGTGAACGCCTGGCCGCCGAAGACTCCCAGGCCCAGGCCGAAGTCGACCTGTATCGCGGCATCGTCGCCATCTACAAGGCCCTGGGTGGCGGCTGGCAGCCCGAGACGGTGGCCAGCAAGTAACAGACAGAGCTCCTTTGGTTGGCCGCAACCAACCAATTTTTTGCCCCGCGCCCCATTCGGTCGCGGGGCTTTTTTTGGTCTCGGGTTTAACGCTGAGGGCTCTTTGGCTTATGAAGAGATGATCGCTGATAGATGATATTGATCAACCTGTCAGCCGTAGCGATTGGACAACCCAGGGCTCGGGTTCTAGCCTTAACCCGCCGTGCAAGCCCTGCGGCATCGTGTCCGCCATTGGTCGTAGCCCCTCCATGATTGTCCGCCCCAAGCCGAACCTGATCGGCATTTTGTTCTCCCTCAAAGGGTCGATTGCCAAGCGTATCGCCCTGCGCAGCCTCCTCGTGACCCTGCTGGCCTCGGTGATCGTGCTGGTGGAAACCCTGCACCCGGCGTACTTCTCCAAGGTCAATGCCACGCCCTTCACCTTGCTCGGCCTGTCGCTGTCGATCTTCATGAGCTTTCGCAACAACGCCTGCTATGACCGCTGGTGGGAAGGTCGCAAACAGTTGGGCCAGTTGATCATCGAGGTGCGCTCGCTGATCCGCGAAACCCTGATCATTCAATACAGCCCGCAGCGCGACAGCCTGTTGCGCGAGCTGTGCGGTTTCGCCCACAGCCTGATCGCCCGCCTGCGCCTGGAAGACGAAGTCAGCGCCGGCCAGCCCTGGGTCAGCGAACCCCTCGACCGCAGTCATCCGAATATCACCGACAACCTGCTGCAGGGCCTGGGGCGGCGTTGCTCGGCCCTGGCCGAACAGGGCCTGATCAGCGAGTGGCGTTATACCCAGCTGGAAACCCGCCTGGTGAGCCTGAGCCAGGTCCAGGCCAGTTGCGAGCGGATCAAGAGCACGCCGCTGCCCTTTCCCTACACCCTGCTGCTGCATCGCACCATTTACCTGTTCTGCATCCTGCTGCCGTTTGCCATGGCCGAACCCCTGGGCTGGCTGACGCCGATCTTTACCGCGATCGTCAGCTACACCTTTTTCGGCCTCGACGAAATCGGTGACGACCTGGAAGACCCGTTCGGCTTTGACGAGAACGATCTGCCGTGCAACGCGATCCTGCGCACCCTCGAACGCGAAGTCCTGGCAGCGCTGGGGCAAAGCCCGCTGCCGCCGCCGCTGGAGCCGGTGGAGTACGTGTTGACCTGAGTCCGGGTTTGACTCCAGCCGGTTCCTGACCGAAGCTTGCGCCTCTAGAAAAAGTCGCTCTGCTCCGGAATCCTGCATGTCCCCTCCCCGTCGCTACCTGCTGATCAGTCTGCTTGTTGTCCTGGCCCTGAGCCTGGGCTGGTTCATGCTGCGCAGCAGCCCGCCGCAAGTGCCGGAGGCGATCAAGCATGGCTATGCCAAGGCTCTGGAGCAGGCACGCAACGGCCAGGGGGGCGCGGCGCGGGTGCTTTATCAGCAATTGGCGCGCCCCGACTTGAGCGATGTCCGACGCATCCGGCTGTTGAATGAGCTGCCCAACTACCCCAGCCCGCAAGCCCTGAAACTGGCCGACGCCGACCTCTACCACCCCAGCGCCGAAGTGCGCCAGGCGGCCATTCAAAGCGTGCTCGGGCTGGTGCCCAACGGCCAGCGCAGCCTGCTGCTGGGCCCGCTGCTGGAAGACCGGGAACAGGACGTGCGGTTTGCCGCCGCCACCGCGTTGCTCGGGCTGTCGCCGGACGACCAGGGGCTGTATTTCGGGCCCCTGCAACAGGTGATCGACGAATACACCCAGGTCCTCAAGACCCGGGACGACGATGTCGAAGCCCAGTACCAACTGGCGCGCCTGTACCTGCACAACGCCGACCTGGTCAAAGCCCAGCAGGCCCTCGAGCAGGCCCTGCGCCTGCAACCGGATAACCTGCAGGCCGTGGTGCTGCAAATAGAGGTGCTGGATAAACAGGGCCGCAGCGACGCCGCGCGTCAGCTGTTGGCCAAGCAGCTACAGGCGCAGCAGGACTCGGCCTATCTGCAACACGCCCTGGGCCTGTGGCTGCTGCACCACCAACAGGGCGAATTTGCCTTGCTCGGGTTGTCGCGCGCAGTGGAGCTGGAGCCGAACAACGCGGACTACCGCTACGACCTCGCCACCACCCTGCACAGCGAGCAAGAGCTGGAAGCGGCGCAGAAACAACTGGAAGAAATCGTCCAGCGCCAACCGGCCAACCGCAAGGCGCGGGTGCTGCTGATCAGCTACTGGAAAGAAAGCGGCCAGTTGCAAAACGTCCAGGTGCTGCTGGCCCAACTCGAACAGCAAAACCCCGACGACCCGGCCTTGCAGCAAGGCCTGTAACCGCTGCCGCCAGGCTGCGACCTGACACACTCCAGCGTCCTGAAGAGCCTGCGCAGCCTGGCGGCAGCGGCTACGGAGGTCGTTGGGCGCTGAACTTCTGCAATACCTCGTAAACGCCGGACAGCCCCCGCCTCCGGCCTCTACGGACAATAAATGTTGAACCGCCATCATCGGCGACGGTCAAGTATTGAGGCAGTGTTTTGAAGGGCGTTCGCGCGCCACTGCCTATTACGATCAGTCGCCACGCGAGGGCATTTCTTGACGATATCCACCGAGTTGATCAGCGCCAAAGCCGCCACCGGCATCGAAGGTCTGGACGATATTCTTTCCGGCGGCTTATCCCGCGGGCATGTGTTTCTGCTCGAAGGCGAGCCTGGCACCGGCAAAACCACCGTGGCCTTGCATTTTCTATTGGCTGGCGCCCGCGCCGGCGAACGTTCGCTGTACATCACCCTCTCGGAAACCGAACGTGAACTGCGCCAGGGCGCGCAGTCCCACGGTTGGGAGCTGGACGAAAACATCCATATCTTCGAACTCACCCCGCCGGAAAGCCTGCTCAACGCCGAGCACCAGCAAAGCCTGCTGTACTCCTCGGACCTCGAGCTGGGCGAAGCCACCAAGCAGATTTTCGAAGTGGTCGAGCGGGTCAAGCCGACCCGGGTGGTGCTCGACAGCCTGTCGGAGATCCGCCTGCTGGCGCAAAGCTCATTGCGCTATCGCCGCCAGATCCTGGCCATCAAGCATTACTTCGTGCGTTACGACGCCACCGTCCTGCTGCTGGACGACCTGACCACCGAATCCCTGGACAAGACCGTCCACAGCGTGGCCCACGGCGTGGTGCGGCTCGAAGAGCTGACCCCCAACTACGGCGCCGAACGGCGACGGATCCGCGTGGTGAAGTACCGCGGGCAGAAATACCGCGGCGGCTTCCATGACTTCACCATCATGGGCGACGGCGTCCACGTGTTCCCACGGCTGGTGGCCGCCGAGCACCGTGGGCGCTATGTGCGTCAACAGTTGACCAGCGGCATCCGGGAAATGGACGCCCTGCTCGGCGGCGGTATCGAGACCGGCTCCAGCACCCTGATCCTCGGTCCGGCCGGTACCGGCAAATCCCTGATCTCCATGGTTTTCGCCGCCGCTGCCGTGGCCCGTGGTGAAAAAGCCGCGCTGTTTATCTTCGACGAAGAACTCGGCCTGCTGTTTGAACGCATGAAAAACATGGGCATCGACCTCGAGGCCCTGCAAGCCACCGGCAACCTGATGATCGAGCAGGTCGACGCCGCTGAGTTGTCGCCGGGCGAACTGTCGCACCGGGTCCGGCGCTGCGTCGACAAAGACAATATCAAGACCGTGGTCATCGACAGCATCAACGGCTACCAGGCCGCCATGCCTGAAGAGAACGCCCTGGTGCTGCACATGCACGAGCTGCTGCTGTACCTCAACCGCCAGGGCGCCGCGACCTTCATGACCGTGGCCCAGCACGGCCTGGTCGGCGATATGCAGGCGCCGGTGGACATCACCTACCTGGCCGACACCGTGATCCTGCTGCGTTACTTCGAGGCCCTGGGCAAGGTGCGCCGGGCCATTTCCATTATCAAGAAGCGTACCGGCAGCCATGAATCGACCATCCGTGAATACCGTATCGGCAGCCAGGGCATGACCATCGGCGAACCCCTGGCCGCATTCCAGGGCGTGTTGCGCGGCGTGCCTACGTACCTGGGCGAGAGCAATCCGCTGCTCGAGGATGAGCAGCCGTGACCGTTATCGAGCCGCTCTCCGAACGCGCCCTGGTGCTCACGCCACTGGGGCGTGATAGCCAACTGGCGCAACTGATGCTCAAGGAAGCGGGCTTTCACGGGGTGATCACCCCCCATTTGACGGCGCTGTGCGAGGAACTGGAGCACGGCGCCGGGCTGCTGATTATTTCCGCCGAGGCCCTGCGCGGGGCCGATATCGAACCCTTGTTGCAGCACCTGGAGCAGCAACCTGCATGGTCCGACCTGCCCATCGTGCTCCTGACCCACCATGGCGGGCCGGAGCAGAACCCGTCCTCGGGCCTGGGCAACCTGGGTAACGTGACCTTCCTTGAACGCCCGTTTCACCCGGCCACCCTGATCAGCCTGGTCAGCACCGCCCTGCGCGGACGCCGGCGGCAGTATGAAGCGCGGGACCGGTTGATCGACCTCAGCCAGAGCGAACTGCGTCTGCAAAGCACCCTGGAAACCCTGGAGCAGCAGGTCGAGGAGCGCACCGCGCAGCTACGGCACAACGAAGAAGCCCTGCGTCAATCCCAGAAAATGGAAGCGGTCGGGCAACTGACCGGGGGCATTGCCCACGACTTCAACAATATGCTGACCGGCATCATCGGCAGCCTGGAGCTGCTGCGGCGGCGCCTGGCCCGGGGCCGCACCGAAGACCTGGACAGCCTGATCGACCTCGGCGTGACCTCCGCCAACCGCGCCGCCGGCCTGACTCATCGATTGCTGGCATTTTCGCGGCGCCAGTCCCTGGATTCCAAACCGGTGGAGATGAACACCCTGGTGACGTCCATGGCTGAGCTGCTGCACCGCAGCCTGAGTGAAAGCACGCAATTGGAGATGCAGCTCAACCCCACCCTGTGGGTCGCCGAAGCCGACCCTAATCAACTGGAAAGCGCCCTGCTCAACCTGGTGCTCAACGCCCGCGACGCCATGCCCAATGGCGGCCGGCTGCTGGTCGAGACGTTCAACCAGCATCTGGACTCCGCCTTCACCCAGGCCCATGACAACCTGGAACCCGGCGACTACGTGGTCCTGCGCGTCAGCGACAACGGCTGCGGCATGCCGGAAAGCATCATCAACCGGGTGTTCGATCCCTTTTTCACCACCAAGCCGATCGGCCAGGGCACAGGGCTGGGCCTGTCGATGATCTACGGCTTCAGCAAGCAGTCCCACGGCCATGTCAGCATCTCCAGCGCCCTGGGCCGGGGCACCGACGTCAGCCTGTACCTGCCGCGTTTCAGCGGCGACGTGCAACAGGACGAACACCTGGCACCGCAACTGCTGCCCTACGCCCAGAACGGCGAGACGGTGCTGATTGTCGAAGACGACACGGCGGTCCGGGTGCTGGTCAGCGCGGTGTTGAGCGAGCTGGGGTACAACTTTGTCGAAGCCGGCGATGCCGTGGGGGCGATGCCGATTCTCGACTCGGGCCAGCGCATCGATCTGCTGATCAGTGACGTGGGCCTGCCCGGCATGAACGGCCGGCAACTGGCGGAGATCGGGCGGCAGATCCGCCCCGAGCTCAAAGTTCTGTTCATCACCGGGTATGCCGAACACGCGGCGGTGCGTGGCGGCTTCCTCGACCCGGGGATGCAGATGATCACCAAACCCTTCACCTTCGACCTGCTGACCGCCAAGGTCCGGGAAATGATCAAGGCCTGATGCCCTGGGGCATCAGGCCGGCGCTCAGGCGAGCAGTTCCTGGATCTGTTCCTGCAAGCTGTTGAGGTCGAACGGCTTGGCCAGGATCGGCGCGGTCTTGGCGATCGGGCTGCCGGACTCGAGAATCTCGGTCGGGTAGCCGCTGATGAAAATCACCTTCAGGTCCGGGCGCAGCTTGACTGCCGGCTCGGCAATCATCACCCCGGTAATCCCGCCAGGCAGACGGTAATCCGTGATCATCACGTCCAGGTGCGGTTTGCTGGCAAGGATCTCGAACGCCTGTTCGCCGTTTTCTGCCTGCAGGACCCGGTAACCCAGGCCGGACAGGTAGTCAGCGAGCAACATCAAAATCACCGGTTCATCTTCGACGATCAATACGACGTCTTGTGCATCTTCACTCATGGGGCGCCTTTGTTCGGTCAATTGCTGCTGATACGACCACTGGGTCACGCAGAGGTTGCGTCGAGTTTAGTGGTTTTCCCCAAGCGGCAGGCTCACGCGAAACAGCGCGCCTTCGCCGATCCGGCTCTGGACCGTGATGGAACCGCCGTGGGCGGCGACGATCTGCTCTGAAATGAACAATCCCAGGCCCAGGCCGGCGGCCACCGGGCTCCCGGAAACCCGCTCGAACTGCTGGAAAATTCGCTTTTGGTTGTCTTCGCTGATGCCGATCCCGTGATCACGCACCTCCACCCGCGCCTCGTCGCCCTGGCGGTAGACCCGAACTTCGATCGGGCTCTTGGCGCCGTAGCGCAGGGCGTTGGTCAGCAGGTTGGAAATGACCTGCTCGATGCGAAACTCATCCCACTGGCCTTCAACGCTGTCCTCGGCGCACAGGCTCACCGACGACTCGGCGGCATCGACCTGGGGCGCGAAGTTTTCCAGCAGGCCCCGGACCAACTGGCACAGGTCAAAGCGGCTGGGGCGGATCGACAGTTTGCCGGTGCGGATGCGCGAGATGTCGAGCATGTCTTCGATCAGGCGGATCAGGCTTTTGATCTGGCGCTCATCGCGGTCGACCATGGCGTGCATCTTGTCCAGGGTGAACGCGGCGGCGTTGTCCCGCGCCAGGTGCATCTTGCGCAGCTGGGTTTCGAGAATCAGCCCGTTGAGGGGCGTGCGCACTTCATGGGCCACGATCGACATGAAGTCATCGCGCATGCGTACTGCCTGCTCCAGTTCGTTCTGGGTCGCCTGCAGCTTCTTGAGCAGCACTTCCTGCTCGCGCCGGCTCTGCTCCAGGGCCTCGACCTGCTGCTTCATGGCTTTGCTCTGGCGATACAGGTCGACGAACACATTGACCTTGCTCTTCACCGCATGGATATCCAGCGGTTTGTGCAGAAAGTCCACGGCCCCGCTCTCATAGCCCTTGAAGGCGTAATTGAGCTCGCGCCCGGCGGCGCTGACAAACACGATGGGGATGTTCTTGGTCTTTTCCGTGCCGCGCATCAGTTCGGCCAGTTCAAACCCGTTCATGCCCGGCATCTGCACGTCGAGAATGGCCATGGCGAACTCATGCTGCAGCAGCAACGACAGCGCTTCGTCAGCCGACAGCGCCTTGTACACGGTGCGGTCTTCGCGCTTGATCAGCGCTTCGAGAGCCAGCAGGTTCTCCGGCAGATCGTCGACGATCAGCAGCTTGGCTTGAATTGTACTTAACATGCGATTCGTTCCAGCTCGACAAGCAGACGGCTGATGCCGCGCAAAGGGAGAATATAGTTCGGTTGGTGCAGGGCCAGCGCCGCGTCCGGCATGGTCGCGACCTGGGCCTCCTGCGGGTCCTGGACCACGGTCAGGCCGCCGCGCCGCTTGACCTCGGCCAGGCCCCGGGCGCCATCCTGATTGGCCCCGGTCAGGAGCACTGCCGCCAGGGCAGGCCCATAGGCATCGGCGGCGGACTCGAACAGGTAATCGATGGCCGGGCGCGAGTAATGCAGGCGCGCTTCCAGGCTCAGGGACAGGCTGCGATCCTGCTCCACCGACAGGTGATAACCGGGCGCGGCGAAGTACAGGGTACCGGGGGTCACCGATTCCTTGTCCTCGGCCTCCTTGACCGGCAGCGCGACGCGCTTGGCAAAGACCTCGGCCAACTGGCTGCGGCGCTCGTCCGGCAGGTGCAGCACGACAATGATCGGCAGCTCAAAGCCCCGTGGCAGCTCGCCAAAGATGCTCAACAGCGCCTCGACACCGCCAGCCGAGGCGCCGACGACTACAGCCTCGACCCGAGGCAGGGTTTCAGGTTCGATAACACCGTGGCTCATAACTTGCGGTAGATCCGTTCTTGTTTGACCAGGGGTTCGAAATGCTTGCCGTAGGCGGAGAAATCCAGGGTTTCCTTGCTGCCCAGCACCAGGAAGCCGCGATGGCACAAGGACTCATGAAACAACCCAAACGCCCGATCCTGCAACTTTTTATTGAAGTAAATCAATACGTTACGACACGAAATCAATTGTGTCTCGGAGAACACGCTGTCCGTGGCCAGGCTGTGGTCGGCAAAGGTCACGTTCTCGCGCAGGGTCTTGTCGAAAATCGCATAGTCGTAGGCCGCCGTGTAGTAATCGGCAAACGAGCGCTGGCCACCGGCCTGCTGATAGTTGTGGGTGTAGGCGCGGATATTCTCCAGGGAGAAGATCCCCTGCTTGGCCTTTTCCAGCGAGCTGGGGTTGATGTCGGTGGCGTAGATGATGGTGCGTTCCAGCAAGCCTTCCTCGCGCAGCAGGATGGCCATGGAATACACCTCTTCACCGGTGCTGCAGCCGGCGATCCAGATCTTGATCGAGGGATAGGTCTTGAGCAGCGGCACCACTTCCTGGCGGATCGCCAGAAAATGCGACGGGTCGCGGAACATCTCGCTGACCGGAATCGTCAGGAACTGCAGCAGTTGCATGAACGCCGTCGGGTCATGCAGCACCCGCTCCTGCAAGGCCGAGATGGTCTTGCATTCGAACTGGCGCAAGGCATGGTTGACCCGGCGCTTGATCGAAGCGCCGGAGTAGTCGCGAAAGTCGTAGCTGTATTTGAGATAAATAGCTTCGATCAACAAACGCAGTTCGATTTCGGTATTGCGCTCCACTAGATTCTTTCCATCTTGGGTAACCAGACTCGAATGAGCGAAAACAAGCGATCCAGATCGATCGGCTTGGCCAGGTAGTCGTTGGAACCGGCCTGCAGGCAACGTTCCTGGTCGTCCTTCATGGCCTTGGCGGTCACTGCGATGATCGGCAGCTTGCGCCAGCGCGGGTCTTTGCGGATCTCGATCGTGGCTTCATAGCCATCCATCTCCGGCATCATCACGTCCATCAGCACCAGGTCGATGTCCTCGACTTCATTCAATTTGGCGATCGCCTCGTGGCCGTTACGGCCAATCACCACGACCGCGCCTTTCTGCTCCAGGGCACTGGTGAGGGCGAAGATGTTGCGTACGTCATCGTCCACCAGCAGGATCTTGCGCCCCTCGAAGACCCGATCGCGGCTGCGGGCGGTCTTGAGCATCTTCTGTCGTTCATGGGACAGCTGGGATTCGACTTTGTGCAGAAAAAGCGTCACTTCATCCAGCAGGCGCTCCGGCGAGCGGGCGCCCTTGATGATGATCGAGCGCGAGTACTTGCGCAGCTCGGCCTCTTCGTCGCGGGTCAGGTTGCGACCGGTGTAGACAATCACCGGCGGGAACGAACAGATGTCTTCGGTGGACATGCGCTTGAGCAGATCGTTGCCCAGCATGTCCGGCAGTTTCAGGTCGATGATCATGCAGTCGTAGATGTTCTGGCGCAGCAGGTCCAGGGCTTCCTGGGCCAGGCCGACGGCGGTGATTTCGATGTCGTCGTCACCGATCAGGCGGGCGATGCTGTCGCGTTGCAAGTCGTCGTCTTCCACCAGCAGCACGCGTTTGACCTTCTGCGTCAGCTTGGCTTCCAGGCGCGCGAACACGTCCTTGAGCTCTTCACGGGTGGTGGGCTTGACCGCATAGCCGACGGCGCCCATGTGCATGGCGGCCTCGACCCGATCTTCCACCGAAATCACGTGCACCGGGATATGCCGGGTCTCGGCATGCTCCTTGAGGCGCTGCAGCACCGTCAGCCCGGAATGGTCCGGCAGGCGCATGTCGAGCAGGATCGCGTCGGGGATGAACTGCGCCGCCAGGCTGTAGCCTTCATCGGCGCCGTGGGCCACCAGGCAGTGGTAGCCCAGTTCATGGGCCAGGTCATAGAGGATGTGCGCAAAATTGGGCTCATCTTCCACCACCAGGATGCAGCGTGTGGCGAAAGGAGCCTTGTCGCGGTCGTCGGCAAAGCGCGCGATCGGCACTTCAACCACCTCCGGCAACGGCGCCGGGGCCGGCCGTGGCGTGAACGGCGTGGTGCTGACCACCGCCGTCGGTGCCTCGGGCAACGGGCTGCCTTCGGCCTGCTCGATGTAGTGTTCAGGCAATTGCAGGGTGAAGATACTGCCCTGCCCCGGCTCGCTGCTGACCGTGATCGAACCGCCGAGCAAGGCCGCCAGGTCGCGGGAGATCGACAAGCCCAGGCCGGTGCCGCCGTAACGCCGGTTGGTGGTGCCGTCGGCCTGGCGGAAGGCTTCGAAAATACTCTGCTGCTGATCCTGGGCGATGCCGATCCCGGAATCACGCACGGTAAAGGCAATGCCGACACCTGGCTGACGCAAGGCCGTGAGGCTGACCTGGCCTTTCTCGGTAAACTTCACCGCGTTCGACAGCAGGTTCTTCAGAATCTGCTCGACGCGCTGGCGGTCGGTGAACAGCATCTGCGGCGTGCCGGGCTGCACCTGGACCTCGAACGCCAGGCCCTTGTCCAGGGTCAGCGGCTGGAACATGCCGCGCAGGCCTTCGATCAGGCGCGGCACGCTGACGTTTTCCGGGCGCATTTCCAGCTTGCCGGCTTCGACCTTGGAAATATCTAGAATGTCGTTGATCAGGTTCAGCAAGTCGTTACCGGCCGAGTAGATCGACTCGGCAAACTTGACCTGCTCGGCGCTGAGGTTTTCCTGGGGGTTCTCCGCCAGCAGCTTGGCCAGGATCAGCGAACTGTTGAGCGGCGTGCGCAGCTCGTGGGACATGTTGGCGAGGAATTCGGACTTGTACTTGCTGGAACGCTGCAACTCGTCGGCACGTTCTTCGAGCTGGGTCTGCGCCTGGTTCAGCTCGTTGTTCTTGCGGTCCATGGCGTCGCGCTGCTCGGCAAGGGTCTGCGCCTGTTCGGCCAATTGCTCGTTGGTCTGCTCCAGTTCCACTTGCTGGGTTTCGAGGTGGACCTGGGACTCCTTGAGGATCCGCGACTGCTCTTCCAGTTCCTCGTTGGCGGTTTTCAACTCTTCCTGCTGCACTTGCAGCTCTTCATTGAGCTGCTGGGTTTCAGCCAGGACTTCCTGCAGGCGCTGGCGATAGCGCGCCGCCTCGATGGAGGTGCCGATGTTGTCGGCGATCAGTTCGAGCAATTCGATATCGCGGTCGGTCAAGGCCCGCAGGAAGCCCAGCTCGATCACCCCGTTGACCCGCTCGTCGTTGCTGGTCGGCACCACCAGCACACTGCGTGGCGCGCCGTCGCCGAGGCCGGAGCTGACCTTGAAGTAGTCCACCGGCACCTCGTCCAGGCGGATCAGACGGTTTTCCTGGGCCGCCTGGCCAACAATGCCCTCGCCGCTGTAGATCGACTGTTCCTGTTGCTCCTGCTCCCGGGAAAAACCGTAGCTCGCCACCCGTTTCAGGCCGCCGTGCTCTTCACGCACATAGATAGCCGCCACCGGCGAGCCCAGGTATTGCGCGAAGAATTGCAGAATGTTGCGCCCCAGCAGGTTCAGGGTCAGTTGCCCCAGGACCTGCTCGGCCAGTTCGGTCTGGCCATTGCGCAGCCAGGCTTGCTGCTCCAGGCGCCGGGCGCTTCGTTGCTGGGACTCGAGGTTGTCGCTGTAGCTTTTCGACAGGGCCATCAAGTCACGCCGGCCGATGTAGGCCAGCAGCCCGCTCAGGCCCAGGACGAATACCAGGTACAGGGTCACGCTGAGAATGGTGGTGCGCCGGACATCTTCATTGCGCGCCACCCGCAGCTGCTGCTCCATGGCCACGGCTTCGTCGTATTCCCTGCGGATTTCATCGGTCAGGCGCTTGCCCCGTCCGGCCTTCACCGCGCCGCGATAGTCACCGCTCTGGCGCTGCAGGTCGATCATGCCCTGGGCGTACTTGTTCCACTCGACCTGCAAGGCTTCCAGGCGGCGGAAGCGGTCGACTTGCTGCGGGTTGTCCGCCACCAGTTGCTGCAGGCTTTGCAGCTCGTCGATGATCCGTGGCTTGGCCACTTCATAGGGGTCAAGGAAGCGTTCGTCGCCGGTGATCAGGAACCCACGCATGCCGGTTTCCAGGTCAACGGTCAGCCTCGAGGCCTCGTTGACGTTATTGATCACCCGGTCGGTGTGCTCGACCCACTGGATCACCGACAACAGGTAGGTAATCAGGGACACGAAAAAAACCGCACTCAACACCCCGACACCCAATGGCAGAGAGATGTTGCGACTCAGGAGTTTGCGAAAACTCTGTTCATCAACCGAAGACGGACGGATCATGATTTGGCCTTGGTGAAGTGTAAAAAAACACGGAGTTTGCCCCACAAAGGGCCCCTGGAGCTATTTTTCTGCGAGTTTTGCCCGGCAATTTATCGTTGCGCACTGCCCTGCTGGCGCAAGAGCAGTTATTCTGGGCGCCGGTTGTACAGCAAAGGTTTTTTGTACAGCTTCGGGAACTTGTGATCAGTCGCGACTTACTGATGCAAGAGGCCGCGATTTTCCGGCCCCGGCCTACCGATTTCAATTTTCCGAGAGTGTCCTTTTATGTCCAGCATCGCTTCCACCATCCTTGTAGTCGAAGACGACACCATCGTGCGCATGCTGATCGTCGACGTGCTCGAAGAGCTTGAGTTCAAGGTACTGGAAGCCGACGGCAGCGAGGCCGCCCTGGTACTGCTCGAAGACACCGGCCTGAGCATCGACCTGTTGATGACCGACGTCGGCCTGCCCGGCATGGACGGCAAGCAATTGGCCGCACGCGCCCGGGAACTGCGCCCGAGCCTGCCGATTCTGTTTGCCAGCGGCTATGCCGAAAACATCGAAGTGCCGCCCGGCATGTCGGTCATCGGCAAGCCGTTCTCCATCGACCAATTGCGTGACAAGGTGCGTTCCATCCTCGCCTGATGGCGGCGCCTGAAGACCCAGGCTGAGCCTGCCCCTCCCGCCCGAGCCTTGCTGAAGGCGCTGCGTTGATCGCGGCGCCTGTGCCCAGCTGTGGTTTAATTGCGCCCCGATTTCTTCCCTCGCCTGCCAGGAATACCCGCTCATGAGTCCGACCGCCGCAACCAAAGTCCTGATCATTGGTTACGTCTGGCCCGAACCCCGTTCCTCCGCTGCGGGCGGACACATGATGCAGATACTCCAGACCTTCCTCGAACAGGGCTGGGACATCACCTTCAGCAGCCCGGCCAATGAGGGCGAGCACAAGGAAGACCTGGCGGCCCTGGGCATTCGCGAGTGCCCGATCGAGCTCAACAACAGCAGCTTCGACCGTTTTGTCGCCGAGCTGGCGCCGGATATCGTGCTGTTCGATCAGTTCATGATGGAGGAGCAGTTTGGCTGGCGCGTCGAGCAGCATTGCCCGAACGCCTTGCGCGTACTGGAGACCTCCGACCTGCAGAGCCTGCGCCACGCGCGCCACGACCGGCTCAAGCAGCGCCTGAAAGACAGCACTGACAGCGACGACTTCAGTGCCCTGTTCGCCCCGGCGCTGCGCGAAGAGTTCGAGAACATGGCCGAGACCGACCTGGCCAAGCGCGAGATTGCCGCGATCTATCGCTGCGACCTGAACCTGATGATTTCCGAGTTTGAAATCCAACTGCTGGTCGAGCACTTCAAGTTGCCGCCAGCCCTGCTGCACTGGTGCCCGCTGATGCTGGAGCAGGTGCCCGAGCGCTTTGTGCCTTATGAAGAGCGCGCGCACTTTCTCAGCATCGGCAACTTCCGCCACGCGCCGAACTGGGATGCGGTGCTGTGGATGAAGAACAGCCTGTGGCCGCTGATCCGCCAGCAATTGCCCGGCGCCCAGCTGCATCTATATGGCGCCTACACCCCGCCCAAGGCGGCGGCGCTGCATAACCCGGGGCAAGGCTTTCACATCATGAACTGGGCCGAGGACGCGCTGCAGGTGATGAGTGCCGCGCGCATCTGCCTGGCGCCCCTGCGGTTCGGCGCCGGGATCAAGGGCAAGCTGGTGGATGCCATGCTCTGCGGCACGCCGAGCATCACCACCCCGGTCGGCGCCGAAGCCATGCACGCCGACGAACCCTGGCCGGGGGCCATCGCGCAATCGGCCACGGCCTTGGCAGAAGCGGCAGTGCGCCTGTATCAAGACCCGGCAGCCTGGCTTCAGGCCCAGCAACGGGGCCAGCAACTGCTCGCCGCCCGCTACCGCCAGCCCGTGCATGGCCCGGCCCTGATCCAGCGCCTGGCCGAATGCCGGGCCAACCTGGCCCAACTGCGCCGCGACAACTTCACCGGCGCCATGCTGCGCCACCATCACCACAAAAGTACCCAGTACATGGCCCAGTGGATCGAAGCCAAAAACCGCATCCCAACTCCGTAGCCGCCGCGGGCTGCGCTGGCCCGTGAGGGCGCCGTGCCGTGTCAGATGAAGATGCATCGCCACAGATGGCCAACGCAGCCTGGCACTGGTGCCAGGAGGTGGCAGAGGGCATTATCCGTCGGGCCAACAACAAGAAAAGCCCTGCGCCATGAGCCGATCCGCGAAAATCACCGACCCTTCCTATGAGCTGATGGACGACCACAACGGCCTGTCGATCATCTATCGCCAGCACGGTTTTCCCTGCCCCCTGGTGCGCTGGCACTTTCACAAGGAATACGAGCTGCACCTGATCGTCGCCAGCTCGGGCAAGGTGTTCATCGGCGACTACATCGGCAACTTCTACCCCGAATCCCTGTTCCTCACCGGCCCCAACCTGCCCCATAACTGGATCAGCCAGGTGGCCGAGGATGAAGTGGTGCCCAAGCGCGACATGCTGGTGAACTTCACCGACGAATTGTTCGAAAGCGGCTACCAGGTATTCGCCGAGCTGAAAAACCTCGCCCCGCTGCTGGAACGCGCGCAATACGGCATCGAGTTCCGCTGCAAGCGCACCATTGCCCAGGCCATGAACCTGATGCAGCGCATCGCCGATTCCAGCGGCGTCACGCGCCTGGGGCACTTTTTCATCCTGCTGGAGCTGCTGGCAGCCAGTGACGACTTCCAGTTGCTGTCCGGCGCAACCAATGTGCAACTGGCCGACGAACACAATGTGGATCGCACCAACCGCGCGGTGGACTACATCTTTACTCACTACGCCCGGGAACTGCCGCTGGAAGAAGTCGCCGACTACCTGGGCATGAAACCCACCTATTTCTCCCGGGTGTTCAAGCAGGCCACCGGGCGATGCTTTGTCGAGTTTGTCAATCGCCTGCGGATCAGCAAATCCTGCGAGTTGCTGGCCGACGGCGACAAGCCGGTGACCGATGTGTGTTTCGAATCCGGCTTCAACAACATCTCCAACTTCAACCGGCGCTTCCAGCAACTCAAGGGCATGACCCCCTCCCATTACCGCCGCCTGGCGGTCCAACGGCTGACCGAGCAAAACCTCGGCTAGGCCGTTTCTGACGCTCTAAATCGGCCTTCTGGCCCCTCCTCCTCGATCAATCCACGCTTCGCCTGCCGCGCACGGCCCCGGGGCGCGTGGTGGGCGACGAACGGCAATTCCCGCCAGATTCAACGCTACGCCGTCACAGCCGGGGCCTGGCTATTTGTAAACGAATCCCGTTCAGCCCATGTTCAGGAGATGCCAATAATAGTCATTCAGCAATGAGTATCATTATGTTACAAATTGAAACCCAGACTCCTTCCCCTCCGGTGCTGAATGCTCGTTCCCTTTTTGATCATGCTGCGCGAAGGCATTGAAGCCGCGCTTATCGTTGGCATTATCGCCAGCTACCTGAAGCAGACCGGTCGTGGCCAGTGGATGCCCGCGGTGTGGATCGGCGTCTTTCTCGCCGCGGCCCTGGCCCTGCTGGTAGGCGGCGGCCTGGAGTTGATGAGCGCGGAATTCCCGCAAAAACAGCAGGAGCTGTTTGAAGGCGTGGTCGGGCTGGTGGCGGTGGGCATCCTCAGCTCCATGGTGTTCTGGATGCGCAAGGTGGCGCGCTCCATCAAGCATTCGCTGCATGTGTCCCTGGACCATGCTCTGGCGGGCTCCAAGCACCAGGTCACTGCGCTGATCGCCATGGTGTTTTTCGCCGTGGCCCGCGAAGGCCTGGAGACCGTGTTCTTCCTGCTGGCGGTGTTCCAGCAGAGCGAAGGCCCAGCCGCCCCCATAGGCGCCCTGCTCGGGCTGATCCTGGCGATTATCGTCGGCTTCCTGATCTACACCGGCAGCATGCGCCTGAACCTCGGCGCGTTCTTCCGCTGGACCGGGCTGTTTATCCTGGTGGTCGCCGCCGGGATCCTCGCCAACTCGGTGCAGGCCCTGCATGAAGCAGGCGTCTGGAACCACCTGCAAACCGTGCTCTTCGACTTCAGCGCCAGCCTGCCGATGGATGGCCCGCTGGGTTCGGTCCTGGCCGGCATGTTCGGCTACCAGGATGCGCCGACCATCAGCACCCTGGGCGCCTACCTGCTGTACCTGGTGGTGACCCTGGTGCTGTTCTTCCTGCCCAGCGCCCCACCCGCCAAACCGGCCAGCGCCTCGTCTTCCGTTTCCAGCCAGTAAGGTTCTCCATGACCCAGCAAGCATCCCCAAAGGCCTCGCCACCCCGCGCTCTGCGCTGGGCGGTAGCCGGTTCGGTGATCGTGATGATCGCCGCCGGCGGGTTGTTCTATTACGCCTCGCAGCTCGCGGCCAGCAAGCGCCTGAGCAACCAGAACCAGGGTGAAATCACTGTCACCATCCACCCCCACAGCTGCGAGCCCAACGCCCTGAGCGTGCCGGCCGGGCGAGCCAGCTTCCGGATCGTCAACCGCTCCGAGCGCGCCGTGGAATGGGAAATCCTTGACGGCGTGCTGGTGGTCGAAGAGCGCGAGAACATCGCCCCGGGCCTGAGCCAGGTGATCAACGCCAACCTGCTGCCCGGCGACTACGCCATCACCTGCGGCCTGCTGAGCAACCCGCGCGGCACCCTGCACGTGACGCCGACGGCCGAGTCCGACGCCAATGCCAAGGCGCGCCCTTCGATGGTGGCGTTTATCGGCCCGCTGTCGGAGTTCCGGGTCTACCTCAGCAGCCAGAGCAGCGCCCTGATCAAGGCGGTCGGCGCCCTGCAGCAAGCCGTGGCGGCGGGCGACCTGCAACAGGCCCAGGCCTTGTACCTGCCGGCCCGTGCGGCCTACCAGCGCCTGGCCCCGGCCGCGCAACGCCTGGCCGAGCTGGACAACACGATCAATGCCCGCGCCGATTACTTTGAAAAGCGCGAGCAGGACCCGCAATTCCAGGGCTTCCACCGCCTCGAATACGCCCTGTTCCAGCAACGCGACCTGAGCGGTATGGCCCCCGTGGCTCAGCGCCTGTTCGACGATGTCAGCAGCCTCAAGCAGCAACTGCTGGCCCAGTCATTGCCACCCGAGCAACTGGTCAGCGTGGTCGCCCGCAACCTGCGCAGCCTGGCTGAAGTGCGCGCGGTCAGCGGTGAGGAAGAACGCTACAGCCACAGCGACCTCAATGGCTTTGCCAGCAACCTGCAAACCACGCGCAAGGTCGTCGACCTGTTGCGCCCTCTGTTGAGCAAGGCCGCCGCTGAATTGTTGCCGCCGATCGACAGCGCCATCAGTGGGCTGGATGCCCGGTTCGCCGCCTTGCGCGTGGACGACGGCTACCGCACCTACGACAGCGTCAGTGCCACTCAGCGCCAGCAGATTGCCGACCAGGCCAAGCAACTGGCCGACGCACTGGATGCCATCGATCCCGCCCTTGGCCTGTCCGGCCTGTAAGCAGAAGACTTTGTGAAATGAACGATTCAGATCAGCAACACCCGTCATTTTCCGCCCAGCGTCGCCGCGTCCTACTGGGCATGGGCGCCGCCGGCGTCGCCCTGGCCGGTTCGGCCCTGAGCTGCCCGGCGATGGCGGCCAGCACACCGGCCCAGGTCACCGAGGCGCCGAGCAGCGACAAAACCCAGGACCGCCACGACTTTCACGGCCAGCACCAGAGCGGCATCGTCACCCCGCGCCCGGCAGCCGGCATGCTGGTGTCGTTCGACGTCCTGGCCAGCGACCGCGACGACCTGGAGCGCCTGTTCCGCACCCTCAACGAGCGCATCAGCTTCCTGATGCGCGGCGGCCCGGTGGCCGAGATCGACCCGAAACTGCCGCCGCCCGACTCCGGCATCCTGGGTCCGGTGGTGACCCCGGACAACCTGACCATCACCGTCTCGGTCGGCGAGTCGCTGTTCGACGAGCGTTTCGGCCTGGGCGACGCCAAACCCAAGCGCCTGATCCGCATGGTCGGCTTTCCCAACGACGCCCTGGAAGCCGACTGCTGCCATGGCGACCTGAGCCTGCAGTTCTGCTCCAACACCACCGACACCAACATTCACGCCCTGCGCGACATCGTGAAAAACCTGCCGGACCTGCTGCTGGTGCGCTGGAAACAGGAAGGCAGCGTACCGCCCCAGGCCCCGGTCCGCGCCGGCGAACCGGCGCAGAGCGCCCGCAATTTCCTGGGTTTTCGCGATGGTTCGGCCAACCCCGACTCCAACGACCAGAGCGCCATGACGCGGCTGGTGTGGGTCCAGCCGGGCAGCGACGAACCGGCCTGGGCCGCCCACGGCAGCTATCAGGCAGTGCGCATCATCCGCAACTTTGTCGAGCGCTGGGACCGCACGCCGCTGCAGGAGCAGGAAAGCATCATCGGCCGAATCAAGACCACCGGCGCGCCCATGGGCGGCCAGCACGAAACCCAGGTCCCCGACTACCAGCAGGACCCCCACGGCAAGCTGACCAAGCTCGATGCGCACATTCGCCTGGCCAACCCGCGCACCGCGCAAACCGACAAGAACCTGATCCTGCGCCGCCCGTTCAACTACTCCAACGGCGTCAACAAGAACGGCCAGCTGGACATGGGGCTGCTGTTCATCTGCTACCAGGCTGACCTGGAGCAAGGCTTCATTGCGGTCCAGACCCGGCTCAACGGCGAGCCCCTGGAGGAATACCTCAAGCCCGTCGGCGGCGGTTATTTCTTCACCCTGCCGGGGGTGACCGGCGACCAGGACTTTATCGGTCGCACGTTGCTCAACGCCACACAACCCAAAACCTCTGCTTGAAACAACCCACCCCCCACGGAAACGTCCCATGAAAAAGTCGCCTCTCGCTGTGTTGCTGACCCTTGGCTTGCTCCATGTTCCGCTGTCGGCGTTTGCCGCCACGTCGCCGCTGGAACTGGTGGGGCCGATTTCCGACTACAAGATCTACGTCACCGAACAGCTCGACGAGCTCGCCAGCCACACCCAGCAATTCACCGACGCCGTGAAAAAAGGCGACCTGGCCACTGCCAAGAAGCTCTATGCCCCGACCCGTGTGTACTACGAGTCGATCGAGCCGATTGCCGAGCTGTTCAGTGACCTCGATGCGTCCATCGACTCCCGGGTCGACGACCACGAGAAAGGCGTCAAGGCCGAGGACTTCACCGGCTTCCACCGCCTGGAATATTCGCTGTTCTCGGAAAACAGCACCCAGGGCCTGGACGAACTGGCCGACGGCCTGAACAAGGACGTCAAGGACCTGCAGAGCCGCGTGGCCGGCCTGACCTTCCCTCCGGAAAAAGTCGTGGGTGGCGCCGCCGCCCTGCTTGAAGAAGTGGCCGCGACCAAGATCTCCGGTGAAGAAGACCGCTACAGCCATACCGACCTGTATGACTTCCAGGGCAACATCGACGGCGCGAAGAAAATCGTTGACCTGTTCCGTCCGCAGATCGAGAAGCAGGACAAGGCCTTCGTGGCCAAGGTCGACAAGAACTTCGCCACGGTGAACAAGATCCTGGCCAAGTACAAAACCGCCGACGGTGGGTTCCAGACCTATGACAAGGTCAAGGAAAACGATCGCAAGGCGCTGGTCGGCCCGGTCAACACCCTGGCCGAAGACCTGTCGACCCTGCGCGGCAAACTGGGCCTGAACTGACCCCCACTGCCCCTGTCGCGCCGGCAGACTATGCCGGCGGCGGCTTTGCCCCTTAAGCATCTGCACACACTCGCCGGTACCCGCGCGCGCCCGGTCGGGCTACCATCAGCCGCGCCAACACCCCTGATCCTTCGCCCGCTGCTTGTATAAGGTCGCGAAACGCCCGCTCCTCATGGATGATTTTTTATGCCCAGTTCAACGGCCACCACCTCTAAGCCGCTGACCGCCACCCCGTTCAAACTGTTCCCACTGATGATCGCGTACATGGCCTGCACCATGTCGATGATGGCTTTCGTCTCGCTGATCGGCCCGCTGTCGCGCGAGCTGGCACTGGCCACCTGGCAGGCCGGCGCCGCCGTGACCGTGTCCGGGGTGATCTGGGTGCTTCTGGCCCGGCCCTGGGGCGCGGCCAGCGATCGCTTTGGCCGGCGTCGGGTGCTGTTGGTCGGCACGGCCGGCTTCACCCTCGCCTACTGGGCCTTGTGCCTGTTTATCGACGTCTCCCTGCGGGTGCTGCCAAGCATGTGGCTGGCCTTTATCGGACTGATGCTCGGGCGTGGCCTGGTCGGGGTTTTTTATGCCGCGGTGCCGGTGGGCGGTTTCGCCCTGATCGCCGATAACGTCGAACCCGAGCACCGCGCCCGCGCCATGGCCACCCTGGGCGCCGCCAATGCCGTGGGCCTGGTCCTGGGGCCGGCATTGGCCGCGATGCTGGCCAGAATCAGCCTGAGTCTGCCGCTGTATGCCATGGCCCTGTTGCCGCTGATTGCCTTCCTGGTGCTGCTGTTCAAGCTGCCGCGCCAGGAGCTGCACCTCAAGCAGCCGCCACGCTCGGTGCGCCTGTCCGATCCGCGCCTGCGCCAGCCGATGGCGGTGGCGTTCGTGGCCATGCTGTGTGTGTCGGTGTCGCAGATCACCGTCAGCTTTTACGCCCTTGACCGTCTCGGCCTGAACCCGGCCGACGCCGCGCAAGCCGCCGGCATCGCCCTGGCCATGGTCGGAGTGGCGCTGATTTGCGCGCAATTGGTGGTGCGCAAGCTGGAATGGCCGCCGTTGCGGATGATCCGCGTCGGCGCCCTGATTGCTGCCTGCGGTTATGCCGGGAGCATGCTGGTGGACAGCGCCTGGGGCCTGTGGCTGGCGTACTTTGTAGCGGCGGCGGGCATGGGCGGCATCTTCCCCTCGTTCTCGGCCCTCGCCGCCAATGCCGTGGAGGCGTCGGAGCAAGGGGCTACCGCCGGCTCGATTGGCGCGGCGCAAGGTTTCGGGGCGGTGATCGGACCGCTGACGGGCGCCCTGATCTATGCCGTCGAGCCACGGCTGCCGTACCTGATGGCAGCGCTGCTGTTGATCCTGGTCGCCCTGTGGCCGGACAGCAAAACCCCGCCCCGGCCCGTTTGACCGGGCAGCGCCCATGACCGCAGCCCAGGGCTGTGGTCACCGGCGCCGGCCGGATCAGAGGATGCGATAGAGCAGGCGTTCGATCCGTACCCGGCTGACCCGGCGCAGGAATTTGCCGACCGCCGCCGGGTAGTCGACCAGGCTTTCCAGGTTCTGGAAGTGCTCGATGCGCCGGGTGTGACGGAAGATCTCCTCCAGTTCGACGCCGCGCGGTTCCAGCAGCTCGCCTTTGGGGTCGTCCAGCAGCAAGGCGTTTTCCAGGTCGAGACGGAAGGCCCGCGGATTGAGGTTGTTGCCGGTGAGCAAGGTGTAGCGCTGGTCGATCCACATGCCCTTGAGGTGGTAGGTGTTATCGCCGTCGCGCCACAGGTGCAGGTTGAGCTGGCCGCTGTCGATCGCCCGCTGATGACGCTTGGCAAAGCGGCGCAGGCTGATCTCGTAGAGGTAAGGCAGCGCGGCGATGACCTTGAACGGCTCGCTCGGCGGGATGTAGAAGTCGTTGGCGGTCTTGTCGCCGACGATGATGTCGATCTTCACCCCACGGGCCAGGGCCCGGTTGATCTCGCGGGTGACCGCCAACGGCAGGTTGAAATACGGGGTGCAGATGGTCAACTGCTGCTGGGCGCTGGCGATCAGTTCGCAGATCACCCGGCTCAGCGGGTTGTTCTTGCCCACGCCGAGCAACGGGCTGACCGACAATTCACCCTTGATCACGCTCCCGGCGCTGGTGTCGTAGGCCGCATGCTTGAGGCGGCTGCGCAGGTCGCCGATGTCGTTGCGCAGGCTGCGGGTGGTCGGCAGGCCGGGCAGGTCCAGGCGATGCACCGCACGCGAGGCCACCAGGCCGTGCTGCACCAGGTGCTGCATCGAGTCGGCCAGGGCCTGGTTGCGCAACAGGTGGTAACGGTCGAAACGGTATTTGTCGAATTTGTGCAGGTAGACGTTGTTCAGGCTGGCGCCGCTGTAGATCACGCAGTCGTCGATCACAAAGCCCTTGAGGTGCAACACGCCGAACAGCTCGCGGGTTTGCACCGGCACCCCGTACACCGGCACTTCGCTGGCGTGGGTACGGGTCATGTCCTGATACCAGGCCGAGTTGCCCGGCTGCTTGCCGGCGCCGATCAGGCCGCGCTGGGCCCTGAGCCAATCCACCACGACCACCACGTCCAGCTCGGGGCGGGCAGCCTTGGCGGCGTGCAGGGCATCCATGATTTCCTGCCCGGCTTCGTCCTGTTGCAGGTACAGGGCGACGATATAGATGCGCTGGGTAGCCTGAGCGATCTGTTCCAGCAAGCAGCGCCGGAACTCGGCAGCGCCGGAAAGAATGGTGACGGCATCGGCGGTCAACGGAAAGCTGCGCAGTTTGGGCAGCAGGGAGCGTTTGAAAAGCGACGGCATAGGGCTCGCAGTGGCTCGAAATCCAAAGAGCCGACGAGCTTACACCAAGCGACCGCTCGGGTCTTGTGGCTGTGGTCACGGCCGCTATCGATGCCACCGACGACCCGCCGCGGCTGGCCGGCAGTTGGCGCCAGCGCGACAAGGGTGTAAACACACCCTGCACGCAACCCTGACTGGAGACGCCCGATGTCATCTGCCCCAGAAGTTCGCCCGCCCCTGCCCCCGTTCAGCCGCGAGTCGGCGCTGCAGAAGGTTCGCCTGGCCGAAGACGGCTGGAACTCCCGCGACCCCGAGCGCGTGTCCCTGGCCTATACCCTGGACACCCAATGGCGCAATCGCGCCGAATTCATCCATGACCGCGCCCAAGCCAAGGCTTTCCTGACCCGCAAATGGGCCAAGGAGCTGGACTACCGATTGATCAAGGAGCTCTGGGCCTTTGCCGATAACCGCATCGCCGTGCGTTATGCCTACGAATGGCATGACGACTCCGGCAACTGGTTCCGTTCCTACGGCAATGAAAACTGGGAGTTCGACGAACAGGGCCTGATGGCCAAGCGTTACGCCTGCATCAACGACCTGCCGATCAAGGCCAGCGAACGGCTGTTCCACTGGCCTTTGGGCCGGCGCCCGGACGAGCATCCGGGCCTCAGCGAGCTGGGGTTGTAACCAAGGCCTGCGCGGGGCACTGGCGGCCCCGCGCGGCGAATCAGGCGGCCTGTTCGCGCTGTGCCGCGGCCTTGGCTTCCAGCTCGCGCACCAGTGGCAACACCCGCTTGCCGAAGTATTCCACCTCTTCCTGGAAGTGCAGGAAGCCCGCCAGTACCAGGTCCACCCCCACCGACTTGAGTTCGACGATGCGCTCGGCGATCTGCTGCGGGGTGCCGATCAGGTTGGTCTTGAAGCCGTCGTTGTACTGCACCAGGTCTTCGAAGGTGGATTTGGCCCAGTTGCCCTCGCCTTCCGGTGAGGCCTTGCCCGCCTGCTTTGCCGCATCGCCAAAGGCGTTGACGGCCTCGGGGTCGGCCTGGTCGATGATCTGCGCCAGCACTGCGCGGGCCTCTTCCTCGGTATCCCGGGCAATGACAAAGGCATTGACCCCGACTTTTACCGAATGGTTGTTCAGCGCGGCCTTGGCCCGGATGTCGTCGACCTGGGCCTTGATCCCCTGCGGCGTGTTGCCGTTGGTGAAGTACCAGTCCGACACCCGCGCCGCCATGTCGCGCGCCGCACGTGAACTGCCGCCCTGGAAGACTTCCGGCTGGCCCAGGGGCTTGGGCTTGAGGCTGTAGTTGTCGAACCGGTAAAAGTCGCCCTTGAAGGTGAAGTTGTCCTGGGACCAGATGCCCTTCAGCGAGCGGATGAACTCTTCGGAACGGCGATAACGCTCATCGTGCTCCAGCCAGTGCTCGCCGATGGCCTGGAACTCACCCTTGAACCAGCCGCTGACGATGTTGACCGCGATGCGGCCATTGGTCAGTTGGTCGATAGTCGCCAATTGCTTGGCCGCCAGCGCCGGCTGCCATGGCCCGGGCAGGATCGCCGCGATCACTTTGAGCGTGCTGGTGGCGGCCAGCAGCGCATGGCTGAACGCCACGGATTCATGCTGGAACTCGGCCCCATAACCGGCAGTGAAGCGGATCTGGGTCAAGGCGTATTCAAAACCGGCGGCTTCGGCCAGTTGCGCCAGCTTGCGGTTGTAGTCGATGCCCCAGTCGGTGCGTTGTTCGATCTTGCTGACCACCAGCCCACCGCTGACGTTGGGCACCCAGTAGGCAAATTTGACGGCTTGCTGACTCATTGGCTTGTCCTCGGGACTTGAGAAGGTACGGGTAGCAGAGCAGCAAGCGTGCCAGTTGCCAGCGCTGCGCCCGCTGGCCCGACTCCCATGGCCTGTAGCGGGCGGAGTACGGCCATCGGGCGCTGTTTGGCGGGGGGCGTTCGCGGCCGGTTGGAGGCCGCGCCAAACCCCGGCCACTGACCATGAAAGACAGCGATTTGTTGAAGCGCTGTTGGCCGAGCAACAGTTGCCAGCCCGACAGCCAGCGCCGGCCCCAGAAAAACCGGGGCCGGCGACTGCGGCATGGAGTGTGCAAACGTCTGGACAGACACCTGTCTTCAACTGCCGATTCAAGGAACCGTCCCATGACCGAACACCAGGTAATCAACCCGCTGTCCATTGGCGTCGACTACGAGGCCCTGGCCGCGCGCTTTCGCCCGATCTTCAAGCAGATCGCCGACGGCGCGGTGCAACGCGAACAAAGCCGCAGCCTGCCCCATGAACCGATCCAGTGGCTGAAGCAGGCCGGGTTCGGCGCGGTGCGGGTGCCGGTGGAATACGGTGGCGGCGGCGCGTCCCTGCCGCAACTGTTCCAGCTGCTGATCGAGCTGGCTGAAGCCGACTCCAACGTGCCGCAGGCCCTGCGCGGGCACTTCGCCTTTGCCGAGGACCGCCTCAACGCCGCCCCGGGTCCGGGACGGGACCTGTGGTTCAAGCGTTTCGTCGAGGGCGACATCGTCGGTTGCGCCTGGACCGAGATCGGCAACGTGGCGATTGGCGATGTGGTGACCAAGGTCTCGCCCGACGGCGACGCCTGGAAGCTCAATGGCGAGAAGTTCTACAGCACCGGGAGCATTTTCTCGGACTGGATCGACGTCTACGCCCAGCGCAGCGACACCGGCGGCGATGTGATCGCGGCCGTGCGTGCGCGCCAGCCGGGCATCGAGCACAGCGATGACTGGGACGGTTTCGGCCAGCGCACCACGGGCAGCGGCACTTCGCGCTTTCGCGATGCCGTGGTCGATGCCGAGAACGTCATCGACTTCGCCACCCGCTTCAAGTACCAGACCGCCTTCTACCAACTGGTGCTGCTGGCCACCCTGGCCGGGATCGGCCGCGCCGCGCTGCGCGACGTGGCCCATGAAGTGCGCAGCCGCAAGCGCATCTACAGCCACGGCAATGCGCCGCGGGTCAGCGAAGACCCCCAGGTGCAGCAGGTGGTCGGCGAAGTCGCGGCCTGGGTGTACGCCGCCGAAGCCAGCGCGGTGCGCGCCGCAGAGCCGGCGCAACGTGCCTACCTGGCACGCTTTGCCGGGGATGAGGCGCTGGAGCGTGCAGCCAACGTCGCCGCGGAAATCGAATCGGCCACCGCCCAGGTGGTGGTCAGCGAACTGATCCAGCGCGCCACCACCCAGCTGTTCAACGCCCTCGGGGCGTCAGACATCCGCCAGGGCAAGGCCCTCGACCGCCATTGGCGCAATGCCCGTACCGTGTCCTCGCACAACCCGGTGATCTACAAGGCACGGATCATCGGCGACTGGGTGATCAACGGCAGCGAACCTCCCTTTGTCTGGCAGATCGGCAACGGCCCGCAGAAAGCCTAGGACGATGCAGCCGGGGCCCTTTGGTGAAGGGGCCCGCGCTGCGGCCAGTGTGCAATAGCGTCGGTCACGGTCGCATGGCGACCTGGGTTGCAGGTAATATGTCGGTCTTTCGCGCAGCCCCCCTTTGCGCTTCCCGCCGAAATAAGCCGAACCCATGCCTTTCGAACTCAGCGTAGACCTGACCACCCTCGCCATTCTCACCCTCGTAGCCTTTATCGCCGGCTTTATCGACGCCATTGCCGGCGGTGGCGGCCTGCTCACCACCCCGGCACTGCTCACCGCCGGATTGCCGCCCCACCTGGTGCTGGGCACCAACAAGCTCAGTTCGACCTTCGGCTCGGCCACCGCCAGCTTTACCTTCTACCGCCGCAAGCTGTTCCACCCACGGCAGTGGACCCACGCCATCGTCGGCACCCTGGTGGGCGGACTGGCGGGTGCGGTGGTCGCCCATTACCTGCCTGCCGAGTGGCTGAACAAGATGCTGCCGGTGATTGTTTTTGCCTGCGGCCTGTACCTGTTGTTCGGTGGCACGCCCAAGGCACCGCTGGACAGCGATGCACCGATCAAGAAGAAATGGCAATCGACCCAGGGCTTCAGCCTGGGCTTCTACGACGGCATTGCGGGCCCCGGCACCGGCGCCTTCTGGACCGTCAGCAGCCTGCTGCTCTACCCCATCGACCTGGTCAAGGCCAGCGGTGTGGCGCGCAGCATGAACTTCGTCAGCAACGCCGCGGCGCTGTCGGTGTTTGTGTTTTCCGGGCAGGTGGACTGGATCATCGGCCTGTGCATGGGCCTCTCGGTCATGGTCGGCGCCTTCTTCGGTGCCCGCACCGCCATCAGTGGCGGCGCCAAATTCATTCGCCCGGTGTTCATCACCGTGGTCCTGGGCCTGACCGTACGCCTGGCCTGGCAACACTGGTTCAGCGTCGCCTGACAGCGAGCGTCATTCCTGAAGCGTTGCGTTATTGCGAATGGCCAGCTGTAGCCGCTGCCGAGCAGCACGAGGCTGCGCTGGCCGGTACAGGCGCCAGCGTTATTCCTGAAGTATTGCGTTGTTGCGAATGGCCAGCGCAGCCTGCGGCAGCGGCTACAGGCGCTCTGCTCAGGTTGGGAGGATGGGCTCGGGTAGGCCCAGGCGCTGGGCGACGTAGAGGTCGATCAGGTAGCGCGCAATCGAGCGCGAGGCAGGCAATGGCGGCAGGCTGCGGATGTTGAACCACTGCGCGTCTTCGATCTCATCGGCCTGGGGCACGATCTCGCCACCGGCATACTCGGCGTGAAAGCCCAGCATCATCGAGTGGGGAAACGGCCAGCATTGGCTGCCGACGTACTGGATGTTCTGCACCTCGACCTGCACTTCTTCGCGCACTTCGCGAATCAGGCATTCCTCCGCCGACTCCCCAGGCTCGGCGAAACCGGCCAGGGTGCTGTAGACCCCCGGCACAAAACGCGGCGAGCGTGCCAGCAGCACGTCGTCACCCCGGGTGATCAGCACGATCATGCTCGGCGAAATCCGCGGGTAGCTGCGCAAGTCGCAGGGCTCGCAGTACATCGCCCGCTCCCGGGGTACTTGATGCATCGGCTGCCCGCAGTTGCCGCAGAAGCGGTGCTCGCGGGCCCAGGTGCCGATCTGCGCGGCATAACCCAGGACCTTGTACAGGGTGTGGTCGCCTTCGAGCATGAATGCCCGCAAGCCTTTCCAGTTGCAGCCCGGCACCTCACTGGAATGGCTCAGCTCCAGCAGGTACACCGGCTCGCCATCCAGATGCCCGATGCCGTGCTCGGTGAGGATCGACAGGTCCTGGCGCTTGAGCCATTCCCGGGGAAACAGCGCGCCGTTGTCGTCGCACAGAAAACCATCCCGGCTGCGGGCCACGGCCCAGCCGCCGGGAAGGTCGATATCCAGTACTGCTGTGGTCCAGCGTGAAGTCATAGTCACTCAATCCAGAAATTCGGGTTTCTGTTTGCTCATATGGGCGGCCATGGCCACGCGCAAATCAGTGGATTGCAGCATGGCGGCGTTCCAGGTGGCGATGTATTCCAGGCCATCGTCGATGCGATGGTCACGCATGTAGCTGATCATTTCCTTGGTGCCGCTGATGGCGATCGGCGACTTGGCGGCGATCTCGCGGGCAATGCCCATCACCCCGTCAAGCAGGCTGGCGGCGTCGCTGTAGGTGCGATTGACCAGGCCCATGCCGCGCGCTTCCTCGGCGCCGAAGGTGCGGCCAGTGTAAGCCAGTTCACGCAACATGCCGTCGCCGATGATACGCGGCAAACGTTGCAAAGTGCCGACATCGGCGGCCATGCCGATGTCGATTTCCTTGATCGAGAACTGCGCATCCTCGGCGGCATAGCGCATGTCGCAGGCGGCGATCAGGTCGATGGCACCGCCCAGGCAATAACCCTGGATCGCCGCCAGCACCGGCTTGCGGCAACTGTCCACGGCATTGAACGAGGCTTGCAGGTTGAGGATCTTGCGCCGCAGCAGACGAGCGTTACGCCCCACGTCCTTGCCCAGTTCGTTGGCCACCCCGGCCAGCATCATCAGGTCGATGCCCGAGGAAAAATGCTTGCCGGCGCCACTGAGCACCACCACGCGTACGGCGTCGGTGTCGTCGATCCAGCGGAAGATGTCGACGATCTCGCTCCAGAACGCAGCGTTCATGGCGTTGATCTTTTCCGGGCGGTTGATCTGCACATGGGCGATGTTGTCGGCAAGTTCGACGCGAAAGGCTTGATATTCGGACATGGCAGTGATCCTTTACTGGGCAGAAAATGAGGGCCGAACTATAGCAAGCACCGCCGCCACCCAGTAAGGCAGCGCATCGGCCAAAAGCGGGACTGGCAGCGCCCTGGCGGCCAGTTGCAGGCCGCTATCGCCTCCGCCGGCTCAACGTTTTATCGCGCAGAAGGCCGCGGTTTCGTAGGGCACCGTAAGCTGCGTCTTGCCTCGCAACTCAGGCTCGCTGTCGATCAGGACCTGGATCTGGCGATCGATCAGCGCCCGCTCCGTCTCCCCCAGGGCGGCGATAAAACTGGTGGAGCGCACCCGATTGAACAACACGTCCTGCACCGCGCCGCTGTGGCCGTGACTGAAGTGCTGTTCCTGCAACGGGGTAAAGCCAGGGTGGGGAAAGGCCGCGCGCCAGGCTCCGGTGTAGTAGCGCGGGGTATCGCCCTGCAGGGCGTTGACGATCTTGTCCAGGCGCGCGACCCACGGCACCCGGGCATCGCGCAGGTTCCACACCAGGCCCAGCCGGCCGCCAGGCTTGAGCACGCGCTGCATTTCGCTGAGCGCCTCGCGGCTGGCAAACCAGTGGAAGGCCTGGGCGCAGACCAGCGCGTCCAGTGACTGATCCGCCAGGGGGATCGCCAGGGCGCTGCCATCCAGCGCCTCGGCCGCGGGATAGGCCGCCGCCAGCCTGGCGCGCATCTGCGCCACCGGTTCCACCGCGATCACCTTGGCGCCGGTGGCCAGCAGCCGGCCGGTGAACTTGCCGGTGCCCGCGCCCAGGTCCAGCACCACCTGGCCGGGGCCCAGGCCCAGGGTGTCACGCAGCCATTGTTCGAGTGGTGGCGGGTAATCCGGGCGGCCGCGCACATAGGTGTCCGCCGCGCCTTTGTAGCCGTCAGCGGCCGAGTGGTGAATGGCTGGGGTTGATTCGCTCATGGTCCGCTGCTCCTGATGGATCGCCGATGGCGCTCAGCTTAGCCCTGCCCGCCCCTGGCGGCCCATGAAGAAAATGTCAGTTTCAGCTCGGCACCAGCACCGGGAACCCGCTAGGGGTTGGGCAGCCACAGGCGAAAGCGCGCTCCGCCCAATGGCGAGGCCTCGACGGTCAGCGTGCCGTCCTGGGCTTGCAGGGCCCGGCGGCTGATGGCCAGGCCCAGGCCGAAACCACCGGTGGCGCGGTCGCGGCTGCGGTCGAGGCGGTAGAAGGGTTCGAACACCCGTTCGCGCTCGGCCTCGGGAATGCCGATGCCATCGTCATCGACCCAGATCTCGCAGCCCTCGGCACTGACCTGGACCCCGATCTGGATACGCTTCTCGCAATAGCGTGTGGCGTTGCGCAACAGGTTCTGGATCGCCCGCGCAGTCAGGCGCGGGTCAAGGGTGAAACGCTCCAGGGCGCCGTTGAGCAGGACATCGATGACGATGTCCGGTGATTCCAGCTCATCGTCGACACTGCCCAGGATGCTGTCGATGAACTCGTCCAGTGCCACCTCGACCTGCTCCGGCAGGCGCGCCGGGTTTTGCAGGCGGCTGTAGGACAGCAGTTCCAGCACCAGTTCATCCAGTTCGCGGATATAGGCCACCAGGCCCTGCAGGCGCTCGCGGCTCGGCGCCGGCAGCTCGTCGGACAGCGCCAGGGCCAGGCCGAAGTCGAGCCGGGTCAGGGGCGTGCGCAGCTCATGGGACACCGCATTGAGCAAGTCCCGTTGCTGGTTGAGGAGGTTTTCGATATCCCCGGCCATGGTGTCGAAGACATGGGCCAGGCTGCCGATGTTGGAACTGGGGGCGATGTGCGTGCGCTCGCCCAGGTGGCCCTTGCCGAAGCGTTCGGCAGTGCGCTTGAGCCGCTCCAGGTCGCGCCAGTGCGGGCGCAGCCAGAACAGCAGGCACGCCAGCAACGCCGCGCCGATCAGCACGTTGATGCTCCAGTACAGCAGGTTGACGTCCAGCGGGTCCGGCGGCACCACCAGCTTTACCGCCTGCTGGCCATCCAGCGGCGCCACCGCCAGGGTCCGCCAGCCCCAATCGCCGACGCGCACGACATTTTCCCCGCGCTCCAGGCGCTCGCGCTCGTACAGGCTGAAGTCGGGGTCGTCGATGCGCACCAGGGCCACGTGCAGCGGCTGGAACTCCTGGTCCATCTGTGCTGCCAGGCTCAGCCACTGCTCGGCCGGCACCGCGTGGAACTGCTTGATGATGAGGTTTTGCAGGCCCCGGGACTGGTCCAGGTTGTAATTCAGAAAGCGCTCGTGAAACACCCTGACCACCAGGTCGGGGATCAGGTAGATGGCGGCACTGAAGGTGACGATGGTGATCAGGTACAGCCGGATCAGGATCCGCAGCATGGACTCAGTATTCCCACTCGGAGCGGCTGAACAGGTAGCCCTTGCCCCATACGGTCTTGATCTTGCGCGCCTCGCCGGCGTGGTCGTCGAATTTGCGCCGCAGCTTGGAAATCGCCACGTCCACCGAACGGTCGGTGCCGTTGAACTCGATGCCGCGCAGGCGTTGCAGGATCTGGTCGCGGCTCAGGACTTCACCGGCATGCCGCGCCAGCACCACCAGCAGGTTGTATTCGCCGCTGGACAGCTCCACCGGCTGCTCGCGCCAGGTCACGCTGCGCTCCGAAAGGTCGATGCACAGGTTGCCCATCAGGATCCGGTCGCTGGCGCTCTGGGGTTCGCTGAGGCTGCTGCGGCGCAACAGGGTGCGTACCCGGGCCAGCAGGACCCTGGGCTCGCAGGGTTTGGTCACGTAGTCGTCGGCGCCCATTTCCAGGCCCAGTACCTGGTCGTGGCTGTCGTCACGGGCGGTGAGCATCAGGATCGGCAGAGTCGCCGAGTCGGAGCGCAACAGGCGACACACCTGCAGGCCGTCGAGCCCGGGCAGCATCAGGTCGAGAATCACCAGGTCCGGCGGGCTGACCCGCGCCCGTTCGCGCACCTGGTCGCCGCGGCTGATCACGTTGACCTGGTAGCCATTGCGCTCCAGGTAGCTGGCGATCAACTCCGACAGCGCGGTGTCGTCTTCGACCAGAAGGATATTGGGCATGGGGACGTCCAGAAATTGCCGACGAGCATGCGGCGAAAGTTCACGAGGGGCACAGAGGATATACAACCTCAGGCCCCAGCGCGTGCCCGCTTCACACTTTTTCACACAGCACCTACAGAGCTTCACAGCGCCCCTTGACCCTTGCCCTTAGCATGCCGGGGTCATTATTGGGGTATCAGCATGTCGAAAAACCTGTTTGCGCAACTTGGCCTGGTCGCCCTGGCCGTGACCCTGAGCGCCTGTGGCCCTTCCGCCGACAGCGAACAACAACCGCCTGCGGCCAAGGTCCGGGTCGAAACCATCGAGGCCCGGCCCCTGTCGATCAGCAGTGAGCTGAGCGGGCGGATTGCCGCGCCGCGCATCGCCGAGGTCCGCGCCCGGGTGGCCGGCGTGGTGCTGCAACGCACCTTCCGCGAGGGCAGTGACGTCAAGCAGGGCCAGGTGCTGTTCCGCATCGACCCGGCGCCGTTCAAGGCCGACCTCGACAGCGCCCTGGCCAGCCTGCGCAAGGCCGAAGCCAATGCCTTCCAGGCACGCCTGCAGGAACAGCGCTACGCGCAACTGGTCGACGACCAGGCCATCAGCGGCCAGGAATACGACAACGCCCGGGCCAATGCGCGCCAGACCGCCGCCGAGGTCGCGGCCAATCAGGCGGCGGTGCAGCGGGCCAGGCTCAACCTGGGCTACGCCACCGTCACCGCACCGATTTCCGGGCGCGTCGGCCGCGCCCTGGTGACCGAAGGCGCACTGGTCGGGCAGAACGAAACCACGCCCCTGGCGCTGATCCAGCAGCTGGACCCGATCCATGCCGACCTGACCCAGTCGACCCGCGAACTCAACGACCTGCGCCGGGCCTTCCGCGCCGGGCAGTTGCAGCAGGTTGGCCAGGACCAGGCCAAGGCCACCCTGATCCAGGACGACGGCAGCCTCTACCCGCTGCCGGGCAAGCTGTTGTTCGC
The DNA here is from genome assembly GCF_000416215.1 of Pseudomonas sp. CF161. NCBI lineage: Bacteria > Pseudomonadati > Pseudomonadota > Gammaproteobacteria > Pseudomonadales > Pseudomonadaceae > Pseudomonas > Pseudomonas sp. CF161. The sequence goes on from NZ_ATLP01000089.1 coordinate 168,619, forward strand.
CGATATCAGCGTCGACCCCAGCACCGGGCAGATCATCCTGCGCAGCGAATTCCCCAACCCCGACCTCGACCTGCTGCCCGGCAGCTTTGTCCGGGTGCGCCTGGAACAGGCAGTGAACCAGCAAGGCATCAGCGTGCCGCAACGGGCCATCCTGCGTGACAGCGCCGGCATCGCCCAGGTGCTGCTGGTGGACAGCGAACTGCGCGTCAGCCAGCACCCGGTGCAACTGGGCCAGGTGCTGCAGGACCGCTGGATTGTCACCCAGGGCTTGAAGCCCGGTGACCGCATTGTGGTTGAAGGCGTGCAGCACGCCCGCCCCGGCGAGCTGGTACAGATCGACGACAGCCCTCTCCCCCTCGCCCAGGCTGCTCAGTAGGTAGGAACCCCCATGCCGCAATTCTTTATCGACCGCCCGGTATTCGCCTGGGTGGTCGCGATGTTCATCCTGCTGGCCGGTGCCCTGGCCATTCCGCAATTGCCGGTGGCGCAATACCCCAACGTCGCCCCGCCGCAAGTGGAAATTTACGCCACCTACCCCGGCGCCTCGGCCCAGACCCTGGACGAAAGCGTGGTCAGCCTGATCGAGCAAGAGCTCAACGGCGCCGATCACCTGCTGTATTTCGAATCCCAGAGCAGCCTCGGCAGCGCCACCATCACCGCCACCTTCCAGCCCGGGACCAACCCGGAGATGGCCCAGGTCGACGTGCAGAACCGGCTCAAGGCGGTCGAGCCGCGCTTGCCCCAGGCCGTGACCCAGCAAGGCTTGCAGGTGGAAAAGGTTTCGGCGGGCTTCCTGCTGCTGATCACCCTGACCTCCAGCGACGGACGCCTGGATGACGTGGCCCTCAGCGACTACCTGGCGCGCAACGTGATGAACGAGATCCGCCGCCTGGATGGCGTCGGCAAGGCGCAGCTGTATGGTTCCGAACGGGCGATGCGCATCTGGGTCGACCCGCAGAAGCTGATTGGTTTCAACCTGACCCCGGCTGACGTCAGCGCCGCCATCGCCGCGCAGAATGCCCAGGTCTCGGCCGGCAGCATCGGCGACCTGCCGACCCGCTCGACCCAGGAAATCACCGCCTCGATCCTGGTCAAGGGCCAGCTGTCGACGCCCCAGGAGTTCGCCGACATCGTGCTGCGGGCCAATCAGGACGGTTCCACCGTGCGCATCGGCGATGTGGCACGGGTCGAGATCGGCAGCCAGGAGTATCAGTTTTCCACGCGCCTGAACGGCAAACCGTCGACCGCGGTCAGCGTGCAGCTGTCGCCCGGGGCCAATGCCCTGAGCACCGCGACCCGGGTGCGGGCGAAAATGGACGAGCTGGCGCGCTTCTTCCCGGCGGGCGTGGAATACAAGATCCCCTACGACACCTCGCCCTTCGTCAAGGTCTCGATCACCAAGGTGGTCTACACCCTGGTCGAAGCCATGGTGCTGGTGTTCGCGGTGATGTTCCTGTTCCTGCAGAACATCCGCTACACCCTGATCCCGACCCTGGTAGTGCCCGTGGCGCTGATGGGCACCTTCGCCACCATGTTGCTGCTGGGGTTCTCGATCAACGTGCTGACCATGTTCGGCATGGTGCTGGCCATCGGCATCCTGGTGGATGACGCCATTGTGGTGGTGGAGAACGTCGAACGGATCATGGCCAACGAGGGCCTGTCGCCCAAGGAAGCCACGCGCAAGGCCATGCAGCAGATCACCGGGGCCATTGTCGGCATCACCCTGGTGCTGGTGGCGGTGTTTATCCCCATGGCCTTCATGCCAGGTTCGGTGGGGGTGATCTATCAGCAGTTCTCGCTGTCGATGGCGACCTCGATCCTGTTCTCGGCCTTCCTCGCCCTGACCCTGACCCCGGCGCTGTGCGCGACCCTGCTCAAGCCCCTGGCCAAAGGCGAACACCAGGAAAAACGCGGTTTCTTCGGCTGGTTCAACCGCCGCTTTGAACGCCTGACTGAGGGCTACCAGCGCTGGGTGGTGCACGCGCTGAAACGCAGCGGACGCTACCTGCTGGTGTATGGCGTGCTGCTGGTGGGCCTGGGACTGCTGTTCAGCCGCCTGCCCTCCTCGTTCCTGCCGGTGGAAGACCAGGGCTACACCATCACCGATATCCAGTTGCCACCCGGTGCCAGCAAGAACCGCACGGTACAGGTGGTGGAACAGATCGAAGCGCACAACGCCGGTGAGCCCGGGGTCGGCGACAGCACGGTGATCCTCGGCTTCAGCTTCTCCGGCAGCGGGCAGAACGCGGCGCTGGCCTTTACCACCCTCAAGGACTGGTCGTCCCGGGGCAGCGACGATTCGGCGATGGCGATTGCCGATCGGGCCAACGCGGCCCTCAGCGAGATCAAGGACGCGGTGGCCTACGCCGTGTTGCCGCCGCCCATCGACGGCCTGGGCACCTCCAGCGGCTTCGAGTTCCGCTTGCAGGACCGGGGCGGCCTGGGGCATGCGGCCTTGATGGCAGCGCGCAGCGAGTTGCTGGCGGCGGCGGAAAAAAGCCCGATCCTGACCAACGTCCGTGAAAGCGCCCTGGCCGAAGCGCCTCAGGTGCAGTTGGAGGTGGACCGCAAGCAGGCCAACGCCCTGGGCATTTCCTTTGCCGATATCGGTAACGTGCTGTCCACGGCCGTTGGTTCGGCTTACATCAATGACTTCCCCAACCAGGGCCGCATGCAGCGGGTGGTGGTTCAGGCCGAAGGCGATCAGCGCAGCCAGGTTGCCGACCTGATGAAGATCCACGTGCGCAACAACGCCGGGAAGATGGTGCCGCTGTCGGCCTTCGTCCGCGCGCATTGGGTCCAGGGCCCGGCGCAGTTGACCCGCTACAACGGCTACCCGGCGATTAGCATTTCCGGCGAGCCGGCCCCGGGTCACAGCACCGGCGAAGCCATGGCCGAAGTGCAGCGCCTGGTGGAGCAACTGCCAACCGGGCTGGGCCAGGAATGGACCGGGCTGTCGCTGCAGGAACGCCTCTCGGGCAGCCAGGCGCCAATGCTCCTGGGGCTGTCGCTGTTGATCGTGTTCCTGTGCCTGGCTGCGCTGTATGAAAGCTGGTCGATCCCGACGTCGGTGCTGCTGGTGGTGCCACTGGGGGTGCTGGGCGCGGTGTTGGCGGTGTCCTTGCGTGGCATGCCCAACGATGTGTTCTTCAAGGTCGGGCTGATCACCATCATTGGCCTGTCGGCGAAGAACGCGATCCTGATCATCGAGTTCGCCAAGAGCCTGTACGACGAAGGCCACGACCTGGTGGACGCCACGGTGCAAGCCGCGCGCCTGCGGCTGCGGCCGATTGTCATGACCTCCCTGGCGTTTATCCTCGGCGTGGTGCCCCTGGCCATCGCCACCGGTGCCAGCTCGGCAAGCCAGCAAGCCATCGGCACCGGGGTGATCGGCGGCATGATCACCGCGACCCTGGCGGTGATCTTCGTGCCGGTGTTTTTTGTGGTGGTGATGAAGCTGGTGGGGCGGCGCAAAACCGAGGATTGAGCGGGTCATGGGGTATGCCGCGGGTACAGCTGATGCCTGGCGGTGATCTTCAGGGCCAGAGTCCGAACGCGGCCCGAGCCTGGCGGCAGCGGCTACAACACCTGTAGCCGCTGCCTCAGGCTCGCCCCCCCTATCGCAGGGCTCTACGCAGCACCTTGCCAACCGTGGTCTTGGGCAACTCTTCGGTGCGGAACTCGACGAAACGCGGCACCTTGTAGCCCGTGAGGTATTCGCGGCAGTGGGCCAGCAGCTGTTCCTGGGTCAGGCTGGGGTTTTTGCGCACCACGAAGATCTTCACCTTTTCGCCGCTCACCCCGTCCTCGACCCCGATCGCCGCCACTTCGGCCACTCCCGGGTGCAGGGCCACCACGTCTTCGATCTCGTTGGGGTAGACGTTGAAACCCGAGACCAGAATCATGTCTTTCTTGCGGTCCACCAGGCGGATAAACCCCTGCTCGTTCATCACCCCGATGTCACCGGTGGACAGCCAGCCATGGCGGTCCAGGACTTTGGCGGTGTCTTCCGGGCGCTGCCAGTAACCCTTCATCACCTGCGGCCCGCGCACCTGCAGTTCGCCCTCCTCGCCCAGCTCCGCCAGTTCACCGTCTTCACGCACGAAGCGCACCCAGGTCGACGGCAACGGCACGCCGATGGTGCCGGTGAAATCCCCCTCGCGCATGCGCGCAATGTCGATCGGGCTGATGCTCACCACCGGCGAACACTCGGTCAGGCCGTAACCTTCGATGATCGGCACCCCGGTCACCTCTTTCCAGCGCCGGGCCACCGCCGTATGGGTGGCCATGCCGCCGGCGATTGCCAGTTTCAGCCCGGAAAAATCCCGGCCGCGAAACTCCTCGTTTTCCAGCAGGCCGTTGAACAGGGTGTTGACCCCGACAATGCCGCTGAACTTCTCCTTGCGCAGGATCATCTGCACCCGCTTCACGTCCCGGGGGTTGGCGATCAGGATGTTGCGCCCGCCCAGGCACATGAACATCAGGCAGTTCACCGTCAGCGACAGCACGTGGTACAGCGGCAACAGGGTGACGTTGGTTTCCTGCTGGTTCTCGTCCAGCTGATTGCCGACCCAGGCCTTGGCCTGCATCAGGTTGGCCAGGATGTTGCGATGGGTCAGCATCGCGCCCTTGGCATCGCCGGTGGTGCCGCCGGTGTATTGCAAAAAGGCGATGTCGTCGTGCTTGAGCGCAACCGGTTGATGGCTGAGCACGCTGGCCAGTTTCATCAGCTGCGGGAAGCGGATCGAACCCGGCAAGTTGAAGCGCGGCACCTGTTTCTGCACGTGGCGCAGGGCAAAGTTCAGCGCCGCGCCTTTGAAGGTGCCCAGCAGGTCGCCAATGGCGGCAACCACGATGTTTTTCAGGCGGCTGCCGGGCAGCGCCTGCTCCAGGGTGTGGGCGAAGTTTTCGAAGATGACCACGGTCTCGGCACCGCTGTCTTTGAGCAGGTGCCTGAGTTCATGGGCGGTGTACAGCGGGTTGACGTTGACCACCACCGCCCCGACCAACAGCGTGCCGAACAGGCAGATCGGGTATTGCAGGCAGTTGGGCATCATCAGCGCCACCCGGTCGCCTTTCTTCACCCCCTTCGATTGCAGCCAGGCGGCGAAGGCAAAGACCCGTTTCTCCCATTGGTCATAACCCATCTCGGTGCCGATGCTGACGTAAGCCACGCGCTGGCGGTATTTCTCCACATGCTCCAGGAACACTTCCCGCAGCGATGGGTAGCGGTCGATCTCGGCTTCGATATCGGTCGGCACGCCCGGCAGATAAGCGTTCAACCAGATGCGTTCAGCGGGGTGCAGGCTTACGACACTCATGGCAGTCTCCTTGTTGTTATTTTTCGACGATGGCGGTAACACCCAGCCCGCCTGCGGCACAGATGGATATCAGGCCCCGGCCGCCCCCGCGCTCGGCGATGGCCTTGGCCAGGGTCGCCAGTTGCCGGCCACCGGTGGCGGCAAATGGATGACCGCAACCCAGGGAGCCGCCGTTGACGTTGAGCTTGCCGCGCTCGATGCTGCCCAGGGGCGCCTCCAGCCCGAGCTGGTCGCGGCAGTAGTCGGGGTCTTCCCAGGCCTTGAGGGTGCACAGCACCTGGGCCGCGAAGGCTTCGTGAATCTCGTAGAAGTCAAAGTCCTGCAGGCTCAGGCCTTCCCGGGCCAGCATGCGCGGCACGGCATAGGCCGGGGCCATCAGCAGGCCCTCGGAGCCGTCGACAAAGTTCACCGCCGCCGTCTCCCCGGTGCGCAGGTACGCCAGCACCGGCAGGTTGTGCGCCGCCGCCCACGCTTCGCTGGCCAGCAGCACCACCGAGGCGCCATCGGTCAGGGGCGTCGAGTTGCCGGCGGTCAGGGTGCCGTTCTGGCGGTCGTAGGCCGGGCTCAGGCCGGCGAGCTTTTCCAGGCTGGCATCGGCCCGCAGGTTGTTGTCCCGGGCCAGGCCACGGTACGGGGTGATCAGGTCATTGAAAAACCCACGCTGGTAGGCCGCCTCCAACTGCCGATGGCTGTTGAGGGTCAGTTCATCCTGGGCCAGGCGCTTGATCTGCCAGCGCTTGGCCATTTCCTCGCAGTGCTCGCCCATGGACAGCCCGGTGCGCGGTTCGCCATTGCGCGGCAGCAGCGGTTTGAAAAACATCGACGGGCGCACCTTGAGCAGGGTCCGCAGCGTGTTGCCAGCGCCCTTGGCCCGATTGGCCTGGAGCAGCGTGCGGCGCAGGGATTCATTGATCCCGATCGGCGCATCGGAGGTGGTATCGGCCCCGCCGGCAACCCCGACTTCGATCTGCCCCAGGGCGATCTTGTTGGCCACCAGCAACGCCGCCTCCAGCCCGGTGCCACAGGCCTGCTGCACGTCGTAGGCCGGGGTTTGCGCGGACAGGGTGGTGGACAGCAGGGTCTCGCGGGCCAGGTTGAAGTCCCGGGAATGCTTGATCACCGCCCCCGCGGCGAACTCCCCCAGGCGCTGCCCTTGCAGGCCGTAGCGGTCCACCAGGCCCTGCAGCGCTGCCACCAGCAGGTCCTGGTTGCTGTCATTGGCGTACACCGTGTTCGAGCGGGCGAATGGAATCCGATTGCCCCCCAGGATCGCCACCCGACGCACCGGCGCCGGGTTGAAACTGTATTCACTCATTGCCCCGCTCCCCAAATAAACAGCCCGCGCATATGCGGCTTGTCGCCCGCCTGGTTGCGCACTTCAAACTCATGGCGTGATCCGCTGGGCGGCGCGTTCCACAAGGTCACGGCCGCCGGCAGGAAAATCGGCAGCTTGAACTCGCACTCCAGCTGCGCCGCCTCCAGCGCCTGGGGTGGTTGCTGCGCCGCCAGGGCCCGGCCCAGGGTCCACATGCCATGGGCGATGGGCCGCCGAAAACCGAACAGGCGCGCCCCCAGCCAGGACGTGTGGATCGGGTTGAAGTCACCGCTGACCTTGGCAAAGCGTCGCCCCAGGTCCGCCGCCAAGGTCCAGCGCTGGGTGCGGCGCAAGGCTTCGGGCGCCAGTGCCGGGGCGCCTTGCCAGGGCTCGCCCAGCGGCGCCGCCACCCCACGACGCAGATACAGGCTGTCGCCCTCCCAGACCAGGCTGCCGTTGCTGTAGCCACGGGTGGCGATGGACAGCGCCTGGCCCTTGGGGTGCGCCAGCCAGCGTTCGGCGAAGACTTCCAGGCGCAGGGCCTGGCCCTCCTCCAGACGCTGGTACTGCCGAATGCGATTGGCCAGGTGCACCATGCCGCTGGCCGGGTAGGCAAAACTCGGCCGGGTCAGCAGCAACAGGTGCAGGGGAAAGGCCAGGGTGTGGGGAAACGACAGCGGCACCCCATGCTCGCGACGAAAGCCGCAGGCCTGGGCGTAGCGCGCCACCTCTGCGGCCTGCAGCTCCACCGCCGGGCGCACCAGGCGCTCGGTGGGCAACTGCGGCGCAGCGTCCGGCTTGGGCTTGCGCAAGCTGCGCAGACCGTCGTAGAGCAATTGGCCCCGGGACGGCAGCGGCTCGATGATACGAATGGCAGAGTCGACAGTCATGGCTCAGGCTCCCAGCAGGCTTTGGCCGCAGACGCGAACCACCTGCCCGTTGATCCCGCCCGAGGCCGGATGGGCCAGCCAGGCGATGGTCTGTGCCACATCCACCGCTTGCCCACCCTGGGACAGCGAGTTCATGCGGCGCCCGGCCTCGCGGATCAGCAGCGGGATCCTGGCGGTCATCTGGGTCTCGATAAACCCCGGGGCCACGCCATTGACCGTGACTTGCTGGCGCGCGGCCAAAGGCGCCAGGCTTTGCACCAGGCCGATCACCCCGGCCTTGGACGTGGCGTAGTTGGTCTGCCCGAGGTTGCCGGCGATCCCGGAGATCGACGACACACAGACAATCCGCCCCCCCGGGTTCAGGCCCTGGCCTTCCAGCAGCGCCTGGCTCAGCAGCAGCGGCGCCTGCAGATTGACCGCCAGCACCTGGCGCCAGGCCGCTTCGGTCATCTTGGCCAGGGTCTTGTCCTGGGTGATGCCGGCGTTGTGCACCACGATGTCGAACGCCCCATGCTCACCGACAAAACCCAGCAGCTGGCTGCCGGCCTCGGCGGCGGTGATGTCCAGGGTCAGCGCGCTGCCCTCCACCGCCGTCGCCGCCTGCTGCAAGGCCGCCGCGTTCTGCGGGATATCCAGGCACACCACGTGCGCGCCCTCGGCCGCCAGCACCTGGGCGATGGCCAGGCCAATGCCGCGGCTGGCACCGGTCACCAGCGCCCGGCGTCCGGCCAGGGGCTGGTCCCAGGCGATGGGCTTGGGCACGTCCACCGGTTCGGCAATCCGCACCACCTGCCCCGAAACGTAGGCCGAACGCCGCGACAAAAAGAACCGCAGGCTGCTGTCCAGCTCGGCCTCGGCCCCCGGCTCCACATACAGCAGCTGCACGGTAATCGCCCGACGCAGCTCCTTGCCCAGGGAACGCACAAAACCTTCCAGGGCCCGTTGCACCACGGCCTGCGCCAGTTCCTTGCATTGCTCCGGCGGCGTGCCCAGCACCAGCACCCGGCCATGGGCGCCGAGGCGCCGCACATTGGCATGGAAGAAGCGATACAGCTCATCCAACTGGGCCACATCACGCAGGCCGCTGGCATCGAATACCGCGCCCTGGACCTTGACCGTGGACGGCGCCTTGATGCTCGCCGCCTGGGCCGCCACGGTATCGGTGGCGGCGAAGATCCGTTGCAGTTCGCCCAGTAACCGGCCCTCGGAGCCGCTTGCGAGAATCACCGGGTTGACCAGATTGCCGCCCTGCCCCTCGCGCTGGCGTTGCAGGGCCAAGGGTTGTGGCAGGCCCGCGGTTTGCGCGAGCCGGCGCCCCCAAGGGGAATTGACGAACGAAAGATAACCGTCAGACATGGAGAAACCCCGTTAAAAAGCCGAAAAACCTCAAGAGAGCGCGTCGCTCGACACCGCCGAACCTTCACTGCTGGCCACCCGGCGCCGGGACGTGGCCTTGCCGGCCTGATCGAAGTGCGCCTGGCGCTGCTGCAAGGCTTCGAGCAGACCGAAGTCCTGCGGAAAGTCATCGACCTGGATCGCATGGTCGCCGTACTCGACGTAGCGCCCGAGCAGTTCGTCCTCGTCGCTGCTGATCAATTGCGCCTCCAGGGCCTTGGCGCGCCAGATGACAAACGCTTCGCGGGAGATCGGCAGCGGCGCCAGGGTGCCCTGCTTGATCAGCGGCTTGAGCCGGGCCTCGATCAGGTCGACCTGGGGTTGCAGGCGGAACGCCAGTTCGCCGTAGGCCAGCTTGTCGATATCGGCCTGGGGAATGTAGGAGTCGGCCAGCAGGCGGTCGCGGGTCGCCCCCGGGATCTGCACCAGTTCGGCGACCTGGGCCAGCAGCCGGTCGGACGGTTTGCGCTGGGGAATCCCCAACGGAAAGCTCAAGCCCCGAATCACCCGGGCCGCAGCCTTGGACGGGTAATTGTCGAGCACTTCGGCCAGGGCTTCATGGGCCCGGAGCAAGGCATCCTGGGCCGCCCAATGCACCAGCGGCAGGTCGGCCTGGGGCCGGCCGTCGTCTTCGAAGCGCTTCAGGACGCAGGACAGGATGTACAGTTGGGAAAGAATGTCCCCCAGGCGCCCGGTGATACTTTCCTTGCGCTTGAGGGCGCCGCCCAGTACGCCCATGGAAATATCCGAGGCCAGGGCCAGCACCACCGACAGCCGATTGATCTGCCGGTAGTAAGGGGCCAGGGCCTTGTCGGTGTTGCCCGGGGCCTTGAGCAGGCGCCCGCCGGTCAAGCCGTGCACGCCGGCGCGCACGCTGTTGGCGATAAAGAAGCTGATGTGGCCGAACATCGCGCTGTCGAAGGCTTCCAGCCCTTGGCGACCGGGGTCGCGGGCGGCTTCCATTTCGCGGAACACATAGGGATGGCAACGGATCAGGCCCTGACCGTAAATGATCAGGCAGCGGGTCATGATGTTCGCGCCTTCCACGGTGATCGCAATCGGGCTCTGCTGGTAGGCACGGGCCAGGAAGTTATTGGGCCCCATGCAGATGCCCTTGCCGGCGACGATGTCCATGCCGTCGTTGACGATGATCCGCGCGCGCTCAGTGACGTGGTACTTGGCGATGGCCGAGATCACCGAGGGTTTTTCCCCGGCATCCAGGGACGCCACCGAGACCTTGCGCACCGCATCGCAGGCATACAGATGCCCGGCCATGCGCGCCAGGGGCGCCTGCACCCCTTCGAACTTGCCGATGGGCAGGCCGAACTGCTTGCGCATCGCCGCATAGGCCGTGGTGCCGCGCACCGCGACCTTGCCCAGGCCGACGTTGGCCGACGGCAGGGAAATCGCCCGCCCGGCCGCCAGGCACTCCATCAACATGCGCCAGCCGTTGCCGACCTGCTCGGCACCGCCGATCACCCATTCCAGGGGGATAAACACATCCTTGCCCTGGGTCGGGCCGTTCTGGAACACCGCGTTCAACGGCCAGTGCCGACGCCCGCTCTGCACCCCGGGGTGGCTGGTGGGAATCAGCGCGCAGGTAATGCCCAGGCTGCCCTTCTTGCCCAGCAGGCCGTCCGGGTCCTCGGCACGGAAGGCCAGGCCCAGCACCGTGGCAATCGGCCCCAGGGTGATATAGCGCTTATCCCAGGTAACGCTGAAACCCAGGACTTCCTGGCCTTCATGCAGGCCCTTGCAGACGATCCCCAGATCGGGAATCGCCCCGGCATCGGAGCCCGCGTAAGGGCTGGTCAGGGCAAAGCACGGGATGTCTTCGCCCCGGGCCAGGCGCGGCAGGTAGTGCTGGCGCTGGGCTTCGGTGCCGTAGTGCAGCAGCAATTCGGCGGGGCCCAGGGAGTTGGGCACCATCACCGAGATCGCCGCCGCCGAGCAACGGGTCGAAAGCTTCATCACCACCTGGGAATGGGCGTAGTGGGAGAAGCCCTTGCCGCCGTATTGCTTGGGAATGATCATCCCCAGGAAGCCCGCGTCCTTGGTGTATTGCCAGGCCTGGGGCGACAGGTCCTGCCAGATCTGGGTGGTCTCCCAGTCGTTGGCGATGTCGCACAGCTGCTCCACTTCGGTGTCGAGGAACGCTTGCTCCTCGGCACTCAGCGCCGCCGGTGCGGCCTGCAGCAAGCGCTCCCAGCGCGGCGTGCCGCTGAACAATTCGGCATCCCACCAGACACTGCCGGACTCGATGGCCGCACGTTCAGTCTCGGACATCGCCGGCATGATCTGCCGGAACAGGCCCAGGGCCTTGCGCGTCAGCAGGGTGCGGCGCAGGGGTTTGAGGCTGAGGATCGCCGCTGGCACGACCACCAGCAGCGCCCCCAGGGTCAGGCCCAGCGAAGCCACCAGGTCAAACAGATAACCGGCCGCCAGCCAGACCAGGCCAACCCCCAGCCACATGGCCGCAGCCGCCTGCCGATAGGCCAGTGTGAGCGCCGCAGCGAGTCCCACCAATAACCAGACAATCATGGAATACCTCTCTTGGTTCGTGCAGACAACCCGTGGAAACCTGGGCGTTGTGCCGGCTTCTCGAAGATCACCCTACAAAGGATAGATAGACGTTTCAAATTTTATTTTTAAATATTTATTTAGTTCTTTGGCGAAATGATAACGGCCGAACAACGTCAGCCTCAGGCTTGCAAGAGTTGATCAGGAATGGGTCGCCAGTGCCTTTTCAGGCTACGGCAATACAGGCAACCCTGTACCGCCGCATGCCCATGCACCGGGGTGGATCAGAGGGTGGCGATCAGAAGTTGTAGGTGGCAGACACGCTGACCACTTCACCCTTCGCGTCCACCTTGCCGTCGAGCCGCGAGCCGCCAAGGCGGTCCTGGTTCACGGTTTTGATCCGCGCTTCCTTGACGAATTGCCGCGAGTACGCGCCATCGATCACCAGCCCCGGAATCGCCTTGATGTCATAACCAAACCCCAGGGACGTGAACCAGCGATCGTTATCGGGAATACGTGGGTCGCGGGTTGAATTGCGGGTCGGGGTTTCATCGAATGCCACACCGGCACGCAAGGTCAGTTGATCGGTGAAGCGGTAGTCGCCCCCCAGGGAGTACATCATGGTGTCTTTGTAGTTGTAGGGGATCGCGATGATGGTGGCGCCGTTGGACTTGAGCGTCAGGTCCTTGAACGACGACCACTGGGTCCAGGTCGCACTGGCGCCCAGGGTCAGGCGATCGTTGAACACGTGCACCCAGTCCAGGCCGGCGGTAGCCGGTACATCCAGCTGGGTTTCGGCATTGGCGCCGTCCGGATACAACTTGAGCCCCGGATAGGCCAGCTCGATCAGCGTGGTGCCGTTGGTGTCGGTATCGGTCATGAAGCTGCGGCCGATCGCATCGGCGCGGATGTTGTACTTGCCCTCCATCTTGTTTTTGATCTTGGCGTGGTAATTCAGACCGAGGGTGTCTTGCTCGGTGGGCTTCCAGGTAACGCCGGTAAACCAGCCGACCGAGGTGTTGTCCACCTTGACCCGCATCAGGTTGGCGCCCACGCCGGAGGGTGCCCCGGGCAGAATCGACATCCCCGCCGCGCCGGTGACGTTGAGGTTCTGGCTGACGAAGCCCTTGCTGTGCTGGACGATGGCGCCCAGGCCGAGGGAGAACTGATCGTTGACCTTGAAGGACAAGGACCCGGTCAAACCCACCGTCTCGATTTTGGTGTCGACCGCGAAGTCGCGGCCCTTCCAGCCTTCATCCCAGGTGCTGCGCATACCCAGCGGCACAACCTGGCTGAGACCGAACGCAAAGCGATCGTTGATCGGCATCACCAGGAAGCCGGTCGGCAGCCAGGCCGTGAACCCGCCCTCGCCGCCGTCACCCGAGAGAGGCGTCGAGTTGCCAAAGTCGTCTACCGGCGCGGTGGATGCCGGGTTGCCTTGATAGTCGTAGGCATCGCCTTTGTATTTGAGATTGATCCGTGCGTAGTCCACCGTCATCTGCGCCACGTTGTGGTCGATGAATGCCATGGCCGCCGGGTTGTTGAAGGCGGCACTGGGGTCATTCTTGAACAGGGAGCCGCCGCCGAAAGCACGACCCCATCCCGGTGCACCGTAAGTGGGGGTAGAAAAGCCGCCAGCCTGAGCCTGACTGCCGACTGCCATGCAACCCGCTACCAAGGCCAGCCCCAAAAGCGCCTGTGCCTGTTGTTTCTTATTATTCATGCCCCACTCCTTATTATTCTTGAGCACTGCTTATTCGACCTGGGCAAACGCCCGGTCAGGGGCGTTTGCCTTGCAACATTGATCAATCAAATGCTTACGGGTTGGTGACACTCAGCTTCGGAGCAGTGGCCGACAGCGACACGATTGTGCAGTTGCCGGTCAGGCCGATGTTGCTTCCGGAAAGGGTCTTGGTGCTCTCGTTCCAGGTCACCGCGATGGTGTTAGGCCCGCAGTTGGTGGAAGGGAACGATGCGATGGTGTAACCCACGTTGGTCACGGTGCCGTTGGTCAGCGACGAGGCAGTCAGCACCCAGCCCGGCGATGGAATGTTTTTCAGCACGGGCAATGCACAGAGCCCGCCACCGGTCAGGCTCGCGCCGTTGATGGTGGCAATCCCGCCCGACACGTTGCCGGTAAAGGTGATGCCGCAGGTGACAGGGGCTTGCAGCGACGATGGCGACTTGACCACGATCTGCCCAGCCGAAGTCGAGAATGGACCGTCCACCGGACCGGTTGGAGCGTCTGGATCCTTGATGATGATGCTCGCGGCACTGGCCATGGATGCAGCGCCCAGGCAAACAGCGATAGCAGCAGCAGAAACGAGGGTTTTGATGCCTTTCATTGTTATTTTTCCTCACATGTAGGGCGATTCATTTCGCCGGGTTAATGGCCTCGGGTGAGACAACACGGAGTACAACGACAGCGACCGAGCTTCCCTTTCAGCCAAATCTCAAATTCTGTGGGTCAGTGTTCAGGGCACGACGCGAAAGGTCGGCGGCATCTGGATCGACACGGTCTTGATGGTGCAGCCGCCGTCCAGCGCCACCTGGGACGCCTGGAGCTTGCCGCTGCTGTTGTTCCAGCTGCCTTCGGCGGTGGTCGGGCCGCAATCGCCGCCCACCAGGGGCGCATTGACCGTGACCTGGATCCCGGACATGGCGCCGCGGGTCTCATCCTTGGCCACCAGCTTCCAGGGCAGATGGGTGGCCTCGACCTGGCCGCACTTGAAGCCGCCGCTGAAGCCGACCTTTTCCACGCTGGCAAAGGCGCCGTCGGGGCTGACCTTGCCGCTGACTTCAATGGTGCAATCGGCGTTGATGATGCTTTTGGCGAAACTGATGGGGCCCTTGGCCGTGAACTCGCTGCCGGCGGGTTCGATCCGCGCGGCTTGCGCCTGGCTGTAGGCAACCAGGCCGAACGCGGCCAGTACCAGAGGGGCAGCCAATTTGGCGGTGATCAGCATGATGAAGTCCTTCCCTTTACTTATTGTTGTTGAGGGCAAGCCACTTTGTTCAAACTTCAGGGCGCTCGAAATCGACGAATCCGGGGCGCAAAAAGCCTGCGCGATACGTTGATCCCGAGTGTCTGTAACCAGCGTTCAATTCACTTAAAAGGTGCTGCTGTTGCCGTATCTGGCGAGTATTTTCGAGCGTTTGGAGGGCTGGATATTGGCCAGCAGCACATCACCGCCGTAGTGCTTGAGCACCCGGTGATCCATGCGCCGGCGCCACAGGTAAGGCACGTAGGCCCAGACGATCATGCTCGCGTAGCCATAGGGCAGTTGCGGCGACTCATCGAAGTGGCGCAGGGATTGGTAACTGCGGGTCGGGTTGGCGTGGTGATCGGAATGGCGCTGGAGTTGGAACAGAAAGATGTTGGTGACAATCCGATTGCTGTTCCAGGAGTGGCGCGGCGAACAGCGCTCATAACGACCGTTGGGCAACTTCTGACGTTGCAGGCCGTAATGCTCGACATAGTTGACCACTTCCAGCAGCGAGAAGCCGTAGATGCCCTGGATCACCAGGAATGGCAACACCGCCCACCCCAGCCAGGCGATCATCGCGCCCCACAACACCAGGCTGTAGCACCAGGCACTGAGCACCCCGTTCTTCCAGTGCCACACCGACAGGCCCTGCTTGCTCAGGCGTTCCCGTTCCAGGTGCCAGGCCGAGCGGGCACTGAACCATACCGAGCGCGGCAGGAAGGACCAGAAGCTCTCCCCCAGGCGCGAGCTGGCCGGATCCTCGGGGGTGGCGACCCGCACGTGATGCCCCCGGTTATGTTCGGTATAGAAGTGGCCGTAGAAGGTTGGCGCCAGGGTGATCTTGGCCAGCACCACCTCCAGCAGGCGCGGCTTGTGTCCCAGCTCATGGGCAGTGTTGATGGCGATGCCAGTGGCGGCGCCGGTGGACATGGCCATGCCCAGGTAGGTGAACCAGCTGACCGCGCCATGAACCTGCACGCGTTCGGTGAGGTAACCCGCGGCGCTGGCCAGGAAGCTGTCCGGTGCCAGTGACGCCGTGGCCTGCAACAGGCCGCCGGCGATGATCCAGTCGATGCCCCCCGCCGCCAGCCAGCCGGTGATCACCACCGAGGCAATCACCAACAGCACCCCGGTGTAGACAATCCAGCGGTAATAGCTTTGTGCTTCCAGGCCGCCGACGGCCGACTCCGGTGGGTTGCTGACGTCTTCGCCGAGCAGGCCGTCGATCAGCGGGATCAGGCCGAAGATCACCAGCACCCCCACCCACCACAGTTCCTGCACCCCGCTGACAATCGCCAGGGATCCAGAAAGCAGAGGGGTTGCCAGGGGCATGATGCCGAGCCACCACAGATGGCGCTTGCTGTCGGTCCAGACGCCAGGTGCTGCTACGGTGGAATTCATGACAGCCTCCGCAGGGTCAGGGCCGCGCGGGGCGAACGGAGGATCGGCGCACAGGCGCCGTGGGCAGCGGTGCAGCGAGAAATACAAGATGCGTCAAAAGGCGTTATTTTCATTATTTTAATCGCTCAATTGCACTTTCAAAAAAAACATTCAAAACATTTTTTTAAAAAAATAGCCCGGGTTCATTAGCTCGTCAACTATTTTCTTGGATCCATTTTGAATGTTGCCAACGCTGCGGATTTGCAGCGTGCCGCCAAGGCCGTCCGGGGCTTGAACCACCCCGAACCACCCTAGCCTGCCTGGTTCATGGCAAAGGGCGGATGCAGCAGCGTTGCCGTGCGTTGCGGCCTGGCTTGGGCTGCGACCCGGTGCACCATGGCGGCAACGCGCTCCACCGCCGTGATCGGCAACATGTGCCCGGCGCCTTCGACAATATCGATCATGATTCCCGGCACCCGGCCTGCCATGGCCTGGCCATGCTTGCGGTAATCCAGCACCTGATCGGCGGATCCATAGACCAGCCCCACCGGCAGGTCGAGGCTCGGGTAATGCTTGAGCATGGTGGCCAGCGAGCGGTTGACCAGGGCGATCTCGCTGGAGGCGGCATAGAAGTTGTCCGGGCGCATGCCCAGCAGCCCGCCGCCGCGTTCGGCGAAGTCCGCCGGTGGCTCATCGGGCGCGAACACCGCCTTGACCAGGCTATGGCGCGTGAGCATCGCCAGGGGCGTGGCCAGGGTCAGCGAGACCCAGCGCCGCACAAAGCCCGGGCGTACCGCCAACGACACAAACACCAGGGGCAGCATGCGCTGCGGATGGGTCAAGGGCGCCACCAGCACCAGCCCGGACACCGATTGCGGGTGGTCCTGGGCCAGTGCCAGGGCCACTGCGCCGCCCAGGGAATGGCCGAGCACCAGCGGCTGCCCGAGGTCCAGGGTGCGAATGAACTTGGCAATCATGCTGGCCTGGGCCGGCAGATCGGCGGCCGCACCCCGGGAGCGGGTCGAATAGCCCGAACCCGGGCGATCGATGGTGATCACCCGGAACTGCTCCCGCAGCCGCGGCGACAGTGAATGGGTCAGGTTGCGACCACAGCCTGAAAGCCCGTGGATCATCAGCAGCACCGGGCCCTTGCCTTCATCCACGTAATGCAGGCGCTCGCCGCCGACCTCCAGAAAGCGCCCGTTTATCGGCACCGCAGTCTCGATTCGGCGGGTGATGCGGAAACTGATCACCCACAGCCCGACACTCACTACCCCCAGCAGCACAACAGCCACAAGCCATTCCATAACGTGCGCCCCCTCGGCTTCCCTGCGCCATGCCCCGGACCGGAATTGATCCTGATGACGGCGATCCCCCTGCCCCGGGCCTGCTGTCCGGTTTCAGGCCATCGCAGCCGCTGCGATGAATCCCTTGCCGGGTACAGGCCACTGGCGTCGGTGAATTTTTCAGGTACATTATTTAAATTATTTTTTAAAACATAAATTTTAATTATGCAATGCTGAGATTTCATCCACCGACGAAAGTCACCCTCAGGCGTCACCACAATCGAGGTACACACCATGAATGCGTACTCGCCGCCCCAGGATTGGGAAACCGTTGACATCGCGATCATCGGCTCCGGATTCGCCGGGCTGTGCATGGCCATCAAACTCAAGCAGGCAGGCCTTGCCGACTTCTTTATTGCCGAACAGGCCGACGC
This sequence comes from Pseudomonas sp. CF161, assembly GCF_000416215.1. Classification (NCBI taxonomy): domain Bacteria; kingdom Pseudomonadati; phylum Pseudomonadota; class Gammaproteobacteria; order Pseudomonadales; family Pseudomonadaceae; genus Pseudomonas; species Pseudomonas sp. CF161. Next base: position 186,147 of record NZ_ATLP01000089.1, read on the forward strand.
CCTCGGCGGCACCTGGCGCGACAATCACTACCCGGGCTGCGCCTGCGACGTGCAGTCCCATGTCTATTCGTTTTCCTTTGCGCCCAACCCGAACTGGAGCCGCCAGTTCGCGCCCCAGGCGGAAATCCGCACCTACCTCGAAGACTGCGCGCAGCGCTTTGGTCTGACCCCGCACCTGCGGCTGGGCATGGGCTTGCAGCGCGCCACCTTCGATGAACAGCGCCAGCGCTGGGCGCTGCACTTCAGCAACGGCTGCCAGGTCAGTGCACGGGTGCTGGTGTCGGGCATGGGCGGCCTGTCGCGCCCGGCCATCCCGCCGATCCCGGGCCTGGACGCATTCCAGGGCCAGCGCTTTCATTCCCAGCACTGGGACCACCAGTACCCGCTGCAGGGCAAGCGCGTGGCGGTGATCGGCACCGGGGCCAGCGCCATTCAGTTCGTGCCGCAGATTGCGCCGCAGGTGGCGCAACTCGCGTTGTTCCAGCGAACCCCGCCGTGGATCCTGCCCAAACCTGATCGCGTGCTGTCGCCCGCCGAACGCTGGGCATTCAAGCACCTGCCGTGGACCCAGAAACTGGTGCGCTCGGCCATCTACTGGGCCCTGGAAAGCCGGGTCATCGCCTTCGCCCATCGCCCGAGGCTGATGCGCCTGGTGCAGCGCATGGCCCTGCGCCATCTGCGGCGCCAGGTCGCCGACCCGGCCCTGCGTCGCAGCCTGACGCCCGACTACACCATCGGCTGCAAGCGCATCCTGATCTCCAACGACTATTACCCGGCGCTGTCACGCCGCAACGTGCAGGTGGTGACCCAGGACATTGCCCGGGTCGAAGCCGATGGCGTGGTGACCGCCGACGGGGTCAAGCACCCGGTCGACTGCATCATCTTCGGCACCGGTTTCCAGGCCACCGAGCCCCTGCCCCGCGGCTTGCTGATCGGCCGTGGCGGGGTGGACATCATGGACAGCTGGGCCAACGGCGCCCACGCCTACCTTGGCACCTGCGTGCCGCAATTCCCCAATCTGTTCATGATTATCGGGCCCAATACCGGGCTGGGGCACAACTCGATGATTCTGATGATCGAGGCCCAGGTCGAGTACATCCTCAAGGCCCTGGCGCAGATGCGCGGCCAGGGCCTGGCCACGCTGGAGGTCAAGGCCGGGGTCGAGAGCCTCTACAACGCACGCCTGCAGCAACAACTCAAGGGCGCGATCTGGTCCACCGGCGGCTGCCGCAGCTGGTACCTGGACCCGCGCACCGGCCACAACACCACGCTGTGGCCGGGGTCGACCTGGCGCTTTCGCCAGGCCACCGCCCGCTTCGAACTCAAGGACTACCTGAACGCCGGCGCCCGGCACGACGCCCATCCGGCCCCCCAGCACGCGCCCAGCCACTCCCACCTGCACGAGGCCGCCACCGATGAAAAACTTTAACGGCAAAGTCGCCGCCATCACCGGGGCCGCGTCCGGCATGGGCCGCGCATTGGCGATCAACCTGGCGCGCGAAGGCTGCCACCTGGCACTGGCGGATAAAAATGCCCAGGGCCTGGCCCACACCGTGGAGCTGGCCCGCGCCGCCACCCTGCTGCCGCTGCGCATCACGGCCCAGGAGCTGGACGTCGGCGACCGTGCGGCGATGTTCGCCTGGGCCGCCCACAGCGCCGCCGAGCATGGGCAGGTCCACCTGCTGTTCAACAACGCCGGGGTGGCGCTGTCGAGCACGGTGGAAGGGTCGAGCCTGGCTGACCTGGAGTGGATCGTCGACGTCAACTTCTGGGGCGTGGTGCATGGCACCCAGGCCTTCCTGCCCTACCTCAAGCAGGCCGGCGAAGGCCACATCGTCAACACCTCCAGCGTCTTCGGGCTGTTTTCCCAACCGGGGATGAGCGCCTACAACGCCACCAAGTTCGCGGTGCGCGGCTTCACCGACTCCCTGCGCCAGGAGCTGGACATGCAAGCCAACGGCGTGTCCGCCACCTGCGTCTACCCCGGCGGGATCCGCACCGATATCGCCCGCTCCAGCCGGATCACCGACAACCTCAAGGGGTTTCTGATCGACAGCGAGCAGCAGGCCCGGGAGGACTTCGAAAAACTCTTCATCACCTCCGCCGAGCAGGCGGCCAAGGTGATTCTGCATGGGGTGCGCAAGAACAAGCGCCGGGTGCTGATCGGCCGCGACGCGCGTTTTCTCGACCTGTTCGTGCGCCTGCTGCCCGGCGCCTATCAGGCGCTGCTGGTGTTCGCCACCCGGCGCCTGGTGGCCCACCGGCGCAAGCACCAGGTCTACCAGGCCAATAACGAACGCGGCCTGTGAGCCGCCCGACCCTTACTGTCTAGAGGAGCGCCAGCCATGCTGCCCATCCGCCGCGACATCCAGCCTGAACTGCCCGCCGACCGCGCCTGCGACTGGCATGAACAAGGCAGCCACGTCACCCAGTTCTTCAATGCGCTTTCGTTGCTGTTTCCCGCCGGCGAGCTGTTTTTCATGGACAGCGTGCGCCATTACCGCGAGCAGATTCACGACCCGCTGTTGAAACAGCAGATCCAGGGTTTTATCGGCCAGGAAGCCATGCACAGCCGCGAGCACCTGCGCTACAACGACCTGTTGCAGGCCGCCGGGCTGCCGGCGCACACGCTCGACCGGCGGCTGCGGGCGATCCTCGACTTCCAGAAAAAACACTTCCCGGCCGCATTCAACCTGGCGGTGACCGTGGCCCTGGAGCATTACACGGCGATCCTCGCCGACCTGTTGCTGCGCGACCCGACGCGCTTCGGCAACTCGGTCGAAGGCTACCGGCAGATGTGGATGTGGCACGCACTGGAGGAAACCGAACACAAGGCGGTGTCCTACGACGTCTGGAACACCGTGCTCAAGCCCGGGCCCAAGCGCTACCTGATCCGCACCTCGAGCATGCTGTTCACCACCCTGATGTTCTGGCTGGTGGTGTTTGATTTTCACCTGCGCATGCTGATCGCCGACCGCAAGCGTGGCGGCCATCTGCGCGGCCTGTGGCGGGTGGTCAAGTACCTGTACGGCCGACGCGGCGTGTTCCCGAATATCGCCCTGCCCTGGTTGCAGTTCTTCAAGCCGGGCTTCCACCCCTGGGACCACGACAACCGCGAACTGCTGCAGGGCATCGATGGCCTGGTCGACGCCATCGCCCTGACCAAGGCCGAGGCCCGCGGCCAATAGCCGGCGGCGGGCCTCGGCGTGGTATCAGCCGCAGCCCGCCAGACGCTGCCCGGGCTTGAAGGCGTGGCTGCTGGCGACCCACACCGTGGCCAGGCCGACCAGGGCCAGGGCGGCCATGGCCCAGGGGAAGGCTTCAACAGCAGGCCACCGACCATGCCACCGCCGGCAATCGCCAGGTTGAAGATGGTCACCAGCATCGACTGCGCCACGTCCGCGCCGTCACCCGCAGCGTCGGCCACGGCGGTTTGCAGCAGGGTTGGCGCGCCGCCGAAGGTCAGGCCCCAGGCCGCCACCCCGAGGTAGATCACCAGCGGCTGGCCCGCGCCGATGCCCAGTACCAGCGCGGCCAGAGCAAAGGCCGCCAGGCTGCACAGGGTCAGGACCCGCAGCCAGCGGTCGACCAGCAGGCCGGTCAGCCAGATGCCGACAATCGATGCCAGGCCGAACAGCAGCAACACCCGATCCAGATACTCGCCCAGCCCCACCGTGGCCAGGAATGGCGCGATGTAGGTGTACAAAATGTTGTGGGCGAGTATCCAGACAAAGATCACCAGCAGCGCCGAAGGAATGCCCCGGGTGAGGAAGATCCGCGCCACCGGCTGGCGCCGGGTCGGCGCCTGGCCGGCGTAGTCCGGCACTGCCAAGCGCACCCAGAGCAACAGCAGCGCGGCCAGCGCCGACATGATCCAGAAAATACTGCGCCACTCGATCATGCTGCCCAGCCAGGCCCCCAGTGGCACCCCCAGGCACAGGGCCAGCGGCTGGCCGACCCCGACCACCGCCAGGGCCCGGCCCTGCAACGATTCCGGCACCATGCGCCGGGCATAACCGGCCAGCAGGCCCCAGATCAGCCCCGCGGCCATACCGGCAATAAACCGCGCGGCCAGGGTCAGCGGGTAATAGGTCGAGAGTGCGGTCAGGCTGTTGAACAGCAGCAAGCCGCCGATCGCCAGCAACAACAGCGGCCTTCTGCGCCAGCTGCGAGTCGCCGCCACCAGGGGGATCGCCGCCGCCACCGAACCCAGGGCATACAGGCTGATCAACTGCCCGGCCATGGCCTGGGAAATACCCAGTCCTTGGCTGATCTGAGGCAGCAGGCCGGCGGGCATGGTCTCGGTCATGATGGTCATAAAGCCGGCCACGGTGAATGCCAACAGGCGCCAGATCGGCAACCCGGGATTAGGGATGGGCATCGAAGACTCTCCTTTTTTGGGGGTGATAAAGGGCCGGTCGCCAGGCTCGATGAGCCTCGGCGAAGGGCCATGCAATTTATGGAATGATCATTCCAGAATTAGGCAAAATTTTTCACGACGAAGCCCAGGCTTCAACCCGTATAAAATTTTATTTACTTATTAATCAAAGGCTTTGCAGAACAACCTCAAGCACATTCGACAAGCGTTCACGGCGCTCATCGGCCGCACTGCCCTTGCCCAGCACCCGCAGGCCCTGGACCGTACAGACCACAAAACTGGCCAGGGCCCGTGGGTTTTTATCGGGATCGATATCGCCCTGTTCCTGCCCCCGGCGCAACACCCGTTCCAGCGCGGCTTCGACCCGGCGAAAGTTCTGCGCCACAAGTTCGGCCACCACTGGGTCCTGCCCCGCCACCTCCAGCGCGGCATTGGCCGCCAGGCATCCCAGGCGCTGCGTGTCATCAAGTTCATCGTCGACGATGCGCAGCAGCAACTGGCGCACCAGCTCCTTTGCCGGTGCGTCCTGGGCCAGCAGAACGATATTGGCGTTGCTCCGCTCCTGATAGCGCTTGAGGGCACAGGTGTACAACCCGTGCTTGCTGTCGAACGCGTTGTACAGGCTGCTGCGGCTCAGACCGGTGCCTTCCACCAGATCCTGGATCGAGGTCGCGGCGTAACCGCGCTGCCAGAACACCTGCATCGCGGCATCGGCAATCTGCTCGGGGTCGAACTCCTTGGGGCGCACGGTAATCACCTGTACTGGAATGAACGTTCCACAAACTAGAGCAAGCTTCCCCAGCCGTCAATCACCCCAGGTAAAAAACCCGCCCTGCCTCGGCCTGGCCTCCAGGCCGGGCACCGGGCAGGTCGGTGGTTATTCCCCCGAGGCCGGACGGCTCAGTTCGCCGATTTTTTCCAGGCGCGCACGCACGATGTTGCGGCTGATATTGAGCAGGCGCCCGGTTTGCAGCTGGTTGCCGTGGCAGTAGCGGTAGGCGGCGCGAAAGATGGTTTCTTCGATGTGCTCGTAGAGGTCCGGGATGTTCTGCTCGAACAGGGCGTTGAGCGCGCTTTCGAGATCCACCGGGCCGGCGATGGCGTGCACGGCCTGGGCCGCCTGGTCCTGGCGAATGCCGGATGAACGCATGTCCACCAGGTGCAGGTCGGCTGGCGCCACCCGTTGGTTGCGGCACACCAGCAAGGCGTGGTGAATGGCGTTTTCCAACTCGCGGATGTTGCCTGGCCAGCTGTGTTCCAGCAGCTTGCGCTCAGCCTCGATGGTCAGCGAGGCGCGGTTGTACCCCAGGCGCTGGCAGTGCTCCTCGAGGAAAAACTCCGCCAGGGGCAGAATGTCCCCCGGGCGCTCGCGCAGCGGTGGCAGGCGGATGGTGGCGACGTGCAAGCGGTAGAACAGGTCTTCGCGAAAATGCCCGGCCACCACGGCGTCCGCCAGGTTGACGTTGGTCGCCGCCACCAGCCGCACATTGATCGGGATCGGCGTGCGTGACCCCAGGCGCACCACTTCGCGCTCCTGCAACACCCGCAGCAGCTTGACCTGCATGTTCAGCGGTAAATCGCCGATCTCATCGAGAAACAGCGTGCCGCCATTGGCCGCCTCGAACCAGCCGGCCTTGTTCGTGGTGGCACCGGTAAAGGCGCCTTTTTCGTGGCCGAACAGCTCGCTCTCCACCAGGCTTTCGGCGAAGGCGCCGCAGTTCACGGCGACAAAGGGCTCGCGTCCGCGGCGGCTCAGGTGATGGATATGTCGGGCCACCAGCTCCTTGCCGGTGCCGGTCTCGCCAATGATCAGGGTGTTGGCCTCACTGGGGGCCAGGCGCTCGATGCGGCTGAGCAATTCCTGGGAGCGCGGGTCCTTGAACACCAGGACGGTGGCCCGCACCGACTTGGTCAATTCGCGAGCGTGGGGATGGGTGATCAGCGACATGGTGCATTCCTGGCAGTAAAAGCGCGGGCTCAATAGTGCACGAAGAAAGCTAGACCAAAAAATTATCAATTCGTATTTGTATATTCCATAAAGAGATATACCTACCTGCAGCCCACCCATTGCTGCTGGAGCAGCAACCGCCCAGCAGCCGCACTGTTCACAGATCAGCAACGCAGCCGCCGCCCGAGCGCCTGGTCGCACGCGCAAAGCCTTGGCGCACAAGGCCTGCAGGGCTTTTTCCAGGCGCTGGCATGCAATCTGCTCTCTCCCTTGCGACAGCCAACCTGCGGGTTCGGCAACTTGATGACCGACGCACTGGCGTCGGCCAGCCATTAAGGGGATTGCAATGAAAGGTTTCTGGCGCAACAGCCTGGCCGCCGCGGCCGCGCTGCTGGTGAGTATCACGGCCCTGGCCGAAACGGCGCAGGCGCCGGCGTCGGTGAAGATCGCCATCGTCGCCTTTACCCAGGGCGGCAAACCGGTATTCGGCGGCATCGCCGGGCGGGTCATCGAGGATGGCTGGCTCGAACAACAGCTCAAGCAGCGCGGGGTCAAGCTGGAGTGGATCGCCCTGCCCCATGCCGGCGCCGGCCCACAGATCAACGAAGGCTTCAGCAACAACAGCATCGACTTCGCGGTCCGCGGCGACCTGCCGTCGGTGATCGCCGGCGCGGGCGGCGTGCCCGGCAAGCTGATCGTGCCCGGCGGCAGCGGCAACAACATCTACCTGGTGGTCCCCGCCGGCTCCACCGCCACGAGCATCGAAGACCTCAAGGGCAAGCGCCTGGCCCTGCATCGCGGCCGACCCTGGGAGTTTGCCTTCAGCAACTTTCTGGCCAGCAAGGGCCTGAAGCTCGATGACTTCAAGATCGCCAACCTCAACCCCCAGGTCGGCGCCGCAGCCGTGGCCGCCGGCAAGGTCGATGCCGCGGTGCTGCTCAGCGAGGCCTATGCCCTGGAAGACAAGGGCGTGGGCAAGATCATCTGGTCGACCAAGCAAGGCGCCAACGACTGGCGCCTGGTCTCCGACCTCTGGGGCACCGACCGCTTTATCGAGCAGCACCCGGACCTGACCCAATTGCTGGCCACGGCCTGGGTCAAGGCGGCCTGGTGGATCTCCCAGGAACAGAACCAGGACGCCTACTACCAGCTGTCGTCCCGCGCCGGCACCGCCGAAAGCGTGCTGCGCCGCGACGACCAGAACGACCCGGTGGCCTGGAAACAACGCTGGGCGCCCAAAAGCGATGCCCAGCTCAAGGCCCACTACCAGGCCCTGACCGCCTATGCCCTGGCCAACCAACTGATTCGCGACCACTACGACATCGGCCCGGCCCTGGCCACCGGCTACACCCGCCAGGCCCTGATCGACCTCAACCTCACCGACTACTGGCCGGCCCTGCGTGGCCCGGTCACGACCCAACCTTGATAGGGAAATCCCGATGAAACTCGCCCCAAGACTGGCCTTCGGCCTGAGCATCCTGACGCTGTCCCTCAGTGCCCTGGCTGCCGAGACCCACGCCCCGAAACCCGACCCGCTGCAAGGCGACGGCCGCGTCTCGGCCTTCTACACCTGGCAGCAGGCGATCCCCGCCACCCCGGGCAAACTGCTGCGCAGCGAACCGCTGGAGAAGACCCTGAGCCTGCCCAATGCCGCCAGCGCCCAGCGGATTCTCTACAGCTCCACCGACGGCATCGACAACAAGACCCCGATCGTGGTCTCCGGCACGTTGTTCCTGCCCAAGGGCAAGGCGCCGGCCGGCGGTTGGCCGGTGGCCAGCTGGGGCCATGGCACGGTGGGCGTGGCGGATGTCTGCGCGCCCTCCTGGCAAGGCCGCTCCTACCGCGACGTGCAGTACCTGAGCCGCTGGCTGGATGAGGGCTACGCGATTGTCGCCAGCGACTACCAGGGCCTCGGCGTCCCGGGCGGGCACCCGCTGCTGAATAACCGCATGGCCGCCTACGGCATCCTCGACGCCGCCAAGGCGGTGGTCGCCGGGGTTCCCGGGCTGGCCAACAAGGTGCTGATCATCGGCCAGTCCCAGGGTGGCGCCGGCGCCTTCGCCTCGGCCGCCTATGCCCCGACCTACGCCCCGACCCTGGGGGTCAAGGGCAGCATCGGCACTGGAGTGATCTACACCGTGGGCGCGAAAAACGTCGGCGAACAGGACCCGAACAAGGTTGACGCCTCCCTGGCCTATGGCTTCTACACCCTGCTGGCCGCCCAGCAGTACGACCCGAGCATCGACCCCCGGGATTTCTACACCGACAAGGCCCTGCCGCTGTTCGAACAGGCCCGCACCAGTTGCCTGGCGGCGCTGGTCAGTGATGTGGTCGGCGTCGGCCTGACCCCGGCCAACGCCAAGAAGGACTACCAGGGCAATCAACTGGCCGCCTGGCAGAAGCAGGTCTCCTACCCGACCCTGAAGCTGGCGCAGCCGATCTTCATCGGCACCGGCGCCGAGGACAAAACCCCCGCCGCCTCGACCCAGGTGGCGTTGATGCAGGACGCCTGCAAGACCGGCTCGGTGGTCGAAGGCCACCTGTACAAGGGCCTGGGCCATAGCGAGACGGTCAACGCCTCGCTCAAGGACTCGGTGCCCTTTGCCCACAAGGTGATCAACGACCAGCCCATCAGCCCCATCTGCAACCCCAGCGTGCAGTAAGCCGGAGATCCGCCCATGAGCATTGAATTCTTTACCCGCCTGCCCCTGCACGGCGAAACCCAGTTCCTCCCCGGCGACCCGCGCAACCGTGGCGACTGGCACCGGGGCGGCCCCAGCACCGGTGCGGTGTCGGGGTTCAGCGTCGGCGACCACTTCACCTACATCGACTACCTGGGGCAGATCGCCCGGGCCGCGGAAATCAACGGCTTCGGCGGCGCGCTGATGGTCAACGCGCCGACCGGAGAAGAGCCCTGGACCGTGTGCTCGCTGCTGGCCCGGGAAACCCGCAGCCTGAAGTTCGTCACCGCCTTCCAGCCCTATCACTACACGCCCTGGGTCGCGGTGCAGCAGGCGGCGACCTACCAGCGCGCCACCGGCAACCGCCTGGTGTGGAACATCATCAACGGCGGCTCGGATGCGATTCAGCGCCAGGTCGGCGACTTCAGTGACCACGACGAGCGTTATGCGCGCGCCATCGAGTTCATGGACGTGGTCAAGGGCTATTGGCACAACGAGAACTTCCACTACGAGGGCCGCTTCTACCGGGCCGAAGGCGGCGGCCTGCGCGGGCCGCTGAAAAAGGCCGAGTTGCCGCTGATCTGCACCGCTGGTTCGTCGATTCCAGCCCGGGAATTCGCCGCCAAGCATGCGGACTTCTACCTGATGCGCGCCGAGCACCCGGACGAGATCGCCGCGCTGATCGCCGACATTCGCCAGCGCGCCCTGAAATACGGGCGTACGGATATCCGCTTCGGCCTGTCGATCGACGTCATCACCCGCGAGACCGAAGCACTGGCCCGCACGGAAGCCAAGCGCTTCTTCGACGAAGGCATCGCCCGTGGCGCGGTCAAGGCGGTGGCCGCCCACGCCGGGTTGCGCACCGCGCGCAAGCTCAGCTACGAGACGGAATTCGCGCAGAAGGACGAGACCCAGGGCTTCGACGACTTTTTCATCCACCCCAATGTCTGGACCGGCTTCGGCTACATCGGCATCCCGCCGGGCTGCGCCCTGGTCGGCAGCTATGAAAACGTGGTGGCGCGGATCCGTGAGTACAACGCCCTGGGCATCGATCTGTTCTTCCTGGCCGGCTACCCGCACCTGGAAGAGGCCTACCGCCTGGGCGAGCACATCCTGCCGCACTTTCGCGGCGAACGGGCCGAGCTGAGCCGGCCCCAGGAAGCGCCGCTGGAGCTGCGTTCTGCCAACGGCCCGGCCGGAGCCTGATGCCATGAGCCAGGATCATCGGTTGTTCATCAGTCGGCGGGACTTTATCGGCCACAGTCTCGCCCTCGGCGGCGGCCTGCTGCTGGGCGGCAGCCTGCTGGCCGGTTGCGATCAGCGCAGCGACCCGCCCGCAGCGGCCGTCGCCGGGGCCCTGAACGACGACACGCCGCGTTATGGCGGGCGAACCAGAGCGGCAACCTGGACGCCCACAAGCCCATCGGCAGCGGCATCGTTCGCGGCTTTGCGCTGTACAGCAAGCTCTGGGAATGGGACGAGCAGATGCAGCCGCGCCTGGCCCTGGCCGAGTTCGCCGAGCCCAATGCCGACGCCAGCAGCTGGACCCTGCGCCTGCGCCCGGACCTGGAGTTTCACCACGGCAAGACCATCGACGCCGATGACCTGATCTTCTCCATCCGCCGCCTGACCGACCCGCAACTGGCCTCGCCCTACGCCGCGCTGCTGCACTGGGTGGACCGCGACAACCTGGTGCGGCTCGACGAGCGCACGGTGCGCCTGAGCTTTCGCGAAGGCCGCAGCTACATGCCCCTGGCGGAAACCTGGGTCAACTTTGGCGGCATCGTCCCGGTGGATTACCACCCGGTGACCAACCCGGTGGGTGCCGGCCCCTACAAGCTGAAAAGCTTCACCCCCGGCCAGCGCTCGCTGTTCACCCGTTTCGAGAACTACTACAAGGACGGCAAGCCCTACGCCGATGAGCTGGAGATCATCGACTTCAAGGATCAGGTGTCGCGCCTGGCGGCCCTGCGTTCCGGCCAGATCGACATGGCCAACATCATGCCCACCGAACAGCTGGAGGTGTTGCAGCGCGACCCGCGGCTCAAGGTGCTGAAGTCGGTGACCGGCAACTGGCTGTCATTCGACATGAACCTGGACAAGCCGCCCTTCAACGATCCGCGGGTACGTGAAGCGTTTCGCCTCCTGGCCGATCGCGAGGAGCTGGTACGCCGCGCCCTCAACGGCCAGGGCCGGGTAGCCAACGACCTGTATGCGCCGAGCGACCCGACCTTCAACCACAGCCTCGGGCCACGGGCCCACAACCCGCAGCGCGCGGCGCAACTGCTCAAGGAAGCCGGCCAGGAACACCTGGAGCTGGAACTGGTGACCACCCCCGGCCCGGGGCTGACCTCGGCCCTGGTGCTGGCGGAACAGGCCAAGCGCATTGGCGTGACCCTCAAGGTCAAGCAGGTGGACCTCGCGACCTTCCAGGGCCCGCTGCGCAACGACTGGACCCTGAGCACCGGCGGCAGCATCGGCGCGCCGTTCCTGGCCAGCGCGATTCACACCGATGCGCCGTTTGCCGTGGCCAACAAGACTCACTTCAGCGACCCGCATTTCAGCGAGCTGTTCCTGGCGGCCATGGCCCAGCCCGACCTGGAGAAACGCAAGGCCCTGGTGCACCAGGTGCAGCAGATCCAGTACGAGCGCGGCGGCATGCTGATCTGGGGCTACGCCGACCTGCTGGACAGCGTGGCGACCCGGGTCGGCGGCGCCGAAGCCGAGCAGTCGCTGTTCAGCACCTGGCGTTTTGAAAAGCTCTGGCTCAAAGACAGCGCCTGACAGGCTGGCGAGGCAGCCTGCTGCCTCGCCCCACTCGCGACTCGACATCGACCTCCCATTGTTCAAGGGGCACTTCTGCCATGCACGCTATCGCCTTGCGTTTACCACTGCTGCTGGCTGCAAGCCTGCCGATCCAGGCGTTTGCCGCCGATACCCAGCTGCAAACCGTCACGGTCCAGGCCAGCGCCAGCGAGTCCGATGACGACGCCCTTCCCACCCGCCCGCCGACCTCGGTCTATGGCGGCCTTGAGGGCAAAGTGCTCGACACCCCGCGCTCGGTGACCCAGGTCAACGCCGAGCAACTGGCCAACGACTCGATCCGCAGCGCCGATGACCTGGTCAAGTACGCACCCGGCATCACCCGCGGTGGCGGGCAGAACGCCGGCATCGCCCCGCAGTTCCGGGCCCAGGGCTCGGAAGTGTTCCAGGATGGCCAGCGCGCCTATGGCGTGCGCCACCCGGCCAACTTCAACGCCTACGAAGGCGCCGATATCGTCGCCGGGCCCTCTTCCGTGACCTACGGCTCGGTGTCCGGCAGCGGCGGCTACGTCAACTACCTGAGCAAGAAACCCAATTTCAACGAGTTCAAGACCAAGCTCAGCGGCGAGCTGGGGTCGTGGATTCCCGATGGCGAGTCCCGGGACTCGAGCAAATTCAGCATCGATAACACCGGGCCATTGAGCGACAACCTGGCGTACCGCCTGAGCATCACCAAGCAGCGCCAGCAGGACTTCTACGACAACGTCGACAATAACTTCGACGCCTTCTACGGTGCCCTGGCCTGGCGCAACGACAGCGTACGGGTCGACTGGAACGCCAGCTACGACAACTACTACGACTACAACATCACCCACGGCTGGAACCGCGCCACCCAGCAACTGGTGGACAGCGGCCAGTACTATGCCGGGCGCGCCACGCCAATCATCCAGAACGGCGCGACCCTGTGGTCGCCCGTCCTGGCCTCGGGCGCAGCCGATGCGCCGACCCTGGGCTGGGTCCAGCGCCAGCGCAACGCCCAGGGCCAGTACGCAGTGGTGGATGGCAGCTTCCAGAGCGCCTCGCCCAACACCCAGGCCAGCCCCGGCAGCCTGCGCGGCTGGGTCTATGACCCGACCCTGGCGGGCAACGGCCTGACCTCGCTGTCGTCGCAGACCGGGCAGCGCAAAGAGGACGAAAACAGCTCGCGGCGCTTCACCACCCAATTGCGGGTCGAAGCCGACCTGTCGCCCAGCATCACCCTGGCCAACAGCACCTTCTACCAGCGCTCCAGGGACCTGACCGACGCCGTGGGTTCGTTCCAGGTGCAGTCCAGGGACAACCTGTTCGACAACCGTTTCGAGTTCCGCTCGCGCAATGAGACCCAGCTCGGCGGCTGGACCCTGCGCGACGACAGCAACAGCGGGCTGATCTACCGCCGCGAGTTCAACCAGTCGATTGCCGCCAACAACAACTTCGGCAACACCATCAACGCCTACGACCTGACTCAGGACCCATCGGGCAAGAACCCCGGCGACCTGCTGGGGCTCAGCGGCAGCAACCCGGCCGGCGGCAATGGCGCCTGGATCGGCCAGCCCGGGGTGCCCCAGTACTCCAGCTATTACGGCTGGCTCAACCTGGGGGCCATGTACCCGGCCGGCCACGGCCTGTACGCCGAATCCGTGGCGCCCTACACCGCCGAAAGCACCTGGACCACCCGCACCCTGTTCAGCCAGCACAACCTGCACTTCGGTGAGCGCCTGGGCCTGAACATCGGCGCCAGCCGCAGCTGGATCGACGCCGAGATCGAAAACCCCTTCGTCCTCGCCGGCGGCAACCCGCGCAAGGACAGCAACAACTACCGGCTGTTCTCGTTCCAGGTCAGCCCCTACGTCAAGCCGACCGAAAACAGCACCCTGTACTACACCTTCGACCGCTCCCTGGCGGTCAATACCGGGTTCTTCTCCAACGGCCTGGGCTGGGGCAGCGGCGCGGGCGCCAACCAACTCAACCCCCTGGCCTTCCAGAGCCTGAGCGTGCTGCATGAAGTCGGGTTGAAGGTCGAAGCCGTGCCTGACCAGTTGTTCATGACCCTGGCCGCGTTCAAACAGGCCCGCGACCAGGCCCCGGACAGCAATAACAACATTGCGCGGCTGGTGATCAAGGGCGTGGAATCGACCCTGCGCTACCAACCCAACGACCACCTGCGCAGCGGCCTGAACCTGTCCAAGCTCAACGCCTACAACGAGTTCACCTCCCAGGCAGGTTTTGCCTCGGCCGGTTTCGTCGCCGACAACGGCACCGTGTTCGGCGACAACAACAGCCTCAACCAGCGGCCTTCGGGGCGCTTCGACGCGGTGCAGATCCCGGAATACACCGCCAGTGGTTATGTCGACTACCGCTTCGACTCAGGTTTTGGCGCCGAGCTTTCCGGCTGGTGGACCAGCAGCTGGTACCTGAACCTGAGCAAGACCGTGAAGATCCCCGACGAATACAACCTCGACCTGGCCCTGTACTACCGCCAGCCCCAGTGGAGCACCACCTTGCGCGTGCTCAACCTGACCAACGAACTGAACTTCGTCAGCGGCCTCGCCGGCTCCACCAACACCTTCCTGCAACCCATGCCGGGCCGCACCTTGTTGGCCCAGGTGGATTACCAGTTCTAACAGCTGTAGCCGCTACCGATTTATTAATCACACCCTCAGGAAACCCAAGATGAGCATTGAATTTGTCGGCATGATTTTCCCTCGCCAATGGTCCGAGACCCGGGGCGTGCGCAGCCCGGATTTTGATCTGGAGTTTATTCGCCACCACGCCCGCGCCCATGAGCACGCCGGCTTTGACCGGGTGCTGATCGCCAGCGGCCCGGGCAGTGCCGACAGCCTGCAGATCGCCGCCTATGCCGCCGCCCACACCGAGCGCCTGGGCTTCATGATTGCCCACCGCCCGGCCCTCACGGCGCCAACCGTCGCGGCCCGGGCCTTCGCCACCCTGGACCACACCACCGGCGGCGGGCGGATTCGCCTGCACGCCATCACCGGCATCACCGCCGAACCCCAGGAAGGCGACACCCTGCTGGACAAGACCGAGCGCTACAAACGCACCGACGAGTACCTGGAGATCGTGCGCCGGACCTGGACCGCCGAGGAGCCATTCGATTTCGAGGGGCAGTACTTCAACATCAAGGGTGCGTTTTCCCCGGTCAAGCCGCTGCAACAGCCGCACATCCCGATTTCCTTTGGCGGGTCCTCGGACATCGCCTACCAGATCGCGGTCAAGCATGCGGACCTGTATGCGCTGTGGGGCGAGCCCCTGAGCGGGGTCGCCGAGCAGATCGCCAAACTCAAGGCCGCCGCCCAGGCCGCCGGGGTCGCGGCCCCCCGGGTCAGCCTTTCGGTGCGGCTGATCCTGGGGGCCACCGAAGAACTGGCCTGGCAACGCGCCGAGCAGATCCTGGCGCAGATCAAGGCCAACCCGCAGTTCGCCGCCGGCAGCCCCTGGCAGAAACGGATCAAGGGCACCGGCTCGGAACGCCTGCTGGCCGCCGCCGCCCGGGGTGACCGCCATGACCGCGCGCTGTGGATGCCCACCGCCACCGCCGTCGGCGCCTATGGCGACACCACCGCCCTGGTCGGCACCCCGGAAACCGTGGCCCAGGCCCTGCTGGACTACGTCGACCTGGGGGTCACCACCTTCCTCAACCGCGGTTACGACCCGCTGTACGACACCGTCGACTACGGGCGCTGGATCATCCCCGCCGTGCGCGAAGAGGCCGCGCGCCGCCACGTGCGCTCGGCCTGACCGCTGCGCGGGGTCAGTGGGCTTCGTTGAGGATCAGGCTGCGGTAATGCCCCGGGTTGGAACCGGACCATTTGCGAAACGCCTTGTAGAACGAGCTGGCATCGGCGAACCCGAGGCGGCTGGCGATCTCGGCAAAGCTGATCTGCGGCTCGGCCAGCCAGATGATCGCCAGCTCCTTGCGCACGCTGTCCTTGAGCCCCTGGTAGGTCTGGCCCTCTTCCGCCAGGCGCCGGCGCAGGGTCGAGGCCGACATGCACAGGCTCAGGGCCAGGCTCTCGGTTTCCGGCCACTGCTCGGCCGCAAGCTGGCGCAAGTCGTGTTTGATGCGGCTGGCCAGGCTCTGCGGGTCGCGGTACTTGACCAGGATATTGGCCGGGGCATGGGCCAGAAAGCGCTTGAGCTCTTCAAAGCTGCGCTTGATCGGCAGGTCCAGGCAGTCGGCGGCAAAGATCATCCGCGTGCGCGGCCGGTCGAAACGCAGGTTTTCGGAAAACATCACCTTGTAGTCGTCGCAGAAGTCCGGTTCGGGACACCGCAGCTCGATGGCCAGGATCGGGATCCGCCGCCCGGCCAGCCAGCAGGCCACGCCATGCACGATCATCCAGTAGGTGAAGTAAGTGAAGGCGCGCCCCGGCTGCGGGTCGTCCTCCAGCAGCACGATTTCGGCCAGGCTCTGCTGGCGCACCAGTTGCGCCGGCAGGCGTTCGAGCATCAGCGACAGAAACCCCAGCCCCGACTCCAGGCCCGCCGCCAGGTTGAGCTGGGCCATGGACGAACGGCATAGAAACGCCAGGCTGCCGGACCTGAGCTTGCGCGGGTCCATGCCAAAAAACTCATCGTCCAGGCGCCGCGCCAGCAAGCGCCACAGGCGCGCATAGGCCGTGGCCGGGACCCGGGCGGTGGGGTCATCGAGCAACTGCGGGTCGATGCCGACCTTATTCAGGGCTTCAACGCTGGCCGCACCACGGGCACAGCTCTGCAACAGCGCTTCACGCACCAGGTGAATGGAAATGGTGTCTTTTTCCGACATCGCGCTTAACAGCTTCCTGCACAGGGGGGGTTGGTCGGCCATCTTAGGCAGTGGCGGCCAAAAAGCCAGTGGCCTTTTGGCTGAGAGGGCTATGCCCACCCCAAAACCAATACGCTTTTTGCGCCTTTCTTGCAGCGCCCATTGAGCCCGGGCCCGCTCAAACAGCGATCGCTGGGGATATGGCGGTTGGCAGCGAGTGCAAAAAAGTATCGATTGAAGTGTCAGGGATGATTTGTCAGCAGCGGGTTTGAGGGCTGTAATCAGCGCACATCTTCCTGGTCTGCGGAAGACACAAAAACAATAACCGTCCTTCTGTCGCCCCCTGGGCCCGGAAGAGGAGTGCACGATGAAACCTTCGGTAAAAGCTCTGCTCGTCACCACCTGCATGACCCTCAGCAGCGTCACCTTCGCGGCACAGACCGTCACCATCGCCACCGTCAACAACAGCGACATGATCCGCATGCAACGCCTCTCGAAAACCTTCGAGAGCGAACACCCGGACATCAAGCTCAACTGGGTGGTACTCGAAGAAAACGTGCTGCGCCAACGCCTGACCACCGACATCGCCACCCAGGGCGGGCAGTTCGACGTGCTGACCATCGGCATGTACGAAGCCGCACTCTGGGGCGCCAAGGGCTGGCTGGAACCGATGAAAGACCTGCCGGCGAACTACGACCTGGACGATGTCTTCCCTTCCGTGCGCGATGGCCTTTCCGTCAAGGGCGCGCTGTACGCCCTGCCGTTCTACGCCGAAAGCTCGATCACCTACTACCGCACCGACCTGTTCAAGGACGCCGGGCTGAGCATGCCCGAGCACCCGACCTGGACCCAGATCGGCGAATTCGCGGCCAAACTCACCGACAAGAGCAAAGAGCAATACGGCCTGTGCCTGCGGGGCAAGGCCGGCTGGGGCGAGAACATGGCGCTGATCACCACCCTGGCCAACGGCTACGGTGCGCGCTGGTTCGATGAGAAGTGGCAACCCGAATTCAACGGTCCGGAATGGAAGGACGCGCTGAACTTCTACGTCGACAACATGAAGAAATCCGGCCCGCCGGGTGCCTCCAGCAACGGTTTCAACGAAAACCTCGCGCTGTTCAACAGTGGCAAGTGCGCGATCTGGGTCGATGCCAGCGTGGCCGGCTCGTTCGTGACCGACAAGACCCAAAGCAAGGTGGCGGACCACGTCGGCTTCACCTTTGCCCCCCACGAGAAAACCGAAAAAGGCGCTTCGTGGCTGTACTCCTGGTCCCTGGGGATTCCGACCAGTTCCAAAGCCAAGGATGCCGCCAAGGTCTTCACCACCTGGGCCACGTCCAAGGAATACAGCCAACTGGTCGCCAAGAGCGACGGGATTGCCAACGTCCCGCCAGGCACCCGCACCTCGACCTACAGCGACGCATACATGAAGGCCGCGCCCTTTGCCAAGGTGACCCTCGAATCGCTGAAAGTCGCCGACCCCAAAGACCCGTCGGCCAAGCCGGTGCCGTATGTGGGCATCCAGCTGGTGACCATTCCTGAGTTCCAGGCGATTGGTACCCAGGTCGGCAAGTTCTTCTCCAGCGCACTGACCGGCGGCTCGACCGTGGAAAAAGCCCTGGCGGATTCACAGACCTTCACCGAACGCGAAATGAAGCGCGCCGGTTACCCCAAATAGTCTGTAGCTGCCCCGATTGCGCCGCGGGAGCCTGCCCCACGGCGCAAGGCCCCGCCGCCTAACGAGCCTGTGATCACCATGAATACCACCGCTGCCCCCGTGCAAACCGCGACCCCGGACAAGCCGCGTAAAAGCCGCTTGATCAACCCCGGCTGGTTCCTCGTCAGCCCTTCGGTGGCCTTGTTGCTGCTGTGGATGATCGTGCCCCTGGGCATGACCCTGTACTTCTCGCTGATTCGCTACAACCTGCTCTACCCCGGCGAAAACCAGTTCGTCGGCCTGGAGAACTTCACTTACTTCATCACCGATTCGGGCTTCCTGCCCGGCGCCACCAACACCCTGCTGCTGGTGGGCAGCGTGCTGCTGATCAGTGTAGTGTTCGGGGTCTTGATCAGCGCCCTGCTGGAGGCCAGCGAGTTTTTCGGCCGCGGCCTGGTGCGGGTGCTGCTGATCTCGCCGTTTTTCATCATGCCCACGGTCGGTGCGCTGATCTGGAAGAACCTGATTTTCCACCCGGTGTCGGGGATTCTCGCCGCCCTGTGGAAGCTGTTCGGCGCCGAGCCCGTGGACTGGCTGGCGCACTACCCGCTGCTGTCGATCATCATCATTGTGTCCTGGCAGTGGCTGCCCTTCGCGATCCTGATCCTGATGACCGCCATGCAGTCCCTGGACCAGGAACAGAAGGAAGCCGCGCGCCTGGACGGGGCCGGGGCGATCGCGATTTTCTGGCACCTGACCCTGCCCCACCTGGCGCGCCCCATCGCCGTGGTGGTGATGATCGAAACCATCTTCCTGCTCTCGGTGTTCGCCGAAATCTTCACCACCACCAACGGCGGCCCCGGCTACGCCTCGACCAACCTCGCCTACCTGATCTACAACCAGGCGCTGGTGCAGTTCGACGTGGGCATGGCCTCGGCCGGCGGCCTGATCGCGGTGGTGATCGCCAATATCGCGGCGATCATCCTGGTCCGCATGCTCGGCAAAAACCTGACTGACAAGCCTTGAGGGCCGCGCCATGACGCTTCAACAATCCCGCCGCCTGCAAAGCCTGCTGCTCGGCACCCTGGCCTGGGCCATCGCGATCCTGATCTTCTTCCCGATCTTCTGGATGGTGCTGACCAGCTTCAAGAGCGAAATCGACGCCTTCGCCACGCCGCCGCAGTTCATCTTCACCCCGACCCTGGAGAACTACCTGCACATCAACGAGCGCAGCAATTACTTCGCCTTTGCCTGGAACTCGGTGGTGATTTCCTTCAGCGCCACGGCCCTGGCGATGTTGATTGCGGTGCCGGCGGCCTACTCCATGGCCTTCTACGAAACCCAGCGCACCAAGAGCACGCTGCTGTGGATGCTCTCGACCAAGATGCTGCCGCCGGTGGGGGTGCTGATGCCGATCTACCTGCTGGCCAAGAGCTTCGGCCTGCTGGATACACGGCTCGCGCTGATCATCATCTACACCCTGATCAACCTGCCGATCGTGGTCTGGATGATTTACACCTACTTCAAGGACATCCCCCGGGACATCCTCGAGGCCGCGCGCCTGGACGGCGCCACCCTGTTGCAGGAAATGCTCCGGGTGCTGCTGCCGATCGCCAAGGGCGGCCTGGCCTCGACCGTGCTGCTGTCGCTGATCCTGTGCTGGAACGAGGCCTTCTGGTCGCTGAACCTGACCTCCTCCAATGCCGCGCCGTTGACCGCATTGATCGCCTCCTACTCCAGCCCCGAGGGCTTGTTCTGGGCCAAGTTGTCCGCCGTGTCGACCCTGGCCTGTGCGCCGATCCTGATCTTTGGCTGGATCAGCCAGAAACAGCTGGTCCGGGGCCTGTCCTTCGGCGCCGTGAAATAACCGCACCTTCAAACAACCACGAATTTAGAAGCGGAGGCCCATCATGGCCCACCTGAAAATCAACAATCTGCAAAAAGGTTTCGAAGGGTTCTCCATCATCAAGGGCATCGACCTGGAGGTGAACGACAAGGAGTTCGTGGTGTTCGTCGGCCCGTCGGGTTGCGGCAAGTCGACCCTGCTGCGGCTGATTGCCGGGCTGGAGGAAGTCAGCGGCGGCACCATCGAGCTCGACGGGCGCGACATCACCGAGGTCAGCCCGGCCAAGCGCGACCTGGCCATGGTGTTCCAGACCTATGCCCTGTACCCGCACATGAGCGTGCGCAAGAACATGTCGTTCGCCCTGGACCTGGCCGGGGTGGCCAAGGCCGAGGTCGAGAAGAAGGTCAATGAAGCGGCGCGGATCCTCGAACTGGGGCCGATGCTCGAACGCAAGCCCAAGCAGCTGTCCGGCGGCCAGCGCCAGCGCGTGGCCATTGGCCGGGCGATTGTGCGCAACCCGAAAATATTCCTGTTCGACGAGCCCCTGTCCAACCTCGACGCCGCGCTGCGGGTACAGATGCGCCTGGAACTGGCGCGCCTGCACAAGGAACTGCAGGCGACCATGATCTACGTGACCCACGACCAGGTCGAAGCCATGACCCTGGCGGACAAGGTGGTGGTGCTCAACAGCGGCCGCGTGGAGCAGGTCGGTTCGCCGCTTGCGCTCTACCATCAGCCGGCCAACCTGTTTGTCGCGGGGTTCCTGGGCACGCCGAAGATGGGCTTTCTCAAGGGCCAGGTGACCCGCATCGACAGCCAGGGCTGCGAAGTGTTGCTAGAGGCCGGCACCCGTATCAGCCTGCCCCTGAGCGGCGCCAAGCTGAGCGTCGGCGGCGCCGTGACCCTGGGCATCCGCCCGGAACACCTGAACCTGGCCCAACCCGGTGATTGCGCCCTGCAGGTCACAGCCGACGTCAGCGAACGCCTGGGCAGCGATACCTTCTGCCACGTGCTGACCGCTTCCGGCGAAGCCCTGACCATGCGCGTGCGCGGCGACCTGGCCAGCCGCTACGGCGAAACCCTGAGCCTGCACCTGGACGCCGAACACTGCCATTTATTCGATGCCGACGGCGTGGCGCTGACCCGCCCGCTGCGCGCCGCCGCCTGACAGCCGAGAACCTGCGATGAAACTCAACCACGCCAACCTGCACCGCCTCGCCACCGACGTACAACTGCCCGCCTACGCCCTGGATGACACGCGCCAAGGCATCGCCCATATCGGCGTTGGCGGTTTCCACCGCGCGCACCAGGCGTATTACACCGACGCCCTGATGAACACCGGCAGCGGCCTGGACTGGGCCATCTGCGGCATCGGCCTGCGCGCCGAAGACCGCCGCGCGCGGGATGACCTGAAGGAACAGGACTGCCTGTTCACCCTGTTCGAGCTGGGCGACGGCGACGACACCGAGGTCCGGGTCATCGGCGCGATCCGCGACATGCTGCTGGCCGAGGACGGCGCCCAGGCCCTGATCGAGAAACTGGCCAGCCCCGAAATCCGCATCGTGTCCCTGACCATCACCGAGGGCGGCTACTGCATCGACGACAGCAGCGGCGAGTTCATGGCCCATCTGCCGCAGATCCAGCACGACCTGGCCCACCCGACCCAGCCGAAAACCGTGTTCGGCTTTCTCTGCGCGGCCCTGGCCAGGCGCCGGGCCGCCGGCACTCCGGCCTTTACCCTGATGTCCTGCGATAACCTGCCGCACAACGGCGCGGTGACCCGCAAGGCGCTGCTGGCGTTTGCCGCCCTGCGCGACGCCGACCTCCACGACTGGATTGCCGCCAACGTCAGTTTTCCCAACGCCATGGTCGATCGCATCACGCCCATGACCAGCACCGCCCACCGCTTGCAGCTGCACGACCAGCACGGGGTGGACGACGCCTGGCCGGTGGTCTGCGAGCCCTTTGTGCAGTGGGTACTGGAAGACAAGTTCGTCTATGGCCGCCCGGCCTGGGAACAGGTCGGCGTGCAGTTCACCGACGACGTCACGCCCTACGAAGAGATGAAAATCAAGCTGCTCAACGGCAGCCACCTGGCCCTGACCTACCTGGGGTTCCTCAAGGGTTACCGTTTTGTCCACGAGACCATGGCCGACCCACTGTTCGTCGCCTACATGCGCGCCTATATGGACCTGGACGTGACCCCGCAGCTGGCGCCGGTGCCGGGCATCGACCTGGCCGACTACAAGGACACCCTGGTGGCGCGCTTCTCCAACCGGGCGATTGCCGACCAGTTGGAGCGGGTCTGTTCCGACGGCTCTTCGAAGTTTCCCAAGTTCACCGTGCCCACCCTCAACCGCCTGCTGGCCGACGGCCGCGACACCGAGCGCGCGGCCCTGGTGGTGGCGGCCTGGGCCCTGTACCTCAAGGGCGTCGACGAGAACGGCACGCGCTACAGCATTCCCGACCCGCGCGCCGAGTTCTGCCAGGGCCTGGTGGCCGACGATGGCCTGCTGACCCAGCGCCTGCTGGGGGTCGAGGAAATCTTCGGCAGCGCCCTTGCCCGCTCGCCGGCCTTTGTCGCCGCCTTCGAACGCTGCCTGGCCAGCCTGCGCGAGCACGGCGTGAGCAAGACCCTGGAACGGGTGCTGGCCAGCCACGGCTGAAACGCTGGATTTGATAGTTTGCGCAGGGTGATTCATGAGCACACAGCAGCTGTTTCTGGGGATCGACTGCGGCACCCAGGGCACCAAGGCGATTATTCTCGACAGCCACAGCGGTCAGGTGCTGGGCCTGGGCGCAGCCCCCCACAGCCTGATCAGCGGCGACAATGGTCGGCGTGAACAAGAGCCCCAGCAGTGGCTGCAAGCCTTCAGCCGCGCCACCGCACAGGCCTTGCAGGCGGCCGGGGTCGATGGCCAGCAAATCCTCGGCATTGGGGTTTCCGGGCAGCAGCACGGCCTGGTGCTGCTCGACGACCAGGGCCAGGTGCTGCGTCCGGCCAAACTCTGGTGCGACACCGAATCCACCGCGCAAAACGACCGGCTGCTGGAATGGCTGGGGGGCGAGTCCGGTTCGCTGGAGCGCCTGGGCCTGGTGATCGCCCCAGGCTACACGGTGTCCAAGCTGCTCTGGACCAAGGAGCAGCATCCGCAGCTGTTCTCCCGTATCGCGCGGATTTTGCTGCCCCACGACTACCTGAACTTCTGGCTCACCGGGCGCGCCTGCAGCGAATACGGCGATGCCTCGGGCACCGGCTACTTCGATGTGCGCAGCCGCCAGTGGGACCTGGAACTGCTGGCCCATATCGACCCCAGCGGAGGTTTGCAGGCGGCGCTGCCGCCACTGATCGAGTCCGCGCAGGCGGTGGGTAGCATCCTTCCGGACATCGCCCGGCACCTGGGACTCAACCCTGCCGCCCTGGTTTCCAGTGGTGGCGGCGACAACATGATGGGCGCCATCGGCACCGGTAATATCCAGCCGGGGGCGATCACCATCAGCCTCGGCTCGTCCGGCACCGTGTACGCCTATGCCGACCGGCCCCCGGTCAGCCGTGATGCCTCGGTCGCGAGCTTCTGTTCATCCAGCGGCGGCTGGCTGCCGTTGATCTGCACCATGAACCTGACCAATGCCACCGGAGCGGTGCGCGAACTGCTGGGCCTGGACCTGGAAACCTTCAACCGGCGGGTACAGGACGCACCGATCGGCGCCCAAGGGGTGTGCATGCTGCCGTTCCTCAATGGCGAACGGGTGCCCCCCTTGCCCCACGCCACCGGCAGCCTGCTGGGGCTGACCATGGACAACCTGACCCAGGCCAATCTGTGCCGCGCCGTGGTGGAAGGCACCACCTTCGGGCTGCGTTATGGCCTGGACCTGCTGCGCCACAATGGCCTGCAAAGCCGCAGCATCCGCCTGATCGGCGGCGGCTCGAAAAGCCCGGTATGGCGGCAGATAGTCGCCGACATCATGGACACCCCGGTGGTCTGCACCCAGCAGAGCGAAGCGGCAGCCCTGGGCGCGGCGATCCAGGCCGCCTGGTGCCAGGCCCGCCAGAGCGGGCTCGACACTCGCCTGGAGGAATTGTGTGAACGCTGTGTCACTCTCGACCCGGGCAGTGAAACACGGCCGATTGCGGCGAATGTGAGCGCTTATCACACACTCTACAAACGACATCATGATTACGTTTTATCTATTTGATTTATAACGATTTATAGTTAATTAAATCAGGCTTTCAGCTGCTGAAAAACGCTTTATTGGAGCGTTCGGAGCGGTCAATTCCTCGGGATTCGGCCACAGATTCATAAAAAGCTTTAACAAAAACTCGTAAACCATTGATGAGTAATGACTTATGTACCTTGTTTGCGGCGAAGCGCTATTTGATTTCTTCAGCAAAGATGACGCCAGTGGCCAGGCCTCGAAGGTGAATTACCAGGCCATTGCCGGTGGCTCGCCATTCAACGTGGCCGTGGGCCTGCGCCGGCTCGGGGTGGATGTCGGCCTGCTGGCCGGCCTGTCCAGCGACTTCCTCGGACGCCGGTTGCATCAGGTGCTGCAGGAGGAAGGCGTGCGCACCGATTTCCTGGTGCAGTTCGAGGCGCCGACCACCCTGGCCATGGTGGCCGTGGGGGCTGACGGCTCACCCCAGTACAGCTTTCGCGGTGAAGGCTGCGCCGACCGCCAACTGCAACCGAGCCACCTGCCGGTATTGGGCAGTGAGGTTCGCGGCTTGCATATCGGCTCGTTTTCCCTGGTGGTGCAGCCCATTGGCGACACCCTGCAAGCGCTGGTGCAACGCGAAAGCGGCAAGCGCCTGATCAGCCTCGACCCCAATGTCCGGCTCAACCCGCAGCCTGATATCGGCCTGTGGCGCCAGCGTATCGGCAGCCTGGTGCCGCACGCCGACCTGATCAAGGTCAGCGACGAGGACCTGAGCCTGCTCCACCCCGGCCAGGACCCCGCCGAAGTGATCCAGGGCTGGCTGCAGCAGCGCTGCCAATTGGCCTTCCTGACCCGGGGCGGCCAGGGCGCAACGGTCTTCAGCCGTGCCCACGGCAGTTGGTCGGTGCCGGCGCGGCCAGTGGCAATTGCCGACACCGTGGGTGCCGGCGATACCTTCCAGGCCGCCCTGATTGCCTGGCTGACCGAGCAGCAGCTGGATTCTCCAGCAGGCCTGGCACAACTGAGCAAAGCCCAGGTCGAGGCCCTGCTCGACTTTGCGGTCGGCGCCGCCGCCCTGACCTGCACCCGCACCGGGCCGGACCTGCCTTATCGGCAGCAACTGGCCTGAGACTCGGGCGGCTACAGGATCGAGAAGTTGTAGCTCAGGATCAGCCGGGTTTCGTCGGTGTCCCGGGCAAACTTCTCGTAGTTGCTGCGATAGGTGGCATTGCGCAGGCGCAGGTTCAGGCCCTTGAAATCGCCCTGCTGCACTACGTACTTGAGCTCGCTGTCACGCTCCCACTCGCGACCGGCCTGGGCACTGCCGGGCACGCTGATGTGGTCGCCGCTGACATAACGGGTGAGGAAGCTCAGGCCATTGAGGCCCAGAGCCTTGAAGTCGTAGTCATAACGCAGCTGCCAGGAACGCTCCTGGGCGGCGGCAAAATCGTTGACCTGGACGTAGTTCACCAGGTACGGGTTGCTGCCATCCAGATACGGCATCGAGTTGGCGCCATTCATGCGCTGCCAGCCGGCACTGAAGGTATGGCCGCTGATGGCGTAGCCCAGCAGGCCGCTCAGGGCGCGGTTATCGATTGAACCCGCACGCTGGGCGCCGCTGTCGGCACTCTTGAACAGACGCAGGTCAGCCTTGAGTACGCCGCTGCCCAGGGGCTGATTGGCCAGCAGGCCGATAAAGTGCTGGCGATAGACGTCATCCAGCTGCGCGTAGTGGTACTGGGCGCTCAGGCGCTCATTGAAGCGGTAGTCGACCCCGTAACTGTCGAAATGATCGGCCGTGGTGTTACAGGCATAACGCTTGTTCTTGCAATGCACGCGGATGTCCTGGGCATCGGTGGAATCACGGGCGGTGTAGCGATCCAGGCGCGCGGCGGTAAAGGTCAGGTCCTGAAGCTCCCGGGACGTCAGCAAGGCGCCGTTGAACAGGGTTGGCAGCAGGCGACCATCGTTGTACTTGAGCAATGGCAGGTCCGGCAGCAACGCGCCGTATCTGAGCTCGCTGCGGGAGAAACGCACCTTGGCTGTCAGGCCCAGCTTGGCGTATTGATCCTCGGAACCCCTGGGGTCCTGGCCGTGGGACGGCAACAGCCCGCTGTTGCTGCGACCCGGGCTGGAGTCGAGCTTGAGCCCGAGCATGCCCAGGGCATCCAGGCCAAAGCCAAAGGTGCCCTGGGTGTACCCCGATTGCAGATTGAGGATGAACCCCTGGGCCGACTCCTCACGCTTGGAGGCCCCTTGCGCGGCGCTGGTATGGCCGTCACGAAAATCCCGGTTGAAGTACACCGTGCGCGACTCCAGCCGCGCGCTGCTGTCGTCGAAAAAACCTTCAGCCCGCAGCTGGGCGGCAAAACCGGCGCAGAGCAAGGCAGCGCCGAAACCCAGGACCGGGCGCGCAGGGGACAACAAAAATGGGCAACACATGAAAAAGCTCCAACAGCCAATCGATACAGCGATAAAAACAAGCGGCCCCATCCACTCGACGAATTCGAATGCAGGGGCAAAATTGATTGAATCAATGAGGGGCGGCAATGATCGCAGATGGCTTTATGACACCAAACCCGACCTTAGTCTGACGGTGCAGAGGGTTTCAGCGGGCAGCAAAGGTCGGGAACGGAGAAACAGCCTGCCGTTTGGATCCGAATTCATGACCGCTCGTCGGCATTCTCTTACAGGAGATGCAGCTTTCTCTTAGTTACATATTGGATTAGAAATATCTTTTAACTTATTGATATTAAATATAAATACGCGGTTAGTTTTTTATTTATTACGCCCTTGTCATTTATACAACACGCCTTACCGTCAATTAACCGTCTTTAGCATGTGATAGCGTCAAAAATACGAAAAAGGTGTTTTTTCGGCGTGCACCCGCTGCCTGACCATTAACCCCATCATGCTCATCACGGACGAGGTCGTTCCCTTGGATATCAGAGCTTTAGCCGGCAATCCTGCAGGCAAGCCGTATGCTCGCGCAGCGTCCGTTCGTTCAGGGGCAGCGCAACACGGGGGCGGCCGCACATGAACATACTCATCACCGGGGCTGCCGGGTTCATTGGCGCCCACAGCGCATTGCGCCTGCTCAAGGATGGGCACCAGGTGACCGGGCTGGATAACTTCAATGCCCATTACGACCCGCAGCTCAAACATGACCGGGTGCGCTGGGTCGCCGAACAGGTCGGCCAATTCCCCCTGCGACAGCTGGACCTGAATGACGCCCCGGCCCTGGAGCGGCTGTTTGCCGAAGTCCGCCCGCAGGTGGTGATCCACCTTGCCACTCAGCCCGGTGGCCGCTGTAGCCAAGCGACCGCCCACGGGCAGCCCGATTGCAGCCTGGCGGGTTTGCGGCCGATCCTGGATCCCTGCCGGCGTCATGCCATTGAACACCTGATCTACGCCGCCCCCGAAAGCCATTGCACCTTTGGAGCAGGCAGTGCCTTGCAGGTGGACAGTGACGGCCGCCTGCAGGGTGTGCCGGCCACCGCGCTGCGCTTTCTGACGGTGTATGGGCCCTGGGGGCGGCCGGACATGGCGCCCCATCTGTTCGCGCGGGCGATTTGCGAGGAGTTGCCGCTGAAACTGTTCAACCACGGCCTGCATCAGCGCGACTTCAGTTACATCGACGATGTGGTCCACTCCCTGGTCCGCCTGCTGCACAAGCCGCCCTCGGGCCACCCCCAACTGCAGGGCGAATCGCCGGCCTGGCTCGACAGCACCCTGCCCCGGCGCCTGTTCAATATCGGCGGGCAGCGCCTGGTGCAGCTCAAGGATTACGTGGCCACCCTGGAACAGTTGCTGGGCCGCAAGGCCCGTTTTGAGTACCTGAGCTTGCCGGGTGCTGACCGGAGCCCAGGGCCGGAAGCCATCAGTGCCCTGGAAAACCTCACCGGCTTCGGCCCGCAGACACCGCTGGCCAAGGGGCTGGGGCATTTCGTCGAGTGGTTTCAGGCCTATTACCGGCCCGGCAGTGTGCAGCCGACGCCGGCACTGGAGCTCTCGGGGCAAAACCCGCAGCCCCGGGGCCTTGAATACTGAGTGGTTTTTTCTATAACTGCTTAGCTCCCTACTTAATCATTGGTTAATCCCGCGGTCCAAAGCTGTACTGGACCGCGCTAGCTCAGATATTTCTGATGCCCTCCGCGGCAGGTTCAGCGGCCATCCGGCGCTGAGCGACCTATTGTCTGCATCGGAGATTCATTATGAACGCGCGCATCCTGCTGATCGGCGCAACCCTGGCCCTGACGGGCGTGACCGGGCTGGCCCAGGCCGATACCACCCCCACCCACGCCGTGCCCTATCACTACGGCATGCCCCTGCACGTGGCCAAAGTGGTGTCGATGACCGAGCCTACGACCCTGGAATGCAAGGTGGTGACGGCTGACATGAAGTTCATCGACAACGCCGGCAAGCTTGAAGACATCAGCTACAGCAAACTGTCCGAAGCCTGCAGCGATCAGAACTGAAACAGCCCCGGGGTCAGGCGCCACCTCCTGCCCCTGACCCCGGCCTGAGCGCCTGATTCACCCACTGTCCACCTCCAGCCGGAGGCGCCCACCAAATGTCATCAGGCGCGGCTGCACCTTGGGCGCTATCGAATCGGCTGAATGAAATAAAGGAAATGACCTGAATGCAACGCCAAACCGGTAAACCGGCTCGGCGCCGCATTGCATGGCAAAAAACCAGACTGGGCCTGGGGTTTAGCCAAGCCAGGCGTACGGTGACAAAACCCGGTGACCTACTGATTGACTAGTAGGCACGGGCTCGTTGGGGCAGGCTCTGCTGACCTGGATTGTGGGCCAGGTCATAGCGCAATTCGGCGATCAGCTCGTTGATTTCCCGGCAACCATTGAGGCCCGAGGCATCGATGCCGGTCACGACCAGGTCCACGCGGTCGGTTTCATGGTCGCCAAAGACTTTCACCGTCATGGACAAGTCCGGGCTCAAGGTGCATTGGCAGCGTTTGGGCAGAAAACTGCTTTCAATAATGTTGCGTAGTTCAAGGGCAGATAAAAACATGGCGACTCTCTCCTTTATTTGAGACGGCCAATCAATGGACAAAACAGCAGGGCTGCAGTGACTTCCGTGTTCGAGTGCGATCCGGGCCGTGTCTTGACCTTCCATGAAGACAGGGCCAACTCCAAGACTAGGCCGCTTTCCCGCTCCCGCTAAATTCTATTTCGCTCTGAGCTCCACGCTTTTTACCCAGGATTGCAGGTATCGATCCATTTGGAGGGATGGCCCTGCGAAAGGCTGTTTCCGGGTGTGACACAGAGATCAGGCTTGAGGGTATGAGAAGCACGGAACATGCCCACGACGACCGCCGGCCATGCCTAGGACAATCAAGGGCTTGGGCCTTAAATATCATTCCGACATCATGCAATCTGCAACAAAGGCTCCATCGCGCCCTGCAAATTGCCAGACCGCAGACGGACGGTTTGCATTGCCCCAGCGCAGCCGGTAAGAATGCCTGGCCCGGGCCCCGGCCCTGATCCACGCAAATGAGTGGATCTTTCTTTTTATCCGCAAGGAGGCGTCATGCGCTCGACACCCATCCATTCCGCCGGCATTGCCCTGTTGCTGTGGGGTACTGCCTCAATGGCCACCGCCGCCAAACTCGAAGACGTTGCCCCCTACCCCAAGGCCGAATCCGGCTTCAGCCGTCAAGTCATCCAGCTGCCCCAAAAAAACCAGGAACAGGACTACAAGGTCGAGATCCTGGCGGGCAAGACCCTGACCGTGGATTGCAACCAGCAACGCCTGGGCGGCAACCTGCAAGAGCAAACCCTCGAGGGTTGGGGCTATTCGTACTACCGCCTGGAGCAGGTGACGGGGCCCATGACCACCCTGATGGCCTGCCCCGATGGCAAGAGCCATCGCGCGTTCGTCCCGGTGATCGGTGACGGTTTCATGCTGCGCTACAACAGCAAGCTGCCCATCGTGATCTACACGCCCAAGGACGTCGAAGTGCGCTACCGGATCTGGAGCGCCGGGAAAAAAGTCGACCGCGCTCGTGTCGAGTAAGTCGGCTGCCGGCGCCGCAGCCCCCTGACCGATTCAGGTCCCCGTCGAATTTCAAGGATTGCCGAACATGATTACCTGCCATGTCAAATACGTGATCGACCCTTACCAACTCGCCGAATTCGAGGCCTACGCCAAGACCTGGATCGAGGTGGTCGAGCGCCTCGGTGGCACCCACCACGGCTATTTCCTGCCGTCCGAGGGCGCCAGCAATATCGCCTACTGCCTGTTCAGCTTCCCGTCCCTGGCCGACTACGAAAGCTACCGCCACATCGCCCTCACCGACCCGCAAAGCGTGGCCCTGGTGGATTCGCTGCTGGAGAAGAAATTCATCCTCAGCTACGAACGCAGCTTCATGCGCCCGCTGCTGGCCTGATCAGGCCGGCACGGCATTGCCCAGGGCCACGCGCTGGGCAATGCCGCCCAGGCTGTCGAAGTTGATATTGGCCCCCGAGTCGATGGCGACCAGGGTTTGCCCGCGCACCTGCCGCTGCGCCACGTAGCGCTTGATCCCGGCCACAGCCAGGGCGCCGGAAGGCTCGGTGATCGAGCGGGTATCGTCGTAGATGTCCTTGATCGCGGCGCAGAGTTCATCATTGCTGACGGTCAACACCTCATCCACATAGTGACGGCAGATCTCGAATCCATGGGCACCGACCTGGGCCACCGCGACCCCATCGGCAAAAGTGCCGACGCTGGGCAAAACCACCCGCTCCCCGGCCTTGAGCGCCATTTGCAGGCAATTGGAGTGTTCGGACTCCACGCCCACGATGCGCACCTCGGGGCGCAGGTACTTGACGTAGGCGGCAATCCCGGCGATCAGCCCGCCCCCACCCACCGGTACAAAGATCGCATCCAGCGCCCCGGGCTGCTGGCGCAGGATCTCCATGCCCACGGTGCCCTGCCCGGCGATCACGTCCGGGTCGTCGAACGGTGAGACAAAGGTGCGCCCGGTCTGCGCCGCCAGCTCCAGGGCGTAGGCCAGGGCAAACGGAAAGCTCGGCCCGTGCAGCACCGCTTCGGCCCCGCGACTGCGCACCCCGATCACCTTCAGCTCCGGGGTCTGGGTGGGCATGACGATGGTTGCCTCGATGCCCAGCTCCCGCGCCGCCAGGGCCACGCCCTGGGCGTGATTGCCCGCCGAGGCGGTGATCACCCCGCGCTGGCGCTGGGCCTCGCTGAGCTGTGCCAACTTGTTGTAGGCGCCGCGGATCTTGAAGGAAAAAGTCGGTTGCAGGTCTTCGCGCTTGAGCAGGATCTGATTGCCCAGCGCCTGGGACAGGGCCGGCGCCCGTTGCAGCGGCGTGCGCACCGCCAGGTCATAGACCGGCGCCGCGAGAATTTTCTTCACATAGCCTTCAAGCAGCCCGAGTTGCGGGTCCTGGCGGTTGGCGCGGGTCATGGGAGGTCTCCTGGGTGGTGTTCGAAGCCCGGAAGACAGAGAGAAAAAACCCGCCTCCAGGGCGGGTTGGGTGCAGTCGTCAGCAAGCCCGCCAATAAGGAATGGCGGTAATAATGCTTGGCTGGGAACGGAATGCTGGGGAAGTCATGCACGGAAATTACCCGGCAAAAGGCTGACCCGTCAATGGACATTTCTCCACTAATCCGCGCTTTATCTGAATAAACCCCTGGATAAATCCATGCTCAAGGGGTTTTCGCCAGCCGCTTCAGCCCCAGCACCATGGCCCCCGCCCCCAGGCCCATGGCGCTGAGAAACAACGGGTACGACACCCACCACGGCGTGCCCGCCGTCATCATGCTGAACTCCGACATGCCGCCGATGCTGGCCAGCAGGTTGAGCGGCAGAAACACCACGTTGATCAGCGTCAGCTTGCGCAACAGGCTGTTCATGTTGTTGTTCATCAGGTTGCCGCGGGCATCGATCAACCCGGAGAACACCGTGGAATAGATCTCCGCCTGCTTGTAGCACTGGTTGTTTTCGATGATCAGGTCGTCGATCAGGCCCACCGCCTGGGGGCTGAAATGCTCCTTCTCGGCGTGGTTGCGCAACCGGGTCAGCACCGCGCCGTTGCTGTGGATCGCGTTGATGTAATAGATCAGGCTCTCGCTGAGGTTGAACATCTGCACCAGGTGGCGGTTTTCCATGGAGGCGTTGAACTGCTGCTGCAACTCCCGGGCGACCATCTTGATCACCTTCAGGTGCCCCAGGTAGTGGTGAATATTGCCCAGCAGCAGGTCCAGTAGTACATCCAGCGGCGTGTGCAGGGCCTGGCGCTGGCCCAGGCCGTCGAGCTGGCCGTCGTCGGTGGCGATCACCAGCAGGCGATCCGGCGAAAACAGCAACCCGCAGGACGACACCTCGAACGCCAGGCTGCCGCCACCGGAGTAGTTCTCCGGGCGCTTCCAGATCAGGAACAGGTTGTCGGGATGAAACTCGATGCGCGACACCTCGTCCGGGTCCAGGGCCGAGGCCAGGGCATGCTCATCGAGCTTGAACGCGCTGTGCAGCAGGTCGCGCTCGCCCAGGTCGGGGTTGCAGAACAGCATCACTTCGGCGTCCAGCCGCTGCACGGGCAGCAGGCGCCCCTGGGCCAAGCGGTAGCTCTGGATCATCGCGACCTCACCAGGCCTGGCCGCGACGCTTGAGCTCCAGGCGTCGGACGAACTCCTCCAGCACCAGGGAATACAGGTCGTCCTGCAGGTAGGCGTCTTCGATGCCGGCGTCCATGTTCGGGTTGTCGTTGACCTCGATCACCACCACCTTGTCGCCGGACTGCTTGAGGTCGACCCCATACAGGCCGTCACCGATCAGGTTGGCGGTCTTCACCGCCAGCTCCACCACCGCTCGCGGCGCCTCGTGCACCGCCAGGGTCCGGCACTCGCCGTTGATGTCCTGGCCCTTGGCCTTGTGGTTGTAGATCTGCCAGTGGCCCTTGGACATAAAGTACTGGCAGGCAAAGATCGGCTTGCGGTTGAGCACGCCGATGCGCCAGTCGTACTCGGTGTAGAAAAACTCCTGGGCCAGCAACAGCACCGAATGCTCGAACAACTCGGCCGTGGCCTCCAGCAGCGCCTGCTGGCTTTCGACCTTGATCACCCCACGGGAGAAACAGCCGTCGGGGATCTTCAGCACCAGCGGGAAGCCCAGGCGCTCGCCCACGCGCTCGAAATCCTGCGGTCGCTCCTTGTACAGAATCTCGGTGGCCGGCATGCCCAATTGATGGCTCTTGAGCAGGTCGGTCAGGTACACCTTGTTGGTACAGCGCAGGATCGACGCCGGGTCATCCATCACCACCAGCCCTTCGCTCTCGGCCTTTTTCGCGAAGCGGTAGGTGTGGTTGTCGACACTGGTGGTTTCGCGGATCAACAAGGCGTCGTATTCGGCCAGGCGTGAGTAATCCTTTTTCTCGATCAGCTCGACATCGATGCCCAGCCCCTTGCCGACCCGGATAAAACGTTCCAGGGCCAGGGCGTTGGACGGCGGCAAGGCTTCCTGCGGGTCATGCAGGATCGCCAGGTCATAACGGGCCATGCGCCGCGAGCGTGGCAGGCGCCAGATCTTGCGGCTGAAACTGTCCAGGGCATTGGCGAATTGATCTTCCTGATCGTCGCGCACTTTATGCAAAGTGCCGGACTTGACCCCTTCAATGTGCCAGCCGTTAGTTCTCTTGAACTCAACTAAGAGTATGGGACAGGGAAACAACTCGAATAACTGACGCGCCAGATCCTGCAATGGCTCGATACTGCTTTTGCCGAAGTACAAGGTCAGGGTAAAGGCTTCAGTGTCACTGTAAGCATGATTACTCAGGGCCTTTTCCAGGGTTTTATCCAGGTCATCCAAGGCCAGGCCATACAGCGATTTACGGGTCAACTCGCTGATGGTTCGCACCGAAGGAATCACCCGATGGCCCCGCGCCTCGGCCAGCAACGAGCAGTAGTAACCATGGCCCAGGTACTTGTAGCTGCGGCACAGGTTGATCACCTGAACCCGCTTGCCCGGCTCGTTGCCCCGGGTTTGCTCAAGATATTCCTGAGCCGTGACCAGGTCTTCGCTGGGGAAGTAGGAAGCCCAGTCTTCCTTGCGTTCGACAATAATAACCAGCTGGCTGGAAGTTCTAGCCGCCTCGGAAAAATAAGCAGTTGTCGTTATTGTTTCCGGCAAACTTTGCTCGGATACTTCACGCCATTGACCCTGTACCGCTGACATAGTGATTGATCCGCTGAAGAACAAGACCGTTTCTATTAAGCATGAAGTTTTTTAAAAGTCCCGTTTCATTACGCAACTTTTACGGCGGTTATATGGATCTTGTCTTTCGCACTGCAACCCTCGACGACCTGCCCAGTCTGCTGGCGCTGGAACAGCAATGTTTCACCAGCGATCGGCTGACGCCGCGCAGCTTCCAATGGATGATCAGCCGGGCCCACGGCCAGTTGATCGTCGCCGAACACCTGGGAAGCATTCAGGGCTACGCCCTGGTGCTGTTTCATCGCGGCACTTCGCTGGCACGCCTGTATTCCATTGCCATCGCCGTGCAGGCACGGGGCCGGGGCCTGGGGCAGCGCCTGCTGCAAGAGATCGAGGCACGGGCCCTGGCACATGACTGCGCCTACCTGCGCCTGGAGGTGCGCAGCGACAACCCGTCGGCAATTGCCCTTTACGAGCGCAACGGCTATCGGCGCTTCGCCCTGATCCACGACTATTACCAGGACCACGCCGACGCCCTGCGCCTGGAAAAACGCATCCTGCAGCACCGCGAAACCCGCAACATCCGCGTGCCCTACTACCCCCAGACCACCGACTTCACCTGCGGCCCGGCCTGCCTGCTGATGGCCATGGGCGCCCTGCAGCCCGGCCGGCTGCTGGAGCGCCGCGAAGAACTGCAGATCTGGCGTGAGGCCACCACCGTGTTCATGACCGCAGGCCACGGCGGCTGCAGCCCTCAGGGCCTGGCGCTGGCGGCCTGGCAGCGGGGTTTTCGGGTGCGGTTACAGGTCAATACCGTGGGCCCGCTGTTTCTCAACGGCGTGCGCGACGAGGGTAAAAAGGACGTCATGCGCCTGGTGCACGAAGAGTTCTGCGCGCAACTGGCCCAGAGTTCGGTGCAGCAAGTGCTGGGCGGACCGCTGGACCTGCCGCGCCTGCTGCACGACGGCGGGCAGCCCCTGGTGCTGATCAGCAGTTATCGCCTGACCCGCTCCAAGGCGCCGCATTGGGTGATGGTCACCGACTGTGACTCGGACTTTGTCTACCTGCACGACCCGGACATCGACCACAGCCAGCATCGCCAGGCCGTGGACTGCCAGCACTTGCCGGTGAGCCATGCCGAGTTCGCCAAGATGTGCAGCTTCGGCAGCAGCAAGCTGCGGGCAGCGGTGGTGCTGTACGCCCCGCCCGGCACAGGCGCCGGAGGCCAGCCGTGAGCCTGGCCTGGGCGCTGCTGGCAGTCAGTTCAGGCCGACGCGGTACAACCCGCCCTTGTCCTCGTCGGTCAAGACATACAGGTAACCGTCCGGGCCCTGGCGCACATCGCGGATGCGCGCCTTGAGTTCGCCGAGCAGGCGCTCTTCATGGACCACCTGCTCACCGTCGAATTGCAGGCGAATCAACTCCTGCGAAGCCAGGGCGCCGATAAACACGTTGTGCTGCCAAGCTTTGAAGCGGTCACCGTCATAGAACGCCATGCCGCTGATGCCCGGGGACTTCTCCCAGACATGGTGCGGGGCCACGGTGCCCGGTGCGCTCTGCCCCTGGGCCTCGGGGATCGGCTGGCCGGAGTAGTTGATGCCGTGGGTCGCCAGGGGCCAGCCGTAGTTCTTGCCGCGCTCGATGATGTTGATTTCATCGCCGCCCTTGGGCCCGTGCTCGTTCTCCCACAAGGTGCCGCTCCAGGGATTGAGGGCCGCGCCCTGGGGATTGCGGTGGCCGTAGGACCAGATTTCCGGACGCACGCCGCTCTGGCCGACGAAGGGGTTGTCGTCCGGCACCTTGCCGTCGGCAAAGAGGCGCACGACCTTGCCTTGCAGCTTGTCCAGGTCCTGGGCGGTCGGCCGATCGTTGTTTTCACCGAGGGTGATAAACAGGTAGCCGTCACGGTCGAACACCAGCCGCGAGCCGAAGTGATTGCCCGTGGAGAGTTTGGGTTCCTGGCGGAAGATCACCTGGAACCCCTCCAGGCTCTTCAGGTCACTGGACAGCCGGCCACGGCCCACCGCCGTGCCGGCAGTGCCGCCTTCGCCACCGCCCTCGGCGTACGACAGGTAGACCATGCGGTCCTGCTTGAAGTCCGGCGACAGCACCACGTCCAGCAGGCCGCCCTGGCCCTTGGCCCAGACTTGCGGCACGCCGGTCAGTGGCGCCGATACCCGGCCGTCGGCGTTGACCAGCCGCAGATGACCGGGGCGCTCAGTCACCAGCATGCCCTGGCTGTCCGGTAGGAAGGCCAGGGCCCAGGGATGATCGAGGTTCTGGGTGATCGGGGTCACGCTGAGGGTGCCCTGCTCGCTGGCGTATTGCTGCGCGGTGGCAGCCGAGGCGGCGGGTACGGTGGTCAGGAAAACACTGGCGCAGAACGTGGCCAGGAGAGTTT
This sequence comes from Pseudomonas sp. CF161, assembly GCF_000416215.1. Classification (NCBI taxonomy): domain Bacteria; kingdom Pseudomonadati; phylum Pseudomonadota; class Gammaproteobacteria; order Pseudomonadales; family Pseudomonadaceae; genus Pseudomonas; species Pseudomonas sp. CF161. The sequence continues at coordinate 222,966 of NZ_ATLP01000089.1, forward strand.
TACGCAACATGCACTATTCCTTCCGTTGCTTGAAAGTCCGGCGCGCCAAGGACCGTCAACGTCCTCGGCAGCGCTCAGCGTCTGTCATTCGATTGAGGGTCACGGCTACCGGGTTGGGGCTGCGGATTGGCTCTGGGCGGGGTGCCGGTGCGTGGGTAGCCGTTGCCGATGCCGCCGTTTTCCAGGGTCGGTGGACGCGGCACCGGAACGGTGTTCGGCCCGCGAATGGCCGGGGCACTGGGTTGGGTGCCCTGCATGCTATTGGGGTTGGCCCGGCGCGTCGGGCTGTTGTAGGGGTTGTCGTTGCCGCTATTGGGCAGGCTCTGCGCCAGCAATAATCTCGCTTCGCCAGCAGTGGCCTGTGGCGCGGCCTGCAGCGTGGCGCTGGCACATGCGGCCAGGGTGAGCGCGGCCAGGCATCCCATCAGTCTGTTCATAGGGCCCTCGTTGATAGCAAGCAGATATCAGTTTCGAGTCCACGCTACGCCCGGGGTTCGCCTTTGTTAATTAAATAATCCGTCAGAACATGTAACACCGAATATCCGGAGCCGCCCGGGTCCGAGAATCATCCGGGAATCGCCGCGCGTTATTGGGCGAAACTTTTGCCGAACGCCGCAGGTCACCTGAAGACTCACACTGCAGAGGCGACGACCATGGCACGGGCAATCTGGAAGGGCGCGATCAGTTTTGGTCTGGTGCATATCCCGGTGGCCCTGGTGTCGGCCACGGCGTCCCACGGGGTCGACTTCGACTGGCTGGATCAGCGCAGCATGGACCCGGTGGGCTACAAGCGCGTGAACAAAGTCACCGGCAAGGAAGTCACCAAGGAACACATCGTCAAGGGCGTGGAATACGAGAAAGGCCGTTATGTGGTGCTCAGCGAAGAGGAAATCCGCTCGGCGCACCCGCTGTCGACCCAGACCATCGATATCTTTGCCTTCGTCGACAGCCAGCAGATCCCCCTGCAAAACATCGACACCCCGTACTTCCTCGCTCCGGATAAACGCGGCGGCAAGGTCTACGCGCTGCTGCGCGAAACCCTGACCAGCACCGACAAGGTCGCCCTCGCCCACGTGGTGCTGCACACCCGCCAGCACCTGGCGGCACTGATGCCCCTGGAGTCGGCGCTGGTGCTGGTGATGCTGCGCTGGCCGGCCGAGGTGCGCAGCCTCGACGAACTCGAACTGGGGGCCGACGTCACCCAGCCGCAGTTGGCCAAAGGTGAACTGCAAATGGCCAAGCGCCTGGTGCAAGACATGAGCGCCGACTGGGAGCCCGAGCAGTACCGCGACAGCTTCGAGGACAAGATCAACGCCCTGGTGGAGAAGAAGGCCCGCGCCGGCAAGATCGAGGACGTCGAGACCCAGGCCGGCGAGGAGCAACGCAAAAGCGCCGACATTATCGACCTCACCGAAATGCTCAAGCGCAGCCTCGGCTCGCGGCCCAGCGTCAAGGCTTCGGCCAAATCCGCCACACCGGCCACCCGGCGCGCACCGGCCAAACCCGCCAGCAAGAAAGCCCCCAGCAAAAAGTCCACGCACAAGACCCGCGCCTGAACCTCGCCCGAACCTCGCATAGGCGCGCAGCACAAGGTAGTCCGTCATGGCCAGACCCCTGAGTGAATACAGCCGCAAACGCAATTTCGACATCACCTCCGAGCCCTCGGACGCGCCGTCGGCCAAGGACAGGCAGGGGGCCTCGGCCTTGCGTTTCGTGATCCAGAAACACGATGCACGCAACCTGCATTACGACTTTCGCCTGGAGCTGGGCGGCACCCTGAAAAGCTGGGCGGTGCCCAAGGGCCCGAGCCTGGACCCGACCCAGAAACGCCTGGCCGTACAGGTCGAAGACCACCCCCTGAGCTACCGCGATTTCGAGGGCAGCATCCCCGCCGGCCAATATGGCGCCGGCGATGTGATCGTCTGGGACCATGGCGTGTGGCAGCCCCATGGCGATCCGCAGGCCGGCTACCAGGCTGGGAAGCTCAAGTTCCGCCTGATCGGCGAGAAGCTGGCAGGTGACTGGGCCCTGGTCCGCACCCATTTACGCGGCAGTGGCGACAAACAGCAGTGGCTGTTGATCAAGGAAAACGACGCGCAAGCCCGCCCCGCCGATGAATACGATGTCCTCCAAGACCTGCCTAAAAGCGTGATCAGCCAGGCCACGGTCGGTGCCGGCCGGAGTACGCCCAAGTCCGCGCCCAAAGCCAAACAATCCACGCGCGCCACAGCGGCCGCCACGGCCCTGCCCGAACGCCTGGCACCGCAGCTGGCGACCCTGGCTGAACAGCCACCCAACGGCGACTGGCGCTACGAGATCAAATTCGACGGCTACCGGATCATGGCGCGGATCGAAAAAGGCCAGGTGCGCCTGCTGACCCGCAACGGCCATGACTGGACTCCGCGCCTGCCGTTGCAGGCCAAGGCCCTGGCGGCGCTGAAGTTGCGCGACAGCTGGCTGGATGGCGAGGTGGTGGTGCTCAACGACAAGGGCCTGCCGGACTTCCAGGCCTTGCAGAGCGCCTTCGACATCGGCCGCAGCCTGGACATTATTTACTACCTGTTCGACGCGCCGTTCCTGCAAGGCGCCGACCTGCGCCAGACACCGCTGGAAGAGCGTCGAGCCCTGCTCAAACAGGCCCTGGGGCGCAAGAACAGCAAGCTGCTGCGTTTCTCCGAGGCCTTCGCTGCCCACCATCAGGATATTTTCGAGAGCGCCTGCGCCCTGTCCCTGGAAGGGGTGATCGGCAAGCGCGCCGGCAGCCCCTATGTGTCGCGGCGCAGCCCGGACTGGATCAAGCTCAAATGCCGCCTGCGCCAGGAATTCGTGATCATCGGCTACACCCGCCCTCAAGGCTCGCGCAGCGGCTTTGGTGCGTTGCTGCTGGGGGTGTACGCCACGTCCGGGCTGGTCTACGCCGGGCGCGTGGGCACCGGGTTCAACCAGGCCATGCTCAAACAGCTGCACGGTCAGATGCAGCCACTGGAGCGCCCTGCCTCGCCCCTGGCCAAGCCACTGACCGCGGCCCAGGCCCGGGGCGTGCACTGGATCGAACCGCAACTGGTGGGCGAAGTGGAGTTTGCCGAGTGGACCCGTGAAGACCTGGTGCGCCAGGCCGCCTTTATTGCCCTGCGCAGCGACAAACCGGCGACCCAGGTGGTTCGCGAACAGGCGCCAGCCCCCAGGGAGCAACAAGCCCCAGCGGACAACAGCACCCCGAGCCAGCCCCCGGACAGCGTCGCCGGGGTGCGCATCACTCACCCGGAACGGGTCATCGATGCCCGCAGCGGCACCACCAAGCTTGAGCTGGCCCAGTTCTACCAAAGCATCGGTGACTGGATCCTGCCCCACCTGCGGCGGCGCCCGGTGTCCTTGCTGCGAGCCCCCGAAGGGGTCGAGGGCGAGCAGTTCTTCCAGAAACACGCCGAACACCTGGCCATCCCCCACATCAAGCACCTGGACCCGGCCCTGGACCCCGGCCATGCACGCCTGATGGAAATCGACAGCCTGCCGGCGCTGATCGGTGCCGCGCAGATGGGCACGGTCGAGTTGCACACCTGGGGCGCTACCACCGAGCACATCGACACCCCGGACCAGTTTGTCCTGGACCTTGACCCGGACCCGGCCCTGCCCTGGAAAACCATGTTCGAAGCGACCCAGTTGACCCTTTCAGTGCTCGACGAACTGGGGCTGCAGGCGTTTCTGAAAACCAGTGGCGGCAAGGGCATGCACCTGATCGTGCCCCTGGCGCGGGTCCATGACTGGGCCACGGTCAAGGCCTTCGCCAAGGCCATCGCGCACTTTATGGCGCAGCAGTTGCCTGAGCGGATCAGCGCCACCATGGGCCCGAAGAACCGCGTCGGGAAAATATTCGTCGACTACCTGCGTAACGCCCGTGGCGCCAGCACCGTGGCGGCCTATTCGGTCAGGGCCAGGCCCGGCCTGCCGGTGTCGGTGCCCATCAGCCGCGATGAACTGCCAGGGTTGCGCAGCGCCCAGCAATGGGACATCCGCACCCTCTGGCAACGCCTGGAAACCCTCAAGCACGACCCCTGGGCCGGCTATGCCCATCGGCAGCGGATCAGCGCAAAAATGTGGCAGCAACTGGGCGCCAGTCCCCCCTGAGACGAGGGGCGGCAGCGGCGCCTGCAGCGAGGGTGCAGGCGCCCGGGGCGGGGTCAGATCAGGATGAACAGCAACAGCAGGCCGCCGAAGATGGCCCACTTTTCCAGGTAATAGCGCGTACGGTTGCGCTTCTTCAGCTGTTTGCCGCGCAGGCGGATCTTGTACAGCTTGTTGAAGGCGCGATTCAGGCCACCGGTCTTGTCCCCGGCATCGTTGGGCGAGCCGGCAGCGGCCATCACCGTGCGGCTGAACCAGGCATTGAAGGCCGCGACCCAGCGGTACTTCATCGGCCGCTCGACGTCGCAGAACAGGATGATGCGATTGTGCGGGGTGGTGTTTTCCGCGTAGTGGATGTAGGTCTCGTCGAACATCACCGCTTCGCCGTCACGCCAGGAGTAGCTCTCGCCGTCGACATTGATGTAGCAGCCATCATCGTTCGGCGTGTCCAGGCCCAGGTGGTAACGATAGGAGCCGGCGTAAGGGTCGCGGTGGCGCACCAGCTTGGAGCCCGGCGGCAATTCGGCAAACATCGCGGCCTTGATCGAGCCGATGCCTTGCACCAGTTCGGTGGTGCGCGGGCAGAGCTTCATCGCCGACGGGTGACTGTCGCCATACCACTTGAGGTAGAAGCGCTTCCAGCCACTTTTGAAAAAGGAATTGAAGCCCAGGTCGTTATAGGTGTCCGAACGCTTGATCTCCCCTGCCCTGAGCAGGTTCTGGCCTTCGGCGCGAATTTCTTCCCAGTGCTCCTGCAACGCCTGCAATTCGGGGAATTGGGCCGGGTCCAGGTAGGGACGGTTGGGGTTCTTCGAAAACAGGTAGAGCAAGCAGTTGATCGGGGCCAGGAAGCTTGAGTGATCACTCAGTTGGCGGCCCAGCTTATGGCGCACACGCCCGCGCAGGTGGACGTAGGCGATAGAGAGAACATAAACAGCAGCAATAATGAGTTTCACGGAAATCGTCACACGTCAGAAAAGAAAATGCCGCGCCCCTGCAAACCGATGGTTGAAGGGCAAATTGCAGCGTCTGAATTAAAAAAGCGCAGTCTGCAGGCAGGTTATGGAACCGCCTCACTCATTGGCATCTGGCCATTGGTTGGCAATTTAGCCACATTCTGTAACCAAAAGTTAACTCAAAATTGTGAAAAACTGCGCTGCCGAACCCCCATCGGTCACCCGCCTGTGCATCGCCCCCAAGGCTCCGGGCGCGATCGTCAATGTGCGGCGCGCGCCTTGCCCGGGAAGCGTTTCAGCCTGTTATGCTGCGCGCGCTCGACGCCCACCCGCGAGCGCCTGCAACAACCGCCCGCAAAGGACCGCGATACCCATGACTGATACCCTCGCACCGGCGCTGATCCTGCTGCCCGGCATGGACGGCACCGGAGAGCTTTTTCAGCCGCTGCTTGCCGCCCTGGATGGGCGCTTCGAGGTGATTGTGCTGCGCTATCCAAGCGACCAGCCCCTGGACTACCCGGCCCTGGAATCCCTGGTGCGCCAGGCCTTGCCCCAGGCGCGACCGTTCGTAGTGCTCGGCGAGTCGTTTTCCGGCCCGATCGCCGTGGCCATTGCCGCCACGAACACGCCACTGCTCAAGGGCCTGGTGCTGTGCTGCACCTTCGTGCGCAATCCGCGACCCCGCCTGGGACGCCTGAGTTTCCTGCTCAAGCTGCTGCCGTTGGCCCGGGCACCGCTGGCGCCGATCAGCAAAGTCCTGCTCGGCCGCTTCGCCACGCCGGCTCTGCGCCAGGCGCTGGCCAAGGCCGTGGCCCAGGTCGCGCCACGGGTGATGCAGGCCCGGCTCAAAGCGGTGGTGGAGGTGGATGTCAGTCAGGCACTGGCTGCCAGCCGTGTCCCTGTGCTGTACCTGCGGGCCGGCCAAGACCTTCTGGTGCCGGCCAGCGCCAGCGAAACGGTGGCACGCCTGCGGCCGGACGCGCAGATCGTCACCCTCGACGGCCCCCATTGCCTGCTGCAGGCTGCCCCGGACCAGGCGGCGCAGCACCTGACACGCTTTCTGCAATCGGTGTCCTGAACCCACCCATTGCGCCACCCGCTTGAAGAGCCCCCTTGATGAAGCCCGGAAAAACCGCAGTCGGTGACATTGTCTTGATTCCCCTGGCCCAGGGCTTTCGGCCGGCCAAGGTCCTGTATGTGTCGCAGCGCTACAAAGACACCCTCCTGCTTGGGCTCTACGCCACGACCGTCAACTCAGTGCACATGCCCGCGGACCTGCCGGACGGCTTCGGCCTGACGCTATACACCTCCAAAGCCCCCATCCGCACCGGACGTTGGCTGCAGGTCGGCAACCAGGCACTCACCGCCCCCCAACGCGGCCTGGATCGCAGAATCGTCGCCAACGAGCTGTGGCAGGGGGATGAGCATCTGGGGCCTGCGTCAGCCCAGGACCAGCTCGACCTCCCGCAGATGCTGGTCATGGGCGCCGGTCTGGTGGAAAAAAAGGCCCAGGCCCTGCTCGCCACTGCGGGCTGAGCGCTCTCCCCCACCTCAGCCGACACCAGGCTCTGGGGCTGCTCACCGATCAGCCCCGGAAACGAGCCGACGACGATAGCGCCGCGAACTTTCGCTGGGTTGTCATGTTTAATACGCGGATTGATTCGGTCCGACGGGTACGCTCGACAGGCGGTGCCGCAGACCCATGCCGTGACTCCCCATTCCCAGGCCGCCCCAGGAGCTTTCCCGATGGACATCAATTGGCACTCGCTATTGCCCAACCTAAAGCGCGAGCCCGCAGCCACGCAGGACGATATCGACCAATTGCTGGCTGACTTGTCCCGGCCGATCCAGGCCGACGAGCGCCGTTCGATCCTCGACGCGCAGCGTAACCCCTGGCCCGTGAGCCACGCCCTGCACCCAAGCTGGACGCCGATCGACCCCAGCGCCTGGCCCATGCCCGGCGCGGCCCAGGCAACGAGCTGGCTGGCGTTTCTGGCATGGTCCAATGGCGGGCTGGTCACCCAGGGCGAAATGGAATTCTGTTTTTTTGGGACCCGAGAGGTGCGCGAATTCCTGCTGGCTTACCAGTTCCCCGAGTACATGCCCCAGGCGATCCCCCTGGGGCTGGATGGGGCCGGCAACTTTGCAGTGCTGGATGTGCGCGAACCCGCTCCCCACGCCGAATACCCTGTACTCGTGGCCTCTGCGGGCAATCTGGGTTTCGAGGACGCACGCTGTCTGGCCTCCAGCTTCGAACTGTTCTGCCAACGCACCGAATCGGTTGAAAGTGCGCTGGACTGAAGTATCAACCGCTGAAAATGGCTGGGCGCCCCTACTCTTACGGATCAGCAAGGGACGGTTGATCAGTTGTTCTCAAAGGGTAATGGAGGTCGCCGGATAGAACAGCGTGTTAAGCACGAAAAGAATCATCCAGAAACCGATTTCCAGGGTTTCGGTAATAGGCTGAATGCGTTTCAGCGCACCGTAGACATGCACCACAAACATCAAGGCGAAGACCACAAACAGAATATCGAAGGCATAACTGAAACTGGTGCCAGTGGTCGCGGAACGCAGCATGGCAACTTCCACCACCAGAATAAAAGCCCCCAGGCAGCGGCCAAAGTAAATGGCCAGATGCTGGTGTTCAGGAATGGTCCAGCGCATCGCCCGGGCCCAGGCGATGGGCGCGATAAAGATCGGCAGGGCAAAAAACAGCGTAGTGACGATCATCAAGGTGGTGATGTAATGCTGACTGTATTGCGCGTAATAACCGAGCATCCCGAGATTCCTTATCGTTGAAGATCACCCCCGAAGGGCAGAATCGCAGAATTACAGCCGCAATTAACGACGTCCAATGTATTCAGGCCGAACGAGACCAAAGAGCGTGCACCCGGGCAAATAGTCGTAGTACCGAAGGTGCATTAGAGGACTGTATTTGGCCATGTTCCTCTCGCTACTTGCGCAATTGAAGCGCCGCCGCTGGAAGTAGATCTTCTTCAATCCACCGCGCCAGTGTGGGCCGATTGATAGCTCGCGCGGTTTGCGCTAAATATTCCAGTTCCTCACTGCCCAAGATGAGTCCATGGCTCAGGATCAGTTCAAGCCCAGCCATTGCATCCCGCTCTTGCCCCATACAAATAACCGCTTGTCGTGCAGGGGTCAGCCCGTTGCGGGCGGCAGATGAAAGACTGGCCCCATTGTCGATCAATCGTTTTACACGCTCGATGTGCCCGAACTTCAGCAGCATTGAGAGCACGGTTATTCCATGGTCATCCGCTTGATCGACACTGTTGTGTTTTCTGTACCAGGCCAGTACCCATTCAAACACCGAATCGTCATGTTCCAACGCCACGCGATGCAGCAGATTGCCTCCTCCAAGATGACTTCTTTGAAACAGATCAACTTTATTCGCCGCCAGAAACTCAAGGCACTCGATAGAGTCAGCCACATAAAACAACATGGGCAGATCGTTATAGGACTCGCTGCGTTTCAGACGTGGTAGCAAGCGCTCCATTGCCCCTGTATCGCCGTTAACCAGGGCGTCGCCGGCTTCAAAGAGATCCACTATCAACACTTCATCCATCATCGATCGCTACCTATCAGGCATAGAGGTAAATCCAGTTGCACCACCGGCCGGCCACAGGCTAACCAAAGGACTTATGTTCGCTGTTGCACGTCATCGTTTGGCAAGTCGATGGCGTCCGCCTTGGGTGAAAGCAACTTGCCGAGCAATGTCTTGAATCCAGGGGCGGTCGCCATCCTCAGGACTGACAGCGCGTGACCTGACCGTCGTTTGGCTGCCGGGCACGGTGAAATAGGCCGTATACACATCCAATGGCAGGCGCCGAACCTCATCGCCGAACACCCCATTGCGTGTCGCCGAACCGATGCCCTCGGCCACGTGACCAGATCCTAGACCTGCTCATTAGAGTCCCTCCCCCCTCAGCCCGCAACAACCGCACAATTGCCATTTGCCAGCATCTTGTCGGTTATAAAACCCTGCCTATATGATCGCGCCTCAGTCAATAGGCACCGGCTTTGGTCCAGCGCCTGATGCTGCTCCAGGCTTTTTCGCAGGCTCTACAAGGATGTTGAAACGATGAAAATCAAGATGGCGCCACAGTCGCGCAAGGACGCTGGCCTGGGCCAGGTAGTGGCCGCTTGGGTCCTGGCCGCGGTGACCCTGGCAGCGCCTGCGCTGGTTCAGGCCAAGGACGCGCCGATTCCCCCGGGCGCAGTGCTCAGCGTGATGGAAAACATCCAGTTCGACGATCAGGCCGACACCGGGGAACTGGAGGACGGCGCTGTTGCGACCTTCTGGTACGGCCATGAGCTCGACCTCGACGGCAAGCACTACTACACCGCGTTTGTCTGGCATACCCGGGACAGCGCCGCCCGCCAGGGCGAGGACTTCGCCGCACCCGAGGTCCAGGTCAGGCTGGCAGAGGCGACATTCGAGCGCACTCATCCGGGCCAGACTCAGGCCTATACCTTGCGCTACATCGAACGCAAGATCGGTTTCTTCGGCGCCCGGGAAAAACCGGAGGACGTCGACCCCGCTCGCCCTGCCCTGGAACACCGCACAGCCGATGGCCGCCTGCTGCTGGCCGTGCCGACCTCGACCTTCGACAGCGGCGTCATCTTCAACGGCTACACGCTGTTCGTATTCAATCCGAAAAAAACCGAGGATGACAACGGCTGGATCTGGACCTTTATCGGCCAGGTGCACACCGGCGAGGACAACTCGGCTGCGTGCGACGAGGGCGCCGTGATGCCTTGCACCTTCAGCAAGGGCGAACTGAGCTTTGTCGACGGCCAGGGCGCTATGCCGCAGGTGAAAGTCACGGTCAGCGGTACCACCTTCGATGGCCCGGACAGCACCCGCCCCCTGGCTGCCGCCGACAACCTGACCTATGTCTACGACGGCCAGAAAAGGCAATACATCAGCAACCAATGAATCGTCCCGGTGGGGTGACAAGGCCTTGAATGGCGGGCGAAGCCCTCCACTTCAGCTCGCGACCACTCTCAGGTATCAGCCAGGCGGTACAGCGCTTGCGCATGGGACGGCATCAGGCCGGCGCGTTGCAGATTGCGCCGGCTTTGCGAGCTGGCCAGCGCCGTCGCGGCGATGATACGGCAGCCATGGGCCCTGGCCTGCTCTATCCGATGGGAAATCAGGGCGCCGTGATAGCCAGCGCCCCTGGCTGATTTACGGGTGGCGGCCGTGCCCAGGTAGGCAACGCCATGGTCGGCGAGGTACATCAAGGCACCCGCCACCACCTGGCCTTGGGCCTTGAGCACGTAGATTTTCATGCGCTCATCCGGCCCATGCCCCGCAAAAGAGGCTTGAGACAGCTCCCGCAGCTCAGGTTTGGTGCGAAAACCGCCGGCATGAACCTCGGCGAATTCGGCCAGCGTCTGCGGCGTAACCTCTTCGATTTCAAAGGGGTGACGGTTCGCGACCCCGTTGTCGATGGCGCAGGCGAATTGCAAATGCGTCCAGCCCTTCAACTTCTCCAGGCGTGCGCCGGCTAGCTCGGCGTAAGGCTGCATTGCGGGGGCTTTGCCGATCAGCGGGGTGACGGTCGAATAGGCTGCCGACGCCTTGAGCAAACTCAAGACGGCCTGGGATTCGCCCGGATGGTCGCCGTAGATGCGATTGAACATCGGGCTCGGCGTGCCCTTCACGTAAAAGCACGCCGCGTCGCCGTTGGAGAAAATCCGGGCCCCGTAGGGGTTGCCCTCGATCCTCAGCAGGTTCTCGACCCGTGCACACAAGTACTGCCGTTCTGCGGCTTCGATCTCGTGAGCCAATCCACTATCCATATGCATCTTCCTTTATCGGGGGCTTTGCTGAAGAGGCCGCGCAGCCTGAACCGTCACTTAACGCTGACCTGACCCCGGGCGTACATAAAGATGGAACCGTGGTCGGGGATCTTGCAGGTGATCACACCCGGTGCCCCGGGCACCTTCTTGTCGTCCAGGGTGATCACCTCGGCGAGGTGGAAGTATTGCTTGTCCCGCAGATTCTTGGCTTCGGCCGCAGCGTACACCAGGCGCCCCAGCACTTCGGTGAAGGCTTCGTAGCACTGGTCTTCTTCACTCAGCTTCAGCTTGGCCAAGTCACGCTCGCTCTTGACGGCCATCTCGACCACCACCGGTTCCGCCGACGTGGAGGTTGGCTGCGCCTCTACGTTCTGCATCGCGTAGCTGATTTTCAGTTGCCGAGGGTTGTAGTGATAACGCAGGAACTTCCAGTCCTTCATCGCGTAGGCCAGGCCTTTTTCCGGATCAAGGTAGAGCGTCACGTCATAGGTGTTCTGCACCCGCTTGCCGATCAGTTCCGAGGCCGCGTGGGCCGTCTGCACGTTCGCACCCAGCAGAAGTGCAGCCAGGGTCATGGCGAGGGAGGTGATTTTCATGGCTGGCAGTCCGTTCCGTGGCGATGGGTAGTGGCTCAAAGACCGCGGATGCTTTCATGGGCCCAGGAGGTGGTCAAGAGACTGGGGGGTGCAGACCGCCATACAACTGTCGTCACACCTATGCGACAATGCGCGCCATGTCTGGCATGAACCCCCGCATTCATCTCCCAGCAGCTCGGCCATAACGTGCAGATGCTGCTCTCGACTTATGCGCGATGGATCAACTCAACGTACGGATTGGAGCGAAATCGAATCGCTCCCTATCGGTCCAAAATTGGTCCCAGCCGAAACAAGCGCACTCTAAGCTATTGATAGGTAAAGTAATTGATCTCCACAGCTAACATCACGATGCAATTCGGCGCCAAGCCGTTGTTCGAAAACGTTTCGGTCAAATTCGGCGCCGGCAACCGTTATGGCCTGATCGGTGCCAACGGTTGCGGTAAGTCGACCTTCATGAAGATCCTCGGCGGCGACCTGGATCCATCCGGCGGCCAGGTGATGCTGGAACCGAACGTGCGTCTGGGTAAGCTGCGCCAGGATCAGTTCGCCTACGAAGAATTCACCGTGATCGACACCGTGATCATGGGTCACGAAGAGCTGTGGAAGGTCAAGGCTGAGCGCGATCGCATCTATTCGCTGCCAGAAATGACCGAAGAAGACGGCATGGCCGTGGCCGAGCTGGAAACAGACTTCGCCGAAATGGACGGCTACACCGCCGAATCCCGCGCTGGCGAACTGCTACTGGGCCTGGGTATCGGCATCGAGCAGCACAATGGCCCGATGAGCGAAGTTTCCCCAGGCTGGAAACTGCGAGTATTGCTGGCCCAGGCGTTGTTCTCCGATCCTGAAGTGCTGTTGCTCGACGAACCGACCAACCACCTGGACATCAACACCATTCGCTGGCTGGAAAACATCCTGACCCAGCGCAACAGCCTGATGATCATCATCTCCCACGACCGTCACTTCCTGAACAGCGTGTGCACCCACATGGCTGACCTGGACTACGGCGAACTGCGTCTGTTCCCGGGCAACTACGACGAATACATGACCGTGGCGACCCAGTCCCGCGAGCAACTGCTGTCGGACAACGCCAAGAAGAAAGCGCAGATTTCCGAACTGCAATCGTTCGTCAGCCGCTTCTCGGCCAACGCCTCGAAAGCCAAGCAGGCCACTTCCCGGGCCAAGGCGATCGACAAGATCCAACTGGCCGAGGTCAAGCCTTCGAGCCGCGTGAGCCCGTTCATCCGCTTCGAACAAACCAAGAAGCTGCACCGCCAAGCCGTGATTGTCGAGCGCATGGCCAAAGGCTTCGACGGCAAAACCCTGTTCAAGGACTTCAGCTTCCAGGTCGAAGCCGGCGAACGCGTGGCGATCATCGGCCCGAACGGTATCGGCAAGACCACCCTGCTGCGCACCCTGGTCAACGAACTGACCCCGGACGCCGGCACCGTGAAATGGACCGAAGCCGCTGAGCTGGGCTACTACGCCCAGGACCACGCGTCGGACTTCGAAGACGAATCCAACCTGTTCGACTGGATGGGCCGCTGGACCAAGGAAGGCGAACAAATGGTTCGTGGCACCCTGGGCCGCATGCTGTTCTCCAACGATGAGATCCTCAAGTCGGTCAAGGTCATCTCCGGTGGCGAGCAAGGTCGCATGCTGTTCGGCAAGCTGATTCTACAAAAGCCGAACGTGCTGATCATGGACGAACCGACCAACCACTTGGACATGGAATCCATCGAAGCGCTGAACCTGGCGCTGGAAAACTACCCGGGCACGCTGATTTTCGTCAGCCATGACCGTGAGTTCGTCTCGTCCCTGGCCACCCGCATCATCGAACTCAGCCCAAGCGGCGTGACCGACTTCAGCGGCACCTACGACGACTACCTGCGCAGCCAGGGTGTAGCGATCTAAGCCCAGAGCCGCAATAAGCTGCATGCTGCAAGAAAAAGCCCTGTCCTGGTGACGGGGCTTTTTGTTTTTCCCCCACGGTGGTACGCCAGCGCGAAGAAATAGATAGCCTGCTTTCTTTTATTATCCAGCCACGCCATGATGCGGTTCTCCAACCGCCCGCCCGCGAACGAGCCCTCATGTCTGCGCAACAGCCGCCTGCCCCCAGCTCCACGACGATCACCCTGCAGATCGTTTCCATCGTTTTCTATACCTTTATTGCCTTCCTCTGCATCGGCCTGCCGATTGCCGTGTTGCCGGGTTATGTCCATGAACAGCTGGGTTTCAGCGCCGTGGTGGCCGGGCTGACCATTGGTTCACAGTATTTGGCAACGTTGCTCAGCCGGCCCATGGCCGGGCGGATGTCGGATAACGTCGGCACCAAACGCGCGATTGTCTACGGTTTGATCGGGATTCTTTTGAGCGGCGGCCTGACGCTGCTCTCGACCCTGCTGCAAAGCTATCCGCTGTTGAGCCTGACCATCCTGCTCGGCGGGCGCCTGCTGCTGGGGGTGGCCCAGGGCCTGATCGGGGTCGGCACCATCAGTTGGTGCATGGGCCAGGTTGGCGCCGAACACACCGCTCGCTCGATCTCGTGGAACGGCATTGCCTCCTATGGGGCGATTGCCATTGGGGCACCGCTGGGGGTGGTGATGGTCGACCAGTACGGTTTCGCCAGCCTTGGCATCGCCTTGTCACTGTTGGCGGCCCTGGCTCTGGTGCTGATCCGCAATAAAGCCTCGGTGCCGGTGGTGCGTGGCGAGCGCCTGCCGTTCTGGGCAGTGTTCGGGCGCATCGCCCCCTACGGCGCCAGCCTGAGCCTGGCCTCCATCGGCTACGGCACCCTGACCACCTTTATCACCCTGTTTTACCTGAATCGCGGCTGGACCGGCGCCGCCTACTGCCTGACCGTATTTGGCGTGTGCTTCATTGTGTCGCGACTGTTGTTCATCTCCGCCATCAGCCGCTTCGGCGGCTTCAGGGCCGCTATCGCCTGCATGAGCATCGAGACCCTGGGCCTGGTTCTGCTGTGGCTCGCGCCCTCCACCGCCTACGCCCTGATCGGCGCCGGGCTGACCGGTTTTGGCTTGTCGCTGGTGTACCCGGCGCTGGGCGTCGAGGCGATCAGGCAGGTGCCCAACAGCAGTCGCGGTGCGGGCCTGAGTGCGTATGCGGTGTTTTTCGATCTGGCGCTGGCGATTGCCGGGCCGTTGATGGGGGCGGTGGCGCTGAACCTGGGGTATTCGTGGATCTTCTTCTGCGCGGCGCTGCTGTCCGTCACCGCGCTGGGCCTGACGCTGCTGTTGCAGCGCCGGTCCAACGCCTGACTCACTGATCCGCGGTCTGCATCCCGGCGCGGCTGGATTTGCCCAGGGTGTGGGCGAAGAATTTGCCGGCCTCGGCAATCAGGTTACGGTGAATGTCTTCACGGTCGACACCATCGGCATCGGTGCACAGCGCCGGCATCGCAGCCAATTGCGCTTCGCTGCACGGGGCCATGAATACGAAATGCCCGGCGCCAGCCAGCAACTTGAAGTCCGGGGCCACCGGCAGCTTGCGTGCCAGGGCTGCGGCGTTCTTGTCCAGGGCCACCAGCTTGTCGCCGTCGCCACTGTAGAGCAGCACCGGTACATGCACGCCCGCCAGGGTGTGGCGACCGAACTTGAGACTCAGCGGCGCCATCAGCATCAAGGCGTGCACCCGGGCATCCGCCACCGGCTGCAAATCATCGCGATCGACAATCAGTTCGCCCTGGGTATTGCAGGCATCCCGGTCATCGGGACGTTCCTGGCAATAGCGCCGCAGGCGATCCAGGTCCGGGGTGGCGCCCGAGAGAATCAGCGCGGTTTCGCCACCGGCGGAATAGCCGATCACGCCCACCTGATCGGCGTTGACGAAAGGTGACAGCATCGGGTCGGCCAGGGTCGCGGTAATGGCTTCGGAGATCTGGATCGGCCGTCCATAAAGGTTGCTCAAGGTCCCGAGGCGGCTGTGGTCCTTGGAGTTGTCGCCGGGATGGATCACCGCCACCACCACGAACCCCTTGCGAGCCAGGGAGGTGGCCAGATCGTGCAGGGCCAGCGGGGTGCCGGTATTGCCATGGGACAGCATCAGCATCGGGAAGCGGCCAATGGCGACCTTGGCATCCTGGGTCGCCGCCACCTGGTAACCCTCAAGCGTGCTGTTGTGCTCGTAACCGGTGGACGGGTAAAAGGCGATGGCGCGCATGGGTTGCAGATCGAGCGGGTCGAGAAAGGTCATCTCGTGATAACCGACGCTCCAGTGCGGGTGCGGTGCAGGCGCGGCTTGCACCGAAATCAGGCTGCTGAGCAGGCAGATCAGTAACAGTGCACTGAGACGTTTCATGGGACGCCCACCTTTGCGACTGGATCGAGAAACCCTTTGCCCCTGCCCTCCCTTGCAGCCAAGGCCTTGCAACACATCTGGCGAACGCTGGCAGGGGGACAGGTAAAAGACCGATGAACTTCTATCTGCATAACCTGGGCCAGAAGGCGTGAAAGGCAAAAACAAAAAAACTCCGTACTCTGATCATTTTCGACACTGATCAGAATACAGAGTTTAGTGCGCGTTACCGCACTCGGATTAAGTCTTTACACAAGTCTTACGCGGCGGCGAATTGCTCTTCGATCTGCGCCTGGGCGTCGTTCAAGGCTTTGCTGCGTACTTCTTCACCGTACGCCAGGCCGTGGGCGCGGACGAACTCCAGATCGGTGATGCCGATAAAACCCAGCATGACCTTGAGGTAGTCTTCGTGGCCAACGCCGGTTGCCTGGCCCACATGCAGGCCGCCGGAGGTAGAAACCACCACCACTTTCTTGTTGCCGCACAGGCCTTCAGGGCCGGCTTCGGTGTAACGGAACGTCTGGCCGGCCACCGCAATGCGGTCGATCCAGGCCTTGAGCTGGGTCGGAATGCTGAAGTTGTACATCGGCGCGGCAATTACCACAGCGTCAGCCGCCAGGAACTCGGCCAGGGTCGAGGCACTGAGCTCGGCTTCGTGTTGCAGCGCGGCGTCGCGCAATTCGGCCGAGGTGCCGGCGGCAAGCAACGTGGCGGCGGAAAAGTGGCTGATGGCATCGCTGGCCAGGTCGCGGTAGGTGACCACCACCGATGGATCGGCGGCTTGCCAGGCGGCAACCACGTTGTGGCTCAACTGACGGGAGGCCGAGTGGTCGCCAAGGATGCTCGAATCGATATGCAACAGTTTCATGTGGGATCTCCAAGTGAGGATCGCCACCGGGCGATCAAGTGGGGGTGATCCTACAGATGAAACCAATAGCTGATTAGTCGGCATAAATGCGATAGTTCGTCTCACCAGTGGAACAGTCGAGCCCGTCATGCAAGACCTCAACGATCTTTATTACTTCGTCAAAGTGGTGGAAGCCGGTGGTTTCGCCGCCGCCGGGCGCCTTTTGGGCATCCCCAAGTCCCGCCTGTCGCGGCGCATTGCCCAGCTTGAAGAACGCCTCAACGCGCGCCTGCTGCAACGCACCACGCGGCAATTGAAGCTGACCGCGGTCGGCGAACGCTATTTGCGCCATTGCCAGGCCATGCTGCTGGAGGCGGAAATGGCCGATGAAGCCGTGGCCAGCATGTCCAGCGAGCCCCGCGGGCGCCTGCGGGTGTCCTGCCCGGTGGGCCTGGCGCACCAGTTCCTGCCACAGGTCATCAGCACCTTTCTCGGCAAACACCCCCATGTGCAGTTGGAGATGATGCTGCTAAATCGCCGTGTCGACCTGGTGACCGAGGGCATCGACGTGGCCCTGCGTGTGCGCGAACTGGGGGATGAAGACCCGCTGCTGGTCACCCGCCGCCTGCGCCAGGCGCAGACGGTGATGGTCGCCAGCCCGGACTTTCTGCGCGAGCGCAGCATCAGCCACCCGCAAGACCTGCACCAGGTGCCGGTGCTCGGAGCCCTGGAGGCCGATCGCCAGGTGCATTTGCGCATGTTCGACGAACAGGGCACTCAGTTTGATCTGGCGCTGGAGGCGCGGCTGGGCATCGACGACTTTATCGTGCGCAAGGCCTGCACCCTTTCAGGATTGGGCTTCACCGTGCTGCCGATGATGTACTGCGAGGAAGAACTGCAAACCGGGCAGCTGGTGCAACTGCTGCCCCAGTGGTCGCTGCCGGGTGGCTGGCTGCAGGCGGTTTATCCCCATCGCCGCGGGTTATTGCCGGCCGTACGGGCCTGGATCGACCACCTGACCGAATCCTTCAAGAGCTGCGGAGACCGAACCCTGTGAAAGCCAAACCCATGAGCGAAGACGACGTGGCGCAATTCTGCCTGGCCCTGCCCGGCGCCCGGGAAGACTACAAGTGGGGCGGCGTGCGGGTGTTTTCCATTGCCGGCAACAAGATGTTCGCCCTGCAAGGCCTGCGGGGCGACTCCCTGGCGTTCAAGGTCGACAAGGAGTTATTCCTCGGCCATGTCGACCGCCCGGGCATCCATCCCGCGCCTTATCTGGCGCGAGCCCATTGGGTGATCATGGACACGCCCTACCCGCTGGCCGCCGGCGAACTGCAAGAGCTGCTGCGGCGCTCCCATCAATTGGTGGTGGCCAAATTGCCGAAGCGGCTGCAAGTGGGCCTGCTGCTTTAGAGCAGGTTCGACAGCCCGGCGTCGAGAAACAGGCGGTCGATCCAGAACACCTGGTGCAACGCCACGATCAGCCAGAACAGCACCTGGTACGAGACCTTGCGCGTCTTGTGCCGGAACACTTGCTGCGCCAGCAAGGCACCCGGCCAGCCACCGGCCAGTTCCAGGGCGTGCAGGACCTTTTCCGGTGTGCGCTGGCCGTTGTTGCGGGCCTGGCGCTTGTCGTAGCCGTAGAGCACAAAGGTCAGGCCGCTGACGACCCCATAACCGACCAGGGGCAGCAGCGACACCCCCTGCTGCCATAGGGACAGCGAGCCGAACAACGGCAGCCCACACAGCAGGACGAATGCCAGCCACTTCAGGCGTGGGTGCGCAACCACCGTCCCGCTGTTGCGCCCGGGGCGAGCACTGCTCCGTGGTTCGCTCAAGACTTGGCCGCCGCCCAGTCCACCCAGCCGAACTGCCAGGTGGCGAGGATCAGCAGGCCGAACACGATCCGGTACCAGGCAAACGCGGCGTAACTGTGACTGGCGATGAATTTGAGCAGGCCCTTGACCGCGATCATGGCGAAGATAAACGCGGTCACGAAGCCGATGGCGAACACCGGCATGTCATCGGGCTGGAACAGATGACGGTATTTGTAGCCGGAATACACCGCCGCTCCGACCATGGTCGGCATGGCCAGGAAGAACGAAAACTCGGTAGCGGTCTTGCGCGACAGGCCGAACAGCAGGCCGCCGATGATGGTCGATCCGGAGCGCGAGGTGCCGGGAATCATCGCCAGGCATTGGGCGAAACCGACTTTCAGCGCGTCCTGCCAGGTGATGTCATCAACGCTGTGGGCATGCACCTCGTGCTCGCGGCGCTCGGCCCAGAGCATGATCACCCCGCCGACCACCAGGGCCGTGGCCACCGTGATCGGGTTGAACAGGTATTGATGGATCAGGTCGGCAAAAATCACCCCCAGCACCACGGCCGGGAAAAATGCGATCAGCAGGTTGACGGTAAACCGCTGGGCGCTGCGTTGCCTGGGCAGGCCCACCACCACGTCGAAGATCTTGCGCCGAAACTCCCAGACCACGGCCAGGATCGCGCCGAGCTGGATGATGATGTTGAACGCCATGGCGCGCTCACCGCCAAAGTCGAGCAGGTCCGCCACAATAATCTGGTGGCCGGTGCTGCTGATGGGCAAAAACTCTGTCAGCCCCTCGACAACCCCAAGTATCAACGCCTGAGCGGCGGTCCAAAGATCCATCAATCCCCCATAAGGCCGTGCTGCAGCAGGCCCTGATCGTTTTTTTAGTGTTCACTGCGATGAGCGTAGCGGTGGTCCGCGCGCAATAGAATTAACAACAACCGATGAAAAATCCGTGAAAAATCAAGACGGATTCAGGTTTTCCGCTGCGGGGCCGAAATCCTATCAGACATGCATGAATAACGCTTCGACCTTGTCTGGCCGACAGGCTCGGCGCCCCGGCCCGACAAGGTGCCTGAATACTCGCGACTATTGATGACAAGAACAACAAATCGGAGTGACGCAATGATGAATAGCTTGCGCAATGTATCGATCAGCCGCCGGCTGTGGCTGATCCTGATAGTCGCGGTGCTCATGCTATTGACCCTGGGCATGTTGATGCTCAAGCAGATCCACAACGATCTGTATCAGGCCAAGGCGCAGAAAACCCAACATGTGGTGCAGACCGCCAACGGCGTGCTGGCCTACTACCAGAGCCTTGAAACCGCCGGCACCCTGAGCCGCGAGGCCGCGCAGAAACAGGCCCTGAGCGTGATTCGCGGCTTGCGCTATGACCAGAACGACTACTTCTGGATCAACGACCTGACCCCAGTGATGGTCATGCACCCGGCCAACCCCAAGCTTGAAGGCCAGAACCTCTCGGCGATCAAGGACCCGGATGGCTTTGCCCTGTTCAACGAGATGGTCAACATCGCCAAGACCAAGGGCGCCGGCATGGTCGACTACCGCTGGCCGAAGCCCGGGGCGGACGCGCCGGTGCAGAAAACCTCCTATGTCCAGCTGTTCCAGCCCTGGGGCTGGATCATCGGTTCAGGGGTGTATATCGATGACATGCAGGCCGAGTTCTACACCCAGGTCCGTCAGGCGTCGTTTATCGGCCTGGGCATTGCGCTGCTGATGGGCCTGCTGGTGGCGCTGATCGCCCGCAGCATCGTGCGCCCCCTGCAGGAAACAGTGCACGCCATGGCCAATATCGCCAGCGGCGAAAGCGACCTGACCCGTACCCTCGATACCCACGGCCAGGATGAAGTCACGGAACTGGCGCGGCACTTCAACGGCTTTACCGCCAAGTTGCGCCTGGTGGTCAGTCAGCTGCAGGTGTCCGCTGGAGCCCTGGAACAGTCCTCGGCAGACCTGGGCAGCAACGCCAGCCAGGCCCAGGAACGCAGCCAGCAGCAATCGCAGCAGATGGAGCTGGTGGCCACCGCCATCAACGAGGTGACCTACGGCGTGCAGGATGTGGCAAAAAACGCCGAGCATGCCGCCAGTGAAATGCGCGATGCCGAGGCCCAGGCGCAACAGGGCCAGGTCAATATCGACGGCAGCCTGCAACAGATCGACCGGCTGTCGAGCACCATCGACCAGGCGGTTGAAGTCATTCGCACCCTGGCCGCGGAAAGTACCCAGATCGGCAGTGTGCTGGAGGTGATCCGCTCGATCGCCGAGCAGACCAACCTGTTGGCCTTGAATGCGGCCATCGAGGCGGCCCGCGCCGGTGAACAGGGTCGCGGCTTTGCGGTGGTGGCCGATGAGGTGCGGTTGCTGGCACAACGCACGCAGAAATCCACGGCCGAGATCCAGTCGATGATCGAGCGCCTGCAGAACCACTCCGAAGCCGCGGTCAAGGTGATTGGCGACAGCAGCCGTGCTTCGCAGATGACCATCGAACAGGCCGGCCTGGCCGGCCAGAGCCTGAATGCCATCGGCCAGGCGCTGCGCAACCTCAATGGGCTCAACGCCTCCATCGCCAGCGCCACCCTGCAGCAGGCCCATGTGGTCGAAGACATCAACCAGAACGTGACCCAGGCCGCCGGCCTGTCCCACAGCACGGCGATGGCGGCCGAACAGTCCAGCGCCGCCAGCCGCCACCTCAAGGAGCTCAGCGAGCAGCTCAACGGCCTGTTGCGCCAGTTCCGCGTCTAGCCCGCCACGGTGGCGGGCCCTGCCCGCCACCTTCGCCGCGCTCGCGGACTAACGCGCAGCGTCGCACTCTGGTTACAATCCGCGCCCTCCTCCATTTTCCCAAGGACTGTCCATGCCCGGGCTTGAACTGTTTGCCGTTGCGCTCGGCGCCGTTGCCGCCTGGCTCAGGGCCAACGCCGGCGGGCGGGCAAATGGGCGCGCCACTGCGGTCTCCCGAGCATGAAGGTGGTGGTGCTGACCGGCCCCGAGTCCAGCGGCAAGAGCTGGCTGGCCAACGAGTTGCAGGCGCGCCTGGGGGGCATCCAGGTCGGCGAGTACGTGCGCCACTTCATCGACCAGCAAGGCCGCGACACCTGCTTCGCCGATATCCCGCAGATCGCCCGGGGCCAACTGGCCTGGGAGGACGCCGCCCGGGCGCGCAACCCTGAACTGTTGATCCTCGACACTCATTTGCTGAGCAATATGCTCTGGAGCCAGACCCTGTTTGGCGACTGCCCGCCCTGGCTCGAACCCGAACTGCTGGCCCGGCGCTACGACCTGCACCTGCTGCTGTCACCGGAGCAGGTGGGCTGGGTCGACGACGGCCAGCGCTGCCAGCCGCAGCTGGAGCAGCGGCTGGGGTTTTTCCAGGCTTCGCGGGACTGGCTGGTGCAGCACCACCAGCCGTTTACGGTGGTCGGCGGTGATTGGGAGCAACGCCGGCAACTGGCCCTGGCTCAGGTCGGCCAATTGCTCGCCGGTTGAAGCCCGAACCCGCGCATTTTCCCGCCGAACAGGGCCCAAGTGTCCATTCCTGAAACAGGTGCCCGCCCCCATATCAGCCTGCGCCAAGGCTCGCCGTGATTGCTCGCGGATCTGTTAAGCCACTGATACAGCCTCCTGCGAACCCCTGATCTAGAGCATCGGCCCGCCTATGGCCATGTGCCGGTCCTGCCACCTGTCTCAGGGTTGAAACACTCGCGATCGCCGCCCCCGGCAAAAAAATCCAAGGCCTTGAATTTTCGAAAGAATTAAAAAGCGGCACAGCTCCTGCTCTCTTCCTGTCAACGCTCTGGTTAGGGCCAGCGCTCAGAAGAAGGAATGCCGCCGTGGGGAATATCAATCAAGGTTTGACCCGCCTCTTGCTGATCGGTTGTGCCGTCAGCGCGGCGTATTGCCTTCCGGTACAGGCCGCCGGCGACGGCGTGATTGTGCTGCAACGTACCGTCCAGGCTCAGCCCCTGGGCCGCAAAGCTCTGCAGCCAGACCCAAACCCGACCACCGTCAATACCAACCCGGCCGCTCGCATCACCCACATCATTAGCGGTAACGAAATGAGCGATGGCGAATTCGCCGGGATCAGCAGCGGTGCCTTGATTCGGACCACCGTCATGCCTGGCGGCACGGGTATGGCCGGAATGAATGTGGTGACCAATCCCAACGGCCTGCCAGGCATGGCCGCCAGCCACGGCGGTGGGTCGGGCAACTCGATCTCGGGGTCGATCAACCGCTCGATCAGCACCGGTATGACGCCGCTAAACAACCTGGGGGGCAAGTGAGATGAATCGGTCCCTGTTGTTTATCGCCCTGTTCACCTGCACCGCCGCCATGGCCGATTCGGCGAGCCAAGTCGCAGACACCTCGATCATCCAGAATTCCGGCAGCGGCTACACCGGCAACTTCAACGTCAACCAGGCCGCCGGCGACCAGCAACAGCAAGCCAACGTGCGGGCCATTGCGATTGGCACCAATGCCAGCGCCAGCACCAGCGTGAAACAGCGTCTGGACACGCCTGCCGAACGCTCGGTCAATGCCAGCAGCACCATTAGCGGCAACTCTTTCAGTAACGGCAACGGGGTACTGGGCGTGAACCAGTCGGCCGGGGCCAACAACCAAATGCTCAACGCCATGCGGATCAGCATCAGTGCCAATCCGCAAGGCATCGACGACAGCGTCCTGTCCCAACAGAACGTGGCGCTGTTACCAAGCTCAGGAGCAACTGACACTCATCAAGGCAGCCGCCAGGTCGTTACCAGCGACCAGGCCTTCACCGGCAGCCGTGGAGTGATTCAGGTGAACCAGAGTGCCGGGGTGGGGAACCGAATGGCTAACACCCTGAGCATCCGGGTCGCTGACTGACCCAAACGCAGTGCAATTAGAAAGTACCAACACTTAACCAACTAATAAGCACCGGAGAAACACCATGAAACCTACAATGGCTCTCAAACCACTGGTTTTCGCACTGGCTGCAGTAATGGCAATGGCTGCACAAGCGGGCGGCGGACAAGGTAATGGCAACGGTCATGGTAATGGCCACAACGATCACAATCAGGGTCCTGACCTGAACACTCTGCTGCAAATCACCGCCGGGGCCGGCGCAGCAGTGATCGACGTGCAAAACAGCAACACCAACGTGGTGAAAAACCAAGGCACCAATAACAACGCCAAGGCCGACAACTCGCTCAACAACTCCAACGGCAACATGGGCGCCAACGTTGCGGCAGGCGATGGCAACCAACAAGACAACGCTGTAGCCCTGGCAACCGCTGACGAAAGCTTCATCTTCGGTTCCGCCGTGGCCGCCTCGAGTGCCACTCAGTACAACAACAATAACTACGTGAAAAACTCTTCGACTCAAAACAACGCTACGTTGAACAACTCCGGCAACAACGGCTCGGGCAACCTGGGCATCAACGTCACCGCCGGCGACTTCAACCAACAGAAAAACAACCTGGCCATCGCCGTATCCGGTGGTCGCGTAGCGACTGCGGCTGCTTCGGCCAACCAACAGTCGACCAACCTGGTCGTGGATAACAAAGGCGTACAGGCCTACAAAAAAGACACCCTCAGCGGTGGCTTCGTAGCCTCGGGCACCTACAAAGGTACCGGCAGCGGCAAAATCGAAGGCGACGACGGTCATGGCAGCGGTCATGGCTACGGCGACAACAAAGGCCATGGCAACGACGATCAAAAATTCACCTTCAAAGAACAAGGCACGATCGAACTGGCTGGCTACTGGACCCAGCAAGTGCTGACCAAAGACGGCTGGAAAAACCCAGTGGTCAACAACGCCACCATGAGCAACTCGATGAACGGCTTCTCCGGCAACGGCGGCGCCAACGTCTCGGCCGGTGTAGGCAACCAACAAAGCAACTCGCTGTCCATCGCTGCTGGCTGCAAAGCCTGCATGTAATCGCGATCGAAACAAAAGCCCCGGCAACGGGGCTTTTCCACAGTCTCAAAAGGCGTATCGATCATGCGTATTGCGACCCTCACTCTGCTGCTATGCCTGTCAGGTCTGACTCAGGCTGCCCAAATGGCCGTCGCTGTCTTGCCCGGCGGCAATCTGGTGTACAAACAGGTGCAAAGTCTGCGGGAGCGCAAATTCAGCGACATAGTCGAACAAAAAACCGATTTCAGCTGCGGCGCTGCCGCTCTGGCAACGGTCCTGCGCCAGGCCTATTGGCTCGACGTCGATGAGGAGCACATCATAAAAGGCATGCTGGTCAACTCCGACCAGGACCTGGTACGCACCCAGGGTTTCTCCATGCTCGATATGAAGCGCTACGTAGAAAGCATCGGCATGCGGGCACGGGGCTACCGGATCCCTCCTGAAAAACTCGAGGCAGTGACCATTCCGGTAGTGGTGCTGATGGAAATTCGCGGCTACAAGCACTTCGTGGTGATGCAGCGGGCACAGAAAGACTGGGTGTATATCGCCGACCCAGTACTGGGGCACAAACGCTACTCCCATGAAGACTTCGTCAAAGGCTGGAACGGCATTGTCTTCGCCATCATCGGTCCCGGTTACGACAAGGCCAACGCCCTGCTCGATCCGCCTATGCCGCTGACTGCAAAAAACAAGCTCGATAGCTTCAGTCCGGTCAAAGACGCAGAACTGATGGATTTTGGCTTCATACAGAGCGACTTCTTCTAGAAGCCCAATAATGATAATTGGGGCAGGACGCTCCGGGAGCAGCAGATGAAAACCTCATACTGGCTGGCCGCTGCCTGCCTGGTAGCGGCTCTTCCAGCACACGCTGGCTTCAAACCGATCGAAGTCCAGGACCAAGAACTCTCGCAATTGCGGGGCCGTTATGTAATGCCGGGGCGCATCATCAGCTTCGGCATCGTCATGAGCAGCACCTGGCGCAACGCCAGTGGGGACCTGGTAGGCGCAACCACGTCGATGCAGATCCAGCAAGCAACTGTCAAACCCGAATTCTATGTCTCAACCATCACCCAGACCGGTAACGGCACCACGCCGACTCAGGGCTCCGGCAACGTTGTCGGTGGCGCAGGCCTTGGCACCACCCAAGGCATTACCCAGAGCGTCAGGGCGGCCGGCGACGGCAACAGCGCCTACAACGACATCAGCATCAACGTAACCGAGGGCTCTCAGGCTCCGGCACTGGTCCCAGGCCAGGGCCAGGCACTGCTGGCCGGACAGACCATCAGCGGCAGCAACGGCGCCGGTAGCGTCAGCGTCTCGGCCGTCAACGGCGGGATCCAGATGGCCATTCTGGCCAACAACAACCAGGGCAGCACCTTGCAGCAAGTGGCCCAGGGCGGCCTGCTGCAAAACACCCGCCTGCTCGGCAATAGCAACATGGTCAGCAACCTGACACAGCTCAATGTGGTGCTCAACAATAACGGCCCCAGCGCGGGCGCATTGGACTGTAATTTGAACACCCTCAAGGGACTACGCAACTTGGGTTATTGAACTACGCTGAGTCCGACCATTGGGCTAAAAGGGACGGCTTATTTCATGTATCGATCGGTGTCACTGCGCGCAGTTGTATGTTTGAGCACTCTATTTCCTGCAACGCTGCTGCAGGCAGCGCCCAATACGGACGTAGAGACCCTGAAACAAGAGCTTCTGGAGCTGAAGCAACGTTACGAAGTTCAGCAGAAAGCGTTGGCTGTACTGGAACAAAGGGTGCGTCAGGTTGAAGATCAACCCGCCGCGCCTCCACCCAAGCGCTTGGCCAAGTCCCCTGCCGACTTGCGAGGAAACACCCAGGTTGCCGGAGCCAGTACCGGCACCGGCGCTGCGGCTGCATCCGGAGGTGCTGCGGGTGGAGCGTCCTATGGTCAGTCCCTCAGGGACGATTCGGCGCCCGCCCAAAGTGTCAGCAACCTGTATGACGAGGCCAGCGGCTTCTTCGGCGGCGGCAAATTCAGCTTTGAAACCGGTATCAGCTATGCCCGCTACGATGCGCGGCAATTGACGGTTAACGGTTTTCTGGCACTGGACTCGATTTTTCTCGGCAACATCAACCTGGACCGGATCAAGGCCGATAACTGGACCCTGGACCTGACCGCTCGCTATAACCTCAACAACCGTTGGCAGTTCGATATCAACGCACCTGTGGTCTACCGCGAATCAACTTATCAATCTGGGGGCGGCGGGGGCGCCGGGACCACCACCACCGAACAGTCGGTTACACGCGACCCGACACTGGGCGACGTCAATTTCGGTGTGGCCTATAAGTTCCTCGACGAATCGGATTTCTGGCCTGACGCGGTGGCGACACTGCGCGTCAAGGCACCGACCGGCAAGGAGCCGTTCGGTATCAAGCTGGTTCAATCGAGCGCCAACAACAACCTCTACGTACCTGAAAGCCTGCCAACCGGTAACGGCGTCTGGTCGATCACTCCCGGCATCTCCCTGGTCAAGACTTTCGACCCCGCCGTGCTGTTCGGGACCCTGTCCTACACCCATAACCTGGAAGAGTCTTTTGGCGACATCAGCTCCACAGTCGGTAGCAAGACACCCGGCAAGGTACAACTGGGCGACAGTTATCAGATCGGTGCGGGCGTAGCCTTCGCCCTCAACGAGAAAATGAGTATGTCGTTCTCGGTTTCGGACCTGATACAGCGTAAAAGCAAGCTCAAGCCCAACGGCGGCGACTGGCAATCGGTGGTCTCCAGCGATGCCAACGCCGGTTACTTCAACGTAGGCATGACTATCGCCGCCACCGACAACCTGACCATCGTGCCCAACCTGTCCCTCGGCATGACCGAAGATGCCCCGGACTTCACCTTCAGCCTGAAATTCCCGTACTACTTCTAACCGCCCGCCAACCGCTAAAAAAGGCCCGCTGCGAGATCAATCGCAGCGGGCCTTTTTAGTGCGCGTGAGATTAGCGAATCTGATGCTTGTGCAGCAAACGGTAGAAGGTCGGGCGCGACACCCCCAGGACCCGGGCGGCGACACTGAGGTTGTCACTGTGGCGATTGAGCACATCGCACAACGCCTGGCGCTCGGCACGGTGCTTGTAGTCTTCGAGGGTGCCCATGGGCGCGCTGATGGCTTGCTGGCTGAGCAGTCCCAGGTCCCGGGCTTCGATCTGCCGCCCCTCGGCCAGCACCAGGCCGCGCCGCACCCGGTTGGCCAGCTCACGCACATTGCCCGGCCAATCATGTTTGCCCATGGCCACCAGGGCGTCCTCGCTGAAGCTGCGCGGGCGGCGTCCGGTTTCCTGGCTGTAGAAGTGGGAAAAGTGGTTGGCCAGCATGCCCAGGTCGCCGTGGCGCTCGCGCAACGGCGCGGTGATCACTTGCAGGACATTGAGCCGGTAATACAGATCCTCGCGAAAACGGCCCTTGCCAATCGCCGACTCCAGGTCGACGTGGGTTGCGGCCAACACCCGCACATCCACCGGGATCGGCTGGCTGCCGCCAACCCGCTCGATGTGCTTTTCCTGGAGAAAGCGCAGCAGGTTGGCTTGCAGCTCCAGGGGCAGGTCGCCGATTTCATCCAGAAACAGCGTGCCGCCATGCGCCGCCTCGATGCGCCCGACCTTGCGCTGGTGGGCCCCGGTGAAGGCGCCCTTTTCATGGCCGAACAGCTCGGACTGGATCAAGTGCTCGGGAATCGCCCCGCAGTTGATCGCCACGAAGGGTTTGCTGTGCCGCTGGGACTGCCGGTGCAGGGTCCTGGCCACCAGCTCCTTGCCGGTCCCGCTTTCGCCACGGATCAGTACCGGTGACTCGGTGGGCGCCAGCTTGCTCAAGAGTTTGCGCAGATCGCGGATCGGCCGGCTGTCGCCCAGCAGTTCATGTTCGGGCTGCTCGATATGCATGGCGCCCTGCCCGCGCAGACGCGCCATGCCGAAGGCCCGACCCAGGGTGACCTGGACCCGCGAGACATCGAACGGCAGGGTATGAAAGTCAAAAAACCACTCGCAGACAAAGTCCCCGACCTTCTGCAACCGCAGCACATCGGGGCTCAGCACCGCGATCCACTCGGTGCCGCTGCGGGTGATCAGGTCCTTGACCGCTTCGGGGCGTTCCAGATGAAAGGGTTGCAAACGCAGCAGGCCAACATCGCAGGAGCGGTCGGCGGCCGCCTCCAGGCCACAGCTGTCGACATTCCAGCCAACAGAGCGCAAGCCGGGCAGCAGGCGATGACAATCGTCACACGGATCAACCACCAACAGTCGACGTTGCACAGGGGCTTCGAGCATGACTGATCCTTGGCGCCAAATAGAGGAAAAGTTATTAGAAACAATACTTTGGCAAACCTGGGTGTAACGTTAGCAAGAACTTGACAGCGTCTTGTACCGTTTGTTTATAGCGCTAATAGCCAAACCGACTAACCAGCCGCGCTTTTATCGGCTTGTGTACTCGGCTAACTCCCCAACCTTTCAATTAACTTTCAACTTTATTGACCTGGGCCCCTTGTTTGAAAGAAACACGAAATTTATCGATTAAATGTGTGACCCGTCTTCACAGCGGGGCATCAGTACAAGTACCAGCCGAACGGTAAGCCCAACCGACGGCACATCATTTGATTGGGCACCTTTAGAGAGAAGACCCCATGAACGCCCCGCTCCGTATCAACGAAGCACTCTTGATCGCCGACCGCGCATTCCAGCCATTTCAATGCGTAGCCTGGGCCCCACAAGACGGTAACGGCGAACTGAGCCTGACCGTCATCGATCGCACCAATACCCGCATTGGCCGCAAACAGATCCCCAGCAGTGCCTATTCCGATCCGGCACAACTGGAAAACCTGCTCAAACAAGCCCGCGCCGAGTTGAGCCAGGAAGGTTACACACTGCAATCCTGGGCCATGCCCAAGTAATGTTTTTTTCGCCGACCGCTCCTGACTTCAGTTGAGCGGTCGGCTTTTTTATTCAAGTTCCAGGACTGACGTTTAAACCGCGTTAGTTGCCCCTTCGTCGTTCCGACCCTCAAACTCGAACTGCACTTCTCTCCTCTTTAATGAGGCTTTTTTCGTTGCCCGCGAAAAGCCTGCGCCCTGACTGTTGCGCGTCATCGCCCGTGGCACTGGCACACAAGCGATTGGCAGCCACAACAACTCTCCCCCTGAATGGCTAAGGCAGACTGGGCCTGCAGACCCCTGCCCCTGCATGCACGATCCGCAGCCTAATAATTCAGGGAGCCCCCCGATGCGAATAAACAGGATCCTCTTTCAGACAACCCTGGCCCTGGGCATCTGCCTGGGCGGGTTGCCCGCCTGGGCAGATTTGCCCGCCGACACCATCGGCCAGGTCACCCTGGCGGTGCCACCCGAGCCGCACCGCGCCTACGTGGTGGATGTGGAGTTCGAAAACTTCGTCACCGGCCGGGTCACGGTGATCGATGCGGACGCCAAGCGCATGCTCGGCATGGTCAGCACCGGCTTTGCCGCTCCGGCCACCCTGAGCCCGGACCAGAAGTACCTCTACAGCGCCGACGCCTTCTACTCACGCGGCACCCGCGGCACCCGCACCGATGTATTGACGGCCTGGAACACCTCGACCCTGTCACCCGACTGGGAAGTGGTAATCCCCTCCAAGCGCGCGTCGATCCTGACCCAGCGCTATGCCCTTGGGGTCAGTTCCGACAGCCGCTTTGCCTACGTCTATAACTTCACCCCCGCGACCTCGGTCACCGTGGTCGACACCCAAAGCAGGAGCGTGGCCAGCGAAATCGCCATCAGCGGCTGTGTGCTCAGCTACCCGGTGGGCAAACGCAGCTTCGCCTCGTTGTGTGGCGACGGGCAGTTGCAGGTGGTCAAGCTCGATGAACAAGGCAAGGAAGCCTCCCGCAGCCAGACGCCGTTTTTCGACCCCAATAAAGAGAAGCTCAACGAACGCGGGATCGCCGTAGGCAACCTCTATTACTTCACCAGCACCACCGGCACCGTACGCGGCGTGGACTTTTCCGGCGACACGCCCAAGTTCCTTCCTGCCTGGTCCCTGGTCGACGCCAAGGAACAACAGGCCGGCTGGGCGCCCGGCGGCTGGCAGCTGCTGGCGGTGGCGCCCGGGCTCAACCGCCTGTACGCGATCATGCATGCCGATCACCAGGCCATGAAGTGGGAAGACCCGAGCCCCTATATCTGGGTGTTCGACCTGAAGACCGGCAAGAAGATCGGCACCCTCGAAGCGCCGAACCCGGTCTGGAGCCTGCACGCCACCCAGGACGCAAACCCCCTGCTGATCGGCACCAACGTCAGCGGCGGCCTGGAAATCTTCGACCTCAAGAGCGGCACGTTCAACGGGACGATGGACAAGATCGCCAAGACCCCGATCCAGGTCCTGAGCCACTAACCCACGTTCCACACCAGGAGGCACCCCATGCAACCTGATCCACTGTTCACCTTGACCGGCGCCCTGTGCACGGCGGTGATTCTGGCCAGCGCCGCGACCCATAAAGTCCGTGCACCGGCCCGCTTCAGCGCCCAGCTGCAAGCCTATCAACTGCTGCCCAGCGCCCTGCTGCGCCCGATTGCCCGTGGCCTGCCCTGGCTGGAGCTGGCCCTGGCTTTCGCCCTGCTGCTGCCGGTCAGCCGCACCGGTGCCGCATGGGCGGCAGCGACCTTGCTGGCGCTGTACGCCGCGGCGATGGCCATCAACCTCTGGCGCGGGCGCAAGGACATCGATTGCGGCTGCGCCGGGCCGCACCAGCGCCAGCCGATCCGCCCGCTGCTGTTGATCCGCAACGGCCTGCTGGTCGCCGTGGCACTGCTTGCCGCCTGGCAGCCCGAGGCCCGTGCACTGGGCCTGTTCGACGCCTTCGTGGTGCTCGCCGCCAGCGCGGTGGCGTTACTGATTTATGCCGCAGCCGATGGCCTTCTGGCCAACAGCCCAGGCCTCCTCAAATTGATTGGAAGGTGAATGATGCAAGCTCTGATTGTTTCCAACGTATTGCTCTGGTGCCTGCTGATTGCCCTGGCGTTCGCCGTGATGGGGCTGGTACGGCAGATCGGCATCCTGCACGGTCGCATCGCGCCGGCCGGTGCCTTGATGCTGGACAAGGGCGTGGCGGTCAACGAACCCGCGCCGAAAGTCACCGCCGCCGACCGTGACGGGCGCCCGGTGAACTTCGGTTACGCCGGCGACAAAGGCCAACTGCTGTTTTTCCTGTCGCCGACCTGCCCGATCTGCAAATCGCTGCTGCCGGCCATCAAATCCATTGCCAGGGAACAGGCCGAACGCCTGGAGGTGATCTATGTCAGCGATGGCGACCTGGAGGCCCAGCGCAAGCTGATCAGCGAGTTCAAGCTCGAAGGCGCGCGCTATGTGGTCGGCCCGGAAGTCGGGATGACCTACCAGATCGGAAAATTGCCCTACGCGGCCCTGATCGACAGCAGCGGCACCTTGCGCGCCAAGGGCCTGGTCAACTCCCGCGAGCACCTGGACAGCCTGTTCGAAGTCGAGCATCTGGGCAGCGCGACGCTGCAGGACTACCTGCACCGCGATCACGCCCACACGCACGCGCCACAACCCTAAGCCAAGGAGTCCCCCATGAAATTACTCGACCTTCTGTTCGAGCGCTCCACCCGGCGGGTCGCCGACACCACTTCACGGCGCAAACTGCTGTCGCGCCTGGGCTCGCTGATGGTGGTGGGCGCCGCCCTGCCCCTGCTCCTGCCGATCGACCGCACCTCCAAGGCCCTGGCCGCCGAAGCACCGAAAGCCGGCGACCCGGGCGACCCCACCAGTTGCGACTACTGGCGCTATTGCTCGATCGACGGCTTTCTCTGCAGTTGCTGCGGCGGCACCGTGACGGCCTGCCCGCCAGGGGCCGAAGTCTCGCAAATCACCTGGATCGGCACCTGCCGCAACCCGGGAGATGGCAAGGACTACATCATTTCCTACAACGATTGCTGCGGAAAACACAGCTGCGCCCAGTGCGCCTGCACCCGCAACGACAGCGAGGAACCGCTGTACCGCCCGTTCAACAACAACGACGTGAACTGGTGCCTGGGCGCCAAATCCCACGTCTACAACTGCACCATCGCGGTCATCCGTGGCGTGGCGGTCTAAGGTGGGCGGCGCCTTGCGCACCCGGTTGCTGCTCGGACTGCTGTGCCTGATCGCCGCCCCGCTGACCCTGGCCCGGGCCATTCCCGACCCGCAGCAACGGCCGGCGCCCGGTAACGAGCGGCCCCAGGTGCCCATCGCCGAGGCCGGCTACAGCACCGCGGTCAATTACCAGTTGCAATGCGCCGGCTGCCACCAGGCCAGCGGCCAGGGCTCGCCGGCCAATGACACGCCGCGCATGCGCGGCTTTGTCGGCAACTTTCTCAAAGTCGCCGGCGGCCGGGAGTTTCTGGCCCGGGTCCCCGGCATCTCCCAATCCGCCCTCAACAACGCGCAACTGGCCGACATGCTGAACTGGCTGCTGACCCGTGACGGCATGGCCGGTGACAGCCTGCCGCAGCAGGTCCGGCCCTACACTGCCGAAGAAGTCAGCGCGATCCGCAGCGTCTCCATCCTCAACCTGCCCGACACCCGGTCCGGGTTGATCAAGGCGATGCAGGCGCAGGGGATTGTGATCGAGGACGGGATGCCGCGTTAGGCCGTGGGCACGCCCGGGCGGATAAGTAGCGTCAGACAGAACACGGCCTCTGCCGCAGTGATGCGGCAAGGGCCTGGCCAGCAAGGCCGCGAACAAGTCCCGTCCCTTCAACAGCAGCCCCGGCAAACGGGGCTGCTGCTGTTCACTTAAACGACAGAGTTAGCTGAAGTCATCTGTGGCGAGGGGCTTGCTCCCTCGCCACAAGTGCGGTGTGTATCCCTTAAGTGGAGGGCACCAGGGTGAGGGGGCTGGCTGTTGCCTCAGGGATCAATGCGCAATGCACACCGATTTCAACTCGGTGTAGGCCTCGATCACCGCACGCCCGAATTCACGGCCCATCCCCGACTGCTTGACCCCACCGAACGGCATGTTCGGGTCCAGCAGCACGTGGGCATTGACCCACACCGTACCGGCCTGGATCCGTGGCACCAGGTTCATGGCCTTGGTCAGGTCATTGGTCCACAGGCTGGCCGCCAGGCCGTAAGGGCTGTCATTGGCCAGGGCAATGGCGCTGTCTTCATCATCGAACGGGATTACCGACAGCACCGGGCCGAACACTTCCTCGTGGGCCACGGCCATGCTGTGGTCAACGTCCGCCAGCACCGTCGGCTGCACAAAAAAACCGTCCAGGTTCAGCGCCTCGCCGCCCGCCACCAGGCGCGCACCCTGCTCCCTTGCCAGCTCGATATGCTTGAGCACGCTCTGTTGCTGCTTGCGCGAGACCAGCGGATTGATCGCTGCCGAAGGGTCCATGCCGGCGCCGATACTCATCCCGGCCACCGCCGCCGCCAGGCCGTCGACAAACTCCTGATAACGCGAGCGTTGTACATAGAACCGCGATGCGGCGGCGCACACCTGCCCCTGGTTCAGCAGGCCACCAAGCAGCGCGCCCTGGATCGCCTTGGGAATGTCGGCGTCGGCCAGCACGATCATCGGGTTCTTGCCCCCCAGCTCCAGAGCAAAACGGGTCATGTTCTGCAACGCCGCCACGCCCACGCCTTTGCCGACTTCGGTGGAGCCGGTGAACGACACCTTGCTGATCAGCGGGTGCGACGCCAGGGCATTGCCCACCGTGCTGCCGCGCCCGGTAACCACGTTGAATACCCCGGCGGGAATCCCGGCCTCGAATGCCAGCTCAGCCAGGCGCAAGGCGGTCAGCGGGGTCTCACTGGCGGGCTTGATCACCACCGTGCAGCCACAGGCCAGGGCCGGCATCAGCTTCCAGGCGCTGATCATCAACGGGAAATTCCACGGCACAATGCCCGCCACCACGCCCACCGGTTCACGCCGGGCAAAGGCGGTAAAGCGCGTGCCTTCGGGAATCGGGATCGATACGTCCAGGGTCTGGCCTTCGATCTTGGTCGCCCAGCCAGACATGTAGCGCATGAACTCCACCGTGGCGCCGACATCGAGCATCCGCGCGATGTTGATCGACTTGCCCTGGCTGAGGGTTTCCAACTGGGCCAGCTCCTCGGCGTGCTGCTCCACCAGCGCGGTGAAGTTCAACAGGATGCGCTCGCGATCAGCCGGTCGCAGGCCAGACCAGATGCCGGAGGTGTAGGCCCGGTGAGCCGAGGTCACGGCCTGATCGAGGACCTCCAGCCCGACATCCGCTACCCGGGCAATCTCCTGGCCGGTGGCCGGGTTCAGGACCGGGGTGCTCGGGCCGTCGTCGAGGTGCCAGCGGCCATCGATAAAACAACCATGCTGGCGCTGTAGAAACGCGGTGACCTGGGGCAGAACTTCAACCTTGCTCATGCGGACTCCTGATAAGGAACGGCCTTGCGGCCCGTGGTGAGAGAGATTGAAGTGTTGCTGCTGGGAAACCTGCGGGGTTTGCTTTGTATGCCAGACGTATTGGTGAGACTGCCAGGCTGTATCAACAGGGTCCCTGTCGCCGCTGCCGATGGCTGCGCTGGCCGGTATGAACACTGCGAGTGCTTCAGCCAGATCAAGGGGACTTTCAAGGGCCAGCGGCGACGAGAATCAGGCGTAACGCTTGCGGTACTCGCCGGGGGACACACCGAACCGCGCCTTGAACGCGGTGGAAAAATGGCTGGAATCGCTGAAGCCCCAGGAATACCCCAGCGCCGACAGCTTCTGCTCCGCCCCGGGCTGGCGCAATGATTCGGCGCAGAAATCCAGACGCCGGTTCTTGATGTACTGCGCCACCACCAGGCCTTTCTTGGCGAACAGCCGGTACAGCCCACGCACCGAAACCCCCACCTCGCGAGCCAGCCACTCGGGGCACAATTCCTCGCAACGAATATGCTCGTCAATAAAGGCAAAGCTCTTGCACAGGATGCGCTGGTGCGGGTCGACGCTGTCTTCGCTGGCGCTGATGGCCGGTCGCAGCAGGCTGATCATCGCGTCCAGGGTCGCTTCGCTTTCCACCTGGTTGAGCTGGGGCTGGCAGGTGGTTTCGAGAATCAGCCGATGGGACAGCATGGCAATCGGCGAAGTCGCCGGGATCCGCCGCCCGCACTGGACCTGGTTGAAGCGCAAGGCTTGCTCCACCTGTTGGTGGGGCAAGATCAGCGACAACTGCCGCGAGTTGTCGCTGTAGGTGAAATCACTGGGGCGTGACGCGTCGATCAAGGTGATATCGCCCGCTGACAGCGTGACCCGGCTATCGCCCTGGGCCATGCCGGCCGTGCCTTCCAGTTGGAACACCGCGAAATACTTGTTGCCCTCATTGGCCGCCACCTCGCGCGCCGTGCGGTACAGGCGCGCCTGGCAGGCATCGACGAAACTGAGCTTGAGCGCCCCGCTCCGGAACTCGCGGATAGCCCCGGAAAACGCCGGCCCCAGGGCCTGGGCATCGAAGGCGCCACAGATCTGGTTGATCTGGTTCAGCCACTGATCAAACCCTTCACGCTGTTGTGCGTTGCACGCTTTCATGTCGAACCTCACCAGGCATTATTTTTATTCTGCCCGGCCGTCTGTGGCGACCGGGGTGATGGCTGTTCTCCTGAACGCTGCTGCTCCGTGGTGCTGCTTACTTCAACCCGCCAAAACGCCGATAAAAACTTTCCCCGACATCCGGCAGCGGCCCATCGGCATTTTCCAGGGCATGGTTCAGCCACTCCTCGGCCCGGGCATAGATCAGTCGATAGATGTTGCGGCACAACTGGCGCGCCGCCCGGCCTTCCCAGTCGCCGGGAAGCAATTCGTCCGGCAGCTGCGGGTCGCGCAGCAGCAACTTGCGGTACTCGTGAATAAGCAGGAGACGCGCCAGGAAACAATCCGCCGGCTGCAGGTGCTCCTGCTCGCGAAGCGCCTGCCAGAGCGGTCGGAACAGCTGGATAAACTCGCTGTAGTGAGCCGCCAGCTCGTCGATGTTCCAGCTCTCGCGCACCTGCAGGCGCAAGGCCTTGGAGGCCATCACATCCTGGGCGGTGGTTTCAAAGACGATGGTGTCTTCCTGCACCCCCAGGTCGAGCAGCGTGGCGTTGATGTCGGCGCGATCGCTGCGTGGGCAAGCCAGTACCACCGGCGAGATCGCACCAAACCCTTGCCACTCCAATTCTTCGCGCACCTGCTTGCGCTTGTCCTGATTGAGCTGGGACAGCATCACCAGGCTCCAGGAACCGTCCCAGGCCGGCACGCTGGCGTTGTACACACGCTTGAAGGCCTTGTCGAAACGACGACGACCCGTGCCGGTCAGGCTGTAATAACTGCGGCGACCGACCTTTTCCGCGGTCAGCCAACCTTCCTTGCTCAAGCGGAAGATCGAGGTGCGGATCAGCCGCTCATTGATGCCGATCGGCTCCAGCAATTGAATCAGGCTGCCCAGCCACACCGTACCGCCGTGGGGCTCGATGGCGTCGCCGTACAGGGTAATGATCAGCGAGCTGGCGCGAATCGGCGTCTGCTCCTGGAAACGGGTAATAAGTTGATTCAAAGGTGCGAGGGACGACATGGGCGTACCGAGAAAAAAGGAATAAATATACCGGGTTTCATAACGCTCGACCCGGCTGCGGCATTATTCCGCGCCTTTGGTTCGAAAGCCGCTGTCGCTGTGACGAGGACGATCGGTTTCGGGCGCGGCCAGGGGCTCGCAGACCTGCATGTTTTCCAGACAACGCCGGGTCAACACCTGGTATTCGCGGGTTCCGGCCTGCTTCCAGGCCACTTCGTCGTCACTCAGGCGGCGCTTGACGCTGGCCGGCGTGCCCATCACCAGCGATTGCTCCGGGCATTCGAACCCGGCCCGCACGAAGGCGGCGGCGGACACAAACGAACGCGGCCCGATGCGGGCGTTATCCATCACCACCGCATTCATCCCCACCAGCACATCGGCGCCGATCCGGCAGCCGTGCAACACCGCGCCATGACCAATGTGCCCGTTGCG
This sequence comes from Pseudomonas sp. CF161, assembly GCF_000416215.1. Lineage (NCBI taxonomy): Bacteria > Pseudomonadati > Pseudomonadota > Gammaproteobacteria > Pseudomonadales > Pseudomonadaceae > Pseudomonas > Pseudomonas sp. CF161. The sequence continues at coordinate 260,368 of NZ_ATLP01000089.1, forward strand.
CTCGACCACCGTGTCGCTGTCGGGAAAACCATGCATCACACAGGTGTCCTGCAGGTTGGCCCCCTCCTCCAGCACGATCCGGCCGAAATCACCGCGCAAACTGGCCAGCGGCCCGACATAACAATGAGGCCCGATAATCACATCGCCGATCAGCACGGCGGACGGATGCACATAAGCGCTGGGATCGACCACCGGGGTCAGGCCATCGAGGCTGTAGCAGGTCATGAAACACTCCTGATAAGGCGCTGCAGGAAGCACTGCGCAAAGCGATGCCGTAATGTTTGCATCTTGTATCACATCGCTTTAATCGAACAAAGCGATTAAAAGCGTATCGCTTCATGATGAAGGCACAAGACAGCCCTGCGCCGACTAACAAACAGGCTTTATAACCAATGAAACAGGGGGTAATAGGATTGAATACACCCTTGAACCTGTAGCCATTGGCCATTTAACGACTAACAATAAGACACATTAAATCAATTTTAGTATTGCAATCGTGTATCGCATTGGCGATATACTCGGCGAAAACCGGCTCCCCAGCCGATCCAATAATGAGCCGGCCCCAGGCCGAGCGTGCACCCGAGGGCATCCGCCATGCCTCAAACCCTTGCCGTCGAATGCTTCGAGCACGGCGTACGCCTGATTACCCTGCAACGCCCCCAGGCCTTGAACGCCCTGAACACCGAGCTGCTGGCGGAACTGGCCAGCGCCCTGGCCGAGGCTGAAGCCGACCCCGATGCCCGGGTGGTGGTCCTGACCGGCAGCGCCAAGGCGTTCGCCGCTGGCGCCGACATCAAGGAAATGGCCGAGCGCGACCTGGTGGGCATCCTCAATGACCCGCGCCAGGCGTCGTGGCACGCCATCACCCGCTTCAGCAAACCATTGATCGCCGCCGTCAACGGCTTCGCCCTGGGCGGTGGCTGCGAACTGGCGATGCACGCCGACATCATTATTGCCGGCGAAGACGCCCGCTTCGGCCAGCCGGAAATCAACCTCGGGATCATGCCCGGCGCCGGCGGCACCCAACGCCTGTTGCGCGCTGTCGGCAAGTCCATGGCGATGCAGATGGTCCTTGGCGGCGAGTCGATCGACGCCCGGCACGCCCTGCGCGCCGGCCTGGTGAGCGAAGTCACCCAGCCCGAATTCACCGTCGAGCGCGCCCTGCAACTGGCTACGCTGATTGCTGGCAAGGCCCCGCTGGCGCTGCGCCTGGCCAAGGAAGCGCTGCTCAAGGCCATGGACACCGACCTCGCCACGGGCCTGCGCTTCGAGCGCCAGGCCTTCACCCTGCTGGCCGGCACCCGTGACCGCGACGAAGGCATACGCGCCTTCCAGGACAAGCGCCCGGCGCACTTCAGCGGGCAATGACCCGGCCCAGGCCCCCTTATTCGAACGACCTCGCAGAGAGCGCCATGACCATGAACTTCGAACACATCCTGTTTTCCATCGAGGCCGGCGTCGCCCTGCTCAGCCTCAACCGCCCCGAGCAACTCAACAGCTTCAACGCGCAGATGCACAGTGAAGTCAAACAGGCGCTGAAGTTGCTGCGCAATGACCCGCAAGTCCGGGTGCTGTTGCTGACCGGCGAAGGCCGCGGCTTCTGCGCCGGCCAAGACCTCAGCGACCGCAACGTGGCACCCGGCAGCGCGGTGCCGGACCTGGGCGAATCCATCGAGAAGTTCTACAACCCGCTGATCCGCCAACTGCGCGACCTGCCGCTGCCGGTGATCTGCGCGGTCAACGGTGTCGCAGCCGGGGCCGGGGCCAATATCCCGCTGGCCTGTGACCTGGTCCTGGCGGCGCGCTCGGCGAGCTTTATCCAGGCGTTCTGCAAGATCGGCCTGATACCCGACTCCGGCGGCACCTGGACCCTGCCGCGCCTGGTCGGCATGGCCCGGGCCAAGGCCCTGGCGCTGCTGGGCAACCGCCTGGGCGCCGAGCAAGCCGAGCAATGGGGGCTGATCTACCGCTGCGTCGACGATGCCGATCTGCGCGACGAAGCCTTGAAGCTCGCGCGGCACCTGGCGACCCAGCCCACCTACGGCCTGGCCCTGATCAAGCGCAGCCTCAACGCCAGTCTGCACAACAGCTTCGACGAGCAACTGGAGCTGGAAAAAGACCTGCAACGCCTGGCCGGGCGCAGCGAGGATTACCGCGAAGGCGTCAGCGCCTTTATGGAAAAACGCACACCGACCTTCAAGGGCCGCTGACCATGAGCGCATTGACTACAAACGCCCGCATCGCAGTGATCGGCGCCGGCGCCATGGGAGCCGGCATCGCCCAGGTCGCGGCCCAGGCCGGGCACCGGGTGCAACTGCTCGACAGCCGTCCCGGCGCGGCCGCCCAGGCCATCGCCGGCATCGACCGCCAGCTCGGCAAGCGAGTGCAGAACGGCAAGCTCGAGGCCCAGGCCCATCACGCCACCCTGGACCGCCTGCACGTGGCCGAATCCATCGACAGCCTGGCCGACAGCGACCTGATCATCGAAGCCATTGTCGAAAACCTCGAGGTCAAGCAGCAGCTGTTTCGTCAGCTTGAAAGCCTGTGCCAGGACAGCTGCATCCTCGCCAGCAACACCTCATCGCTGTCGATCACCAGCATCGCCGCCGGCCTGACACGGCCCGAGCGCCTGTTGGGGCTGCACTTCTTCAACCCGGCGCCGGTAATGGCCCTGGTCGAGGTGATCTCGGGCCTGGCCAGCGACCCCGCCCTGGCCCGCTGCCTGTATGACACGGCGGCCGCCTGGGGAAAAAAACCGGTGCACGCCCGCTCCACTCCGGGCTTTATCGTCAACCGCGTGGCCCGGCCGTTTTATGCCGAAAGCCTGCGCCTGCTACAGGAAGGCGCCGCCGACTGCGCCACCCTCGATGCCTTGCTGCGCGAGGGCGGCGGCTTCGCCATGGGCGCCTTCGAACTCACCGACCTGATTGGCCACGACGTCAACTACGCCGTGACCTGCTCGGTGTTCCATGCCTACTACGGCGACATGCGCTACCAACCGTCGCTGATCCAGAAAGAACTGGTGGACGCCGGCCATTTGGGCCGCAAGAGCGGCCAGGGCTTCTACAGCTATGCCGAAGGCGCCGCACGCCCAGCCCCTGCCCAGCTCGAAAGCCAGGCCAGCATTGACTGCTGCGAAGTCGAGGGCGACCTCGGCATCGCCCGCGAGCTGCTGCCGCGCCTGCGCCAGGCTGGTATTCACCTCACCCTTCGCGACGGCAGCGGCCTGCTGCGGGTCGGCGACGCGGTGCTGGCCCTCAGCGATGGGCGCTCGGCCAGCCAACGCGCCCGTACCAGCGGCCTGCGCAACCTGATCCTGCTGGACCTGGTGGGGGATTTTTCCAGCGCCGGGCGCATCGCCATCAGTTGCAGCGCCGACACCTCGCCCCAGGCCCTGGAGCAGGCCGTAGCGCTGTTGCAGCGCGCCGGGCTCAAGGTCAGCCAAGTCACTGACAGCCCGGCACTGGTGGTGCTGCGCAGCGTGGCGATGCTCGCCAACGAGGCCGCCGATGCCCTGCTGCACGGAGTGGCCAGCGCCGCCGACATCGACCTGGCGATGCGCGCCGGGGTCAATTACCCCCAGGGCCCGCTGGCCTGGGCCGACCGCATCGGCCTGGCGCCGCTGCTGCAGGTCCTGGAAAACCTGCAAGCCGCCTATGGCGAAGAACGTTACCGGCCGTCCCTGCTGCTGCGGCGCAAGGTCGCCGAAGGGAGCAACTTCCATGACTAACCACCACGCCATGAACCTGGCCAGCCAATGCGCACAAAGCCTGTTCGAACGCGACCAGGCCAGCCAGGCCATGGGCATGCGCCTGCTGTCGGTAGCGCCGGGGGTCGCGCGGCTGGGCATGAGCGTCGGCGCCCATATGCTTCAGGGCCACGGCACCTGCCACGGCGGCTACCTGTTCGCCCTGGCGGATTCGGCCTTTGCCTTTGCCTGCAACAGTTACAACGAGGCCACCGTGGCCATCGGCTGCAGCATCGACTACATCGCCCCGGCCCACCTGGGCGATACCCTGACCGCCGACTGCACCGAGCAAAGCCGCAGCGGGCGCACCGGCAACTACGACGTCCGCATTGAAAACCAGAACGGGCAGTTGATTGCCCTGTTCCATGGCAAATCCTACAAAGTGCGCGGCCCGGTGCTGACGCAGGAGACCCCCAATGAATGATGCCCTGATCATCGATGCAGTCCGCACCCCCATCGGCCGCTATGCCGGCGCCCTGAGCAGCGTGCGCGCCGACGACCTTGGCGCGATCCCCCTGCGCGAATTGCTGCGCCGCCACCCGCAAGTGGACTGGAGCACGGTCGACGACGTGCTCTACGGTTGCGCCAACCAGGCCGGCGAAGACAACCGCAACGTGGCGCGCATGTCGGCCCTGCTGGCCGGGCTGCCGGTCAGCGTACCCGGGACCACCCTCAACCGCCTGTGCGGCTCCGGCCTGGACGCCATCGGCAGCGCGGCGCGTGCCATTCGCTGCGGCGAGGCTTCGCTGATGCTGGTGGGAGGCGTCGAGTCGATGTCCCGCGCACCGCTGGTGATGGGCAAGGCCGAGACCGCGTTTTCACGCCAGGCGCAGCTGTTCGACACCACCATCGGCTGGCGCTTCGTCAACCCGCTGATGGAGCAGCAATATGGCATCGACTCGATGCCGGAGACCGCCGAAAACGTCGCCGCGCAGTTCAATATCTCCCGCGCCGACCAGGACGCCTTTGCCCTGCGCAGTCAGCAACGTGCCTCTGCCGCCCAGGCCAGCGGGCGCCTGGCCCGGGAAATAGTCGCGGTGCAGATCCCCCAGCGCAAAGGCCCGGCCATCGTCGTCGAACACGACGAGCACCCACGGGGCGACACCACCCTGGAACAACTGCAAAAGCTCGGCACGCCCTTTCGCAAGGACGGCACCGTCACCGCCGGCAACGCCTCCGGGGTCAATGACGGCGCCTGTGCGCTGCTGCTGGCCAATGCCACCACCGCCCAGCGTTACGGGCTCAAGGCCCGGGGCCGGGTGGTGGCCATGGCCACCGCCGGGGTCGAGCCGCGGATCATGGGCATCGGCCCGGTGCCGGCGACGCGCAAGGTCCTGGAGCTGGCCAACCTCAGCCTGGCAGACATGGACGTGATCGAACTCAACGAAGCCTTCGCTGCCCAGGGTCTGGCCGTGCTGCGCGAACTGGGGCTGGGGGATGACGATCCACGGGTCAACCCCAATGGCGGTGCGATCGCCCTGGGCCACCCACTGGGCATGAGCGGCGCGCGCCTGGTGACCACGGCCCTGCACGAACTGGAACAACGCCAGGGCCGCTATGCCTTGTGCACCATGTGCATCGGCGTCGGCCAGGGCATCGCCCTGATTATCGAAAAGCTCTAGTAGAAACAACGCAAGACCCAGGGTGCCGCCAGGTATCCTTGGCGCATGCACTCAAGACCCGCTTGCCGGCGGGTCGCAACACAAAAACAATTCGAGTGAAGTCATGAACATGCCAATTGCCAAAGCCGTGCTTGACCCCGTGCTGGACCCGCTGGAGACCGCCAGCATCGACCAACTGCGCCAGCATCAGCTTGACCGGCTGCGCTGGAGCCTGAACCACGCCTACAACAACGTACCGCTCTATCGCCAGCGTTTCGACGAACTGGGGGTGCACCCCGACGACGTGCGCAGCCTCGATGACCTGGCAAAATTCCCCTTTACCACCAAGTCCGACCTGCGGGACAACTACCCCTACGGCATGTTCGCCGTACCGATGCAGGACGTGGTGCGCCTGCACGCCTCCAGCGGCACCACCGGCAAACCGACGGTGGTCGGGTACACCCAGAACGACATCGACACCTGGGCCAACGTGGTGGCGCGCTCGATCCGCGCCGGTGGCGGGCGGCGTGGCGACAAGGTGCATATCTCCTACGGCTACGGTCTGTTTACCGGCGGCCTGGGGGCGCACTACGGCGCCGAGCGCCTGGGCTGCACCGTGATCCCGATGTCTGGTGGGCAGACCGAGAAGCAGGTGCAACTGATCAAGGATTTCCAGCCGGACATCATCATGGTCACGCCCTCCTACATGCTCAACATCGCCGATGAAATCGAGCGCCAGGGCATCGACCCGCAAAAGCTCGCGCTGCGCCTGGGCATCTTCGGCGCCGAACCCTGGACCGCCGAACTGCGCAGCGCCATCGAGCAACGGCTGGGGATCACCGCCCTCGATATCTATGGTCTTTCGGAAATCATGGGGCCGGGGGTGGCCATGGAGTGCGCTGAAACCAAGGACGGCCCGACCCTCTGGGAAGACCACTTCTACCCCGAGATCATCGACCCCATCACCGGCGAGGTGCTGCCCGACGGGCAGATGGGGGAACTGGTCTTCACCTCGTTGAGCAAGGAAGCCTTGCCGATGATCCGTTACCGCACCCGCGACCTGACCCGGCTCCTGCCCGGCACCGCCCGCCCCATGCGCCGTATCGACAAGATCACCGGGCGCAGCGATGACATGCTGATCATTCGCGGCGTCAATGTGTTCCCGACCCAGGTCGAGGAACAGGTGCTCAAGGTCCGGCAGCTGTGCGAGAGCTATGAGATCCATCTCTATCGCAATGGCAACCTCGACAGCGTCGACGTACACGTCGAACTCAAGAGCGAGCACCAGCACCTGCCTGAAGAGCAGCAGAAAACCATCTGCAGCGAACTGAGCCGGCACATCAAAACCAACATTGGCATCAGTTCCCGTATCGTTTTGCAACCGGCGTTCTCCATCAAGCGCTCCGAAGGCAAGGCCTGCCATGTGATCGACAACCGCAAATAACCACCCCTGCCCCGCCCCGCCCCGCATCACCCGATGCCGGGGCGCCTCTCAGCTTCAAGCCCCTGAATGGTAACCGCCCCTGTGGCGAGGGAGCTCGCTCCCGCTCGGCTGCACAGCAGCCGCAATCGCCCCAAGTCCATCTCCCTGATACACCGCAACGCCCGGCTCAGGGGCCGCTACGCGCCCCAGCGGGAGCAAGCTCCCTCGCCACAAAGACCTGACACCCCTCGCCTGACAGCCCTGAAAAAACCCTTCGTTGCAGCCAGAAACATCCCAGCACACCCCCGATCCCCTGTGGCGAGGGAGCTCGCTCCCGCTCGGCTGCACAGCAGCCGCAATCGCCCCAAGTCCATCTCCCTGATACACCGCAACGCCCGGCTCAGGGGCCGCTACGCGCCCCAGCGGGAGCAAGCTCCCTCGCCACAAAGACCTGACACCCCTCGCCTGACAGCCCTGAAAAAACCCTTCGTTGCAGCCAGAAACATCCCAGCACACCCCCGATCCCCTGTGGCGAGGGAGCTCGCTCCCGCTCGGCTGCACAGCAGCCGCAATCATCCGAACGCCATCTCCCTGATACACCGCAACGCCCAGTTCAGGGGCCGCTACGCGCCCCAGCGGGAGCAAGCTCCCTCACCACAAAGGCCCGACACCCCTCGCCTGACAACCCTGAAAACCCCTTCGTTGCAGCCAGAAACATCCCAGCACACCCCTGATTCCCTGTGGCGAGGGAGCTCGCTCCCGCTCGGCTGCGCAGCAGCCGCAATCGCCCCAATTCCATCTCCCTGATGCACCGCAGTGCCCGGTTCACGGGTCGCTATGCGCCCCAGCGGGAGCAAGCTCCCTCACCACAAAGGCCCGACACCGCCCACCTGACAGCCCTGAAAAAACCCTTCGTTGCAGCCAGAAACATCCCAGCCCCCCCGATCCCCCTGTGGCGAGGCAGCTCGCTCCCGCTCGGCTGCGCAGCAGCCGCAATCGCCCCAATTCCATCTCCCTGATGCACCGCAGTGCCCGGTTCACGGGTCGCTATGCGCCCCAGCGGGAGCAAGCTCCCTCGCCACAAAGGCCCGACACCGCTCGCCTGACAAACCTGAAAAACCTTTGTTGCAGCCAGAAACATTTCTGCACACCCCCGATCCCCCTGTGGCGAGGGAGCTCGCTCCCGCTCGGCTGCGCAGCAGCCGCAATCGCCCCAATTCCATCTCCCTGATGCACCGCAGTGCCAGGTTCATGGGCCGCTACGCGCCCCAGCGGGAGCAAGCTCCCTCACCACAAAGGCCCGACACCGCCCACCTGACAGCCCTGAAAAAACCCTTCGTTGCAGCCAGAAACATCCCAGCCCCCCCGATCCCCCTGTGGCGAGGCAGCTCGCTCCCGCTCGGCTGCGCAGCAGCCGCAATCGCCCCAATTCCATCTCCCTGATGCACCGCAGTGCCAGGTTCATGGGCCGCTACGCGCCCCAGCGGGAGCAAGCTCCCTCGCCACAAAGGCCCGACACCGCTCGCCTGACAAACCTGAAAAACCTTTGTTGCAGCCAGAAACATTTCTGCACACCCCCGATCCCCCTGTGGCGAGGGAGCTCGCTCCCGCTCGGCTGCACAGCAGCCGCAATCACCCCAACTCCATCTCCCTGATACACCGCAACGCCCAGTTCAGGGGCCGCTACGCACCCCAGCGGGAGCAAGCTCCCTCGCCACAAAAAAGCACCTGCTTCCCCTGCCTCCTTGCGCTGATCCGGAGCCATATCCATCCCAATGCGATACAAAAAAATATACGACACGTTATTTTGTGTTTGATATTTATTTATGTATCACATATAAAGTTCTCCATGCCCACGCACACCTTCACGGCGGGAGACACGTCATGTATGCACAGCTGGTAGAAACCGGGGTCAAGAGCATCAAGAGCCTGTCGGAGATGTCCGAACAGGAGCGCGCGTTCCAGGAAAAAATCGATTCGGAAATCAAGATCGAAGCCAAGAACTGGATGCCCGATGCCTATCGCCAGACGCTGATCCGGCAGATTTCCCAACACGCCCACTCGGAAATCGTCGGCATGTTGCCCGAGGGCAACTGGGTGGCTCGCGCACCGACCCTCAAGCGCAAGCTGCAACTGATGGCCAAGATCCAGGACGAAGCCGGTCACGGCCTGTACCTGTACAGCGCCATGGAGACCCTGGGCGCCGACCGCGACGAGGAGATCGCCAAGCTGCACAGCGGCCGCGCCAAGTACTCGAGCATCTTCAATTACCCGACCCTGAACTGGGCCGACATGGGCGCGGTGGGCTGGCTGGTGGACGGCGCGGCCATCGTCAATCAGGTGGTGTTGCAACGCACCTCCTACGGCCCCTATTCCCGGGCCATGGTGCGCATCTGCAAGGAAGAGAGCTTCCACCAGCGCCAGGGCTACGAGGTGCTGCTGACCATGATGCGCGAGGGCAACCAGGCGCAGAAAGACATGGTCCAGGACGCCATCAACCGCCTCTGGTGGCCGGCGCTGATGATGTTCGGCCCCAGCGACGAACACTCGCCCAACAGCGCCCAGTCCATGGCCTGGAAGATCAAGCGCCAGAGCAACGACGAACTGCGCCAGCGCTTTATCGACCAGACCATCCCGCAACTGGAACTGCTGGGCTGCACCTGCCCCGACCCGGACCTTGCGTGGAACGCCGAACGCGGCCACTACGATTTCGGCGAGATCCAGTGGGACGAATTCTACGAAGTGCTCAAGGGCAATGGCCCGTGCAACCAGGAACGCGTCGCGACCCGGCGCAAGGCCATTGAAGACGGCGCCTGGGTGCGCCAGGCCGCTGTCGCCCACGCCCGCAAGAAAACCAATAAAAACGCCGCCTGATCGCCCGTCGATCAACCGCCTGATGTGGAGTCACCCCGATGTCTGAATGGACCCTCTTCGAAGTTTTCGTGCGCAGCAAGCACGGCCTCAACCACAAGCACGTCGGCAGCGTGCATGCCGCCGACAGCGTCATGGCCATCGAGAACGCCCGCGAGCTGTACACCCGCCGCAGCGAGGGCGTGAGCCTGTGGGTGGTGCCATCCAATCTGATCGTCGCCTCGTCCCCGGACGAGAAGGACCCGCTGTTCGACCCGGCCGACGACAAGGTCTATCGCCACGCCAGCTTCTACGAGCTGCCGCCTGAAGTCGGACACATGTGAGGCCGACCATGACCACTCAAACCGATCTGATCCAATACCTGCTGCGCCTCGGCGACAGCGCCCTGATCCAGGGCCAGCGCCTGTGCCAATGGTGCGGCCGCGCGCCGGCGCTGGAAGAAGAGCTGGCGCTGATGAACGTTGGCCTCGACCTGGTGGGCCAGGCCCGCAACTGGCTGGACTACGCCGCCGAGCTGCTGGACGACGGCCGCGACGCCGACCACCTGGCGTTCCGCCGTGACGAGCGCGCCTACCGCAACCTGTTGCTGGTGGAGCAGCCCAACGGCGACTACGCGGTGACCATGCTCAAGCAGTTTTTCTATGACGCCTGGCACCTGGAAGTGCTCCAGGGCCTGAGCCAGTCCAGCGACGAGCGCATCGCCGGGATCGCCGCCAAGGCGGTCAAGGAAGCCACTTATCACCTGCGCCGCTCCAGCGAATGGGTCGAGCGGCTGGGCGATGGCACTGAAGAGAGCCATCAGCGCATGCTCGATGCCATCCCCCTGCTGTGGCGCTTCACCATCGAGCTGATCAGCGGTGACGACAGCGAAACCCGCCTGCACGCCGCCGGCCTGGTGCCGGATGCCGCGCAGATCGCCAGCGCCTGGCAGGCCCGGGTCGAGCAGGTCTTCACCCGCGCCACCCTGCCCCTGCCGGCGGCGCCGAGCTACTTCTACCTCGATGCCCGTCGCGGCCTGCACAGCGAACACCTGGGCACCCTGCTGGCGGAAATGCAGTTCCTGCCCCGAGCGTACCCCGATGCGACCTGGTGAGCTGATCACCAGCGACCAGGGCGCCCGGGCGGTACAGCCGGGCGACCTGGACGCGGCCTGGGCGACCCTGACCCAGGTCATGGACCCGGAAGTGCCGGTGGTCAGCGTGGTCGACCTGGGGATCGTCCGCGACCTCGACTGGCGCGACGGCCACCTGCACGTGGTAGTGACCCCGACCTACTCCGGCTGCCCGGCCACCGAGGTGATCGAAAGCGACATCCGCGACGCCCTGGAACTCGCCGGTTTCCGGGCGCCGCAACTGCAACGCAAGTTGACCCCGGCCTGGAGCAGCGACTGGATCACCGACGACGGCCGCGAACGCCTGCGGGCCTACGGCATCGCGCCGCCGCGCCCGGGCAGCACCAGCAAGCGCAGCCTGCTGGGGGAACGCCAGGACATTCTCTGCCCGCAATGCGGCAGCGCCCATACCGAGCTGCTCAGCGAGTTCGGCTCGACCGCCTGCAAGGCGCTGTATCGCTGCCGTGACTGCCTGGAACCGTTCGACTACTTCAAGTGCATCTGAGCGGCCGCTTGCCGTGTCAGTGGGAGACCCACAATGAGCAAATTCCACAGCCTGGTGATCAAGGATGTGCGCAGCGAAACCCGTGACGCCGTGTCCATCGCCTTCGAGATTCCACAGCACCTGCAGGACAGCTTTCATTTCACCCAGGGCCAGCACCTGGTGATGCGCACCCAACTGGACGGTGAAGAAGTACGCCGCTCCTATTCGATTTGCACCGGGGTCAATGACGGCGAACTGCGCATCGCTATCAAGCGCGTGGCCGGCGGACGTTTCTCGGCCTTTGCCAACGAACAGCTCAAGGCCGGGCACCGCCTGGAAGTGATGCCGCCCGCCGGGCATTTTCATGTCGAACTGGACCCGGCGCGACACGGGCGCTACCTGGCGGTGGCTGCCGGCAGCGGTATCACACCGATCCTGTCGATCATCAAGAGCACCCTGGAAACCGAACCCCACAGCCAGGTCACCCTGCTCTACGGCAACCGTTCCAGCTCCGGGGCGCTGTTTCGTGAACAGCTCGAGGACCTGAAGAACCGCTACCTGCAGCGCCTGAACCTGATCTTCGTCTTCAGCCGCGAGCAGCAGGATGTCGACCTCTATAACGGCCGGATCAACGCTGAAAAATGCGAGCAGCTGTTTTCCCGCTGGCTCGACGTCAAGGCCCTGGACGCGGCGTTTATCTGCGGCCCCCAGGAGATGACCGAAACCGTGCGCGACAGCCTCAAGGCCAAGGGCATGCCGGCCGAGCGCATTCACTTCGAACTGTTCGCCGCCGCCGGCAGCCAGCAAAAACGCGAGGCCCGCGAAGCTGCACGGCAGATCGACGCCGCCACCAGCCAGATCACCGTGATCAGCGATGGCCGCGCCCTGGCCTTCGACCTGCCGCGCAACACCTTGAGCATCCTCGACGCCGGCAACATCCAGGGCGCCGAGCTGCCTTATTCGTGCAAGGCCGGGGTCTGCTCCACCTGCAAATGCAAGGTGATCGAAGGCGAGGTGGAAATGGACAGCAACCACGCCCTCGAGGACTACGAAGTGGCGGCCGGCTACGTGCTGTCGTGCCAGTCGTTCCCGGTCAGCGCCAAGGTGGTGCTGGACTTCGACCAGCTCTGATCCCAGCCGTCACCCCAGCAGCGCCTGCCACCGTCCAGGCGCGATGCCTGACGCCGTGCCCGCAACCTGTTTCACCCAAAACAAAAACAACAACCCAGAGAGCGCCGCCATGACCCCGCAAGAGATACAACAGATCAGTCAGCACCCGGACTTTATCCAGCTGGTGCGCCGCAAGCAGAACCTCTACTGGTCGCTGAGCCTGGCGATGCTGGTGATCTATTACGGCTTTGTGCTGCTGGTGGCGTTTTCCCCCAGCACCTTGGGCCAATCCCTGAGCGGCGGCGTGACCACGGTCGGCATGCTGGTGGGCGTGGTGATCGTGCTGCTGGCCTTTGCCCTGACCGGTTTCTATGTGTACCGCGCCAACCACGTGATCGACCCGCTGAACGAAAAACTCAAGCAGGAGTGCGCCCAATGAAGCGCCTCCTGACCCTGTTCCTGCTGCCCTGTGCCTTCGCCACCGACGTTGCGCTGGCCGCCGAGGGCAGCGCCCGGCCGCTGAACTGGAACGCCATCGGCATGTTCCTGGTGTTCGTCCTGTTCACCCTCGGCGTCACCCGTTGGGCGGCCCTGCGCACCCGTTCGGCCAGTGACTTCTACACCGCCGGTGGCGGCATGACCGGTTTCCAGAACGGCCTGGCGATTGCCGGCGACATGATCTCCGCGGCGTCCTTCCTCGGCATCTCGGCCATGATGTTCCTCAACGGCTACGACGGCCTGTTGTACGCCCTGGGGGTACTGGCCGGCTGGCCGATCATCCTGTTCCTGATCGCCGAGCGCCTGCGCAACCTGGGCAAGTACACCTTTGCCGATGTGGTGTCCTATCGCCTGGAACAAACCCCGGTGCGCCTGACCTCGGCCTTCGGCACCCTGACCGTGGCCCTGATGTACCTGGTGGCGCAGATGGTCGGTGCCGGCAAGCTGATCGAACTGCTGTTTGGCATCAGCTACCTGTACGCGGTGATGCTGGTGGGCGTGCTGATGGTGTTTTACGTGACCTTCGGCGGCATGCTCGCCACCACCTGGGTGCAGATCATCAAGGCGGTGATGCTGCTGTTCGGCACCAGTTTCATGGCCTTTATGGTGCTCAAGCATTTCGGTTTCAGCACCGAAGCCATGTTCGCCGGCGCCAGTGCGGTGCACGCCAAGGGCAGCGCGATCATGGCCCCGGGCGGCCTGCTGTCGAACCCGATCGACGCCATCTCCCTGGGCCTGGGCATGATGTTCGGCACCGCCGGCCTGCCCCATATCCTGATGCGTTTCTTCACCGTCAGTGACGCCAAGGAAGCGCGTAAAAGCGTGTTCTACGCCACCGGCTTCATCGGCTATTTCTACCTGCTGCTGATCATCGTCGGCTTCGGCGCCATCGTCATGGTCGGCACCGACCCGGCCTTCCGCGATGCCAACGGCGCGATCATCGGCGGCGGCAACATGATCGCCGTGCACCTGGCCCAGGCCGTGGGCGGCAACCTGTTCCTCGGTTTCATTTCGGCGGTGGCCTTCGCCACCATTCTCGCGGTGGTGGCCGGGCTGGCGCTGTCCGGTGCCTCGGCGGTGTCCCATGACCTGTATGCCTGCGTGATCCGCAAGGGCCAGGCCACCGAGAAGCAGGAAATCCGCGTGTCGCGCATCGCCACCCTGTGCATCGGCGTGCTGGCGATCATCCTTGGCCTGTTGTTCGAGTCGCAGAACATCGCCTTCCTTTCCGGCCTGGTGCTGGCGATTGCGGCCTCGGTCAACTTCCCGGTGCTGTTCCTCTCCATGTACTGGAAAGGCCTGACCACCCGTGGCGCGGTCACCGGCAGCCTGGCTGGCCTGATCTCGGCGATTGTCCTGCTGGTGTTGAGCCCGGCGGTCTGGGTCAACGTCCTGCACCACGAGCAGGCGCTGTTCCCCTACTCCAACCCGGCGCTGTTCTCCATGAGCCTGGCGTTTCTCAGCGCGTGGCTGTTCTCGGTGACCGATCGCTCGCCCCGGGCCGAACTGGAGCGCGGGCGCTACCTGGCGCAGTTCATCCGCTCGATGACCGGCATCGGCGCCTCCAGCGCCAGCAACCACTGAACCCACCACGACCGATCGGATGACAGGGAATAACAACAATGAACCCCGCTCACATCGCTCCACCCAAGGCTTTGCTGTCGATCATGGCGGCCCTCAGCCTACCGCTGTTCGCCCCCAGTGCCCTGGCCGACTTCATCGGCGACAGCAAGGCGCGGCTGGAGCTGCGCAACCATTACCTGAACCGTGATTTCCGCCAGGACAACGCCGCGCAATCCAAGGCCGAGGAATGGGCTCAGGGCTTTACCGCCCGCATCGAGTCCGGCTTTACCGAGGGCACCCTGGGCTTTGGCCTGGATGCCCTGGGCGAGCTGGGATTGAAGCTCGACTCCAGCCCCGACCGCCGTGGCACCGGCCTGCTGCCCTATGGCCCCAACAGCCATGAGCCGGCGGACGAGTTCAGCGAACTGGGGCTGACCGGCAAGCTGCGCCTGTCCAAAAGCGTGCTCAAGCTCGGCACCTTGCAGCCGTTGCTACCGGTGGCCACCTACAACGACACCCGGCTGCTGGGCTCGACCTTCCAGGGCGGCCTGCTCACCAGCCAGGAAATCAGCGGCCTGACCCTCAATACCGGGCGCCTGACCAAGACCAACCTGCGGGATTCCTCCAGCAACGACGACATCGGCTACGGCGCCGTCCGCAGCGACCACTTCGACTTCGCAGGCGGCAGCTATGCCTTCAACCCGCAACTGAGCCTGAGCTATTACTACGGCAAGCTCGATCAGATCTATCACCAGCAATTCCTCGGCCTGGTGCACAGCCAGCCCCTGGGCAACGGCTTCAGCCTGCGCAGCGACCTGCGCTACTTCGACAGTCGCGGCGACGGCGCCGAACGCGCCGGGCGCATCGACAACCGCAACTTCAACAGCATGTTCACCCTGGCCCACGGCGCGCACAAAGTCAGCGCCACCTGGCAGCAGCTGTCGGGTGACAGCGCCTTCCCGTTCCTCAACGGCGGCGATCCGTACGTGGTCAACCTGGTGACCTACAACACCTACACCCGCGCCGAAGAAGACTCCTGGCAACTGCGCTACGACTACGACTTCGCCGCCCAGGGCATTCCCGGCCTGACCTTCATGAGCCGCTACACCGATGGCCGCCACGTCAAGGCCGGCGCCGTCGACAACGGCCGCGAGTGGGAACGCGACACCGATATCACCTACGTCATCCAGAGCGGCGTGTTCAAGGACGTGAGCATTCGCTGGCGCAACCTGACATTCCGCTCCGGCAATGGCTTGAGCACCGCCATCGATGAAAACCGACTGATCCTCGGTTACACCCTGGCGCTTTGGTAACCCCCCTCCGGCGCGGTTCGCCGCGTCGGCCTCATTTTTCACCCGGAGCAATCGTGATGCCTCACGCCCCTACCCTGCAAAGCTTCATCGCCGGCCGCTGGATCGGCCAACACGGTGCCCAGGTGCTGCGCAGCGCCCTTGACGGCCATGAACTGGCACGCACCCATGAAGAACGCCCGGACTTCGCCGAAGCCGTCGAGCATGGTCGCCGCGCGGGCAACGCCGCGCTGATGGCCCTGGATTTCCAGCAACGGGCCCAGCGCCTCAAGGCCCTGGCGCTGTACCTCAGCGAACGCAAGGAACAGCTGTACGCCCTGTCCCACCACAGCGGCGCCACCCGCGCCGACAGCTGGATCGACATCGAAGGCGGCAACAGCACGCTGTTCACCTATGCCAGCCTCGGCGCCCGCGAACTGCCCTCGGGCAACGTCGTGCATGAAGGCCCGGCGCTGCAACTGAGCAAGCTCGGGAGCTTTGCCGGCACCCATATCCTGGTGCCCCGTGGCGGCCTGGCGGTGCACATCAATGCCTTCAACTTTCCGATCTGGGGCATGTTGGAAAAATTCGCCCCATGCTTCCTCGCTGGCATGCCGTGCATCGTCAAGCCAGCCAGCGCCACCAGCTACCTGACCGAGGCCGTGGTGCGCCTGATGGACGAGTCGGGCCTGCTGCCCAGCGGCAGCCTGCAACTGGTGATCGGCAGCACCGGCGACCTGCTGGACCGCCTCGAAGGCCAGGATGTGGTGACCTTTACCGGCTCCGCCGACACCGCGGCCAAGCTGCGGGTCAACCCGAACCTGATCCGCAATTCGGTGCCGTTCAACGCCGAAGCCGACTCGCTGAACTGCGCGATCCTGGCCCCGGACGTAACCCCGGACGATGAAGAGTTCGAACTGTTCATCAAGGAAGTCGCCCGGGAAATGACCACCAAGGCTGGACAGAAGTGCACCGCCATCCGCCGTGCCATCGTCCCGGCCAAGCACATCGACGCCGTGGCCAGCCGTTTGCGCGAGCGCCTGGCCAAGGTGGTGGTCGGTGATCCGTCAGTGGAAGGCGTGCGCATGGGCGCCCTGGCCTCCCACGACCAGCAACGGGATGTGGCCGAGCGTGTGGCAAGTCTGTTGCACAGCAGCGACCTGCTGTTCGGTGCCCGCGACGGCTTCGAGCCCCGCGGCGAAAACGTCAGCCAGGGGGCATTCTTCGCCCCGACCCTGCTGCTGGCCCGCGACCCGCATGCGGCGGGTGCCCACGATATCGAAGCCTTCGGCCCGGTCAGCACGCTGATGGCCTATGACGACCTGGACGAAGCCCTGGCCCTGGCGGCGCGCGGCAAAGGCAGCCTGGTGGGCAGCCTGGTGACCCGCGATCCGCAGATTGCCGCCAAGGCGATTCCGGTGGCGGCTGCCTGGCACGGCCGCTTGCTGGTGCTGGACCGCGAATGCGCCGGCGAATCCACCGGCCACGGCTCACCCTTGCCCCAACTGAAACACGGCGGCCCGGGCCGCGCTGGCGGTGGCGAAGAACTGGGGGGCCTGCGGGCCGTGAAGCATTACCTGCAACGGGCCGCCGTCCAGGGCTCGCCGAGCATGCTGGCGGCGGTCACCGGTGAATACGTGCGCGGGGCCAAGGTGATCGAGACCGAGGTGCACCCGTTCCGCCGCTTCTTCCAGGACCTGCAGATCGGCGAGTCGCTGCTGACCCATCGCCGCACGGTGACCGAGGCGGATCTGGTGAACTTTGGCTGCTTGTCCGGCGACCATTTCTATATGCACTTCGACGAGATCGCCGCCAAGGAATCGCAATTCGGCAAGCGCATCGCCCATGGCTACTTCGTGCTGTCGGCGGCGGCCGGGCTGTTCGTCTCCCCGGCACCGGGCCCGGTACTGGCCAACTACGGCCTGGACACCCTGCGCTTTATCAACCCGGTGGGCATCGGCGACACCATCCAGGCGCGCCTGACCTGCAAACGCAAGATCGACCAGGGCAAACTCAGCCCCCAGGGCATCCCCCAAGGCGTGGTGGCCTGGGACGTGGAAGTGACCAACCAACTGGGCGAACTGGTGGCCAGCTACGACATCCTGACCCTCGTCGTCAAACGCGAAGGCTAATCCGCCGCGACCCTGTAGCCGCTGCCGAGCTGGGCGAGGCTGCGCTGGCCGGGATGGGCCCTGGAGTGCACCCAGAGGAATAGGTGGTACTTCAGGGCCAGCGTCCGAACGCGGCCCGAGCCTGGCAGCAGCGGCTACGGATTGTGACAAAAGATTTCATCGATCCTTGCTCTTCAATGCGGCATGCGGCACTTTGCGCGCTTCTCAATAAAAGGAGCCGCCGATGTCCGGTTCAATGGCCCAGGCGTTTGCCCATAACTTTCTCGGTCAATCACCCCGCTGGTACAAGGCCAGTATTGTCGCGTTCCTGATCCTCAATCCGTTGCTGTTCTGGCTGGTCAGCCCGGCAGCGGCGGGCTGGCTGCTGGTGCTGGAATTCATCTTCACCCTGGCCATGGCGCTCAAGTGCTACCCGCTGATGCCCGGCGGCCTGTTGCTGGTGCAAGCCCTGCTGCTGGGCATGACCACGCCTCAAGCGCTGTATGAAGAGCTGCTGCACAACTTCCCGGTGATCCTGCTGCTGATGTTTATGGTGGCCGGCATCTACTTCATGAAGGAGCTGCTGCTGTTCCTGTTCTCCCGGCTGTTGCTGGGGGTGCGCTCCAAGGTGCTGCTGAGCCTGCTGTTCTGTTTCCTCTCGGCCTTTCTTTCGGCGTTCCTCGATGCCTTGACCGTGACGGCGGTGATTATCAGCGCCGCCGTGGGTTTCTATTCGGTGTATCACCGCGTGGCCTCGGGCAACGACCCACGTCAGGAAGGCGATTTCAGCGACGACCAGCGGCTGCCCAAGCTGCACCACGAAGACCTGGAGCAGTTCCGCGCCTTCCTGCGCAGCCTGCTGATGCACGGCGCGGTCGGCACTGCCCTGGGCGGCGTGTGCACCCTGGTGGGCGAACCGCAGAACCTGCTGATCGGCCATGAAATGGGCTGGCACTTCGCCGAGTTCCTGCTGAAGATCGCCCCGGTGTCGCTGCCGGTGCTGGCCGCCGGGCTGCTGACCTGCGTGCTCCTGGAGAAACTGCGCTGGTTCGGCTACGGCACCCTGTTGCCGGACAATGTGCGCGCCGTACTGGCCGATTACGCCGCGGTCGATGATGCCGAGCGCACCCCGCGCCAGCGCGCGGCATTGCTGGTGCAGGGCCTGGCAGCGCTGATTCTGATTGCCGGCCTGGCCTTGCATATCGCCGAAGTGGGGTTGATCGGGCTGATGGTGATCGTGCTGATCACCGCCTTCACCGGCATTACCGAAGAGCACCGCATCGGCAATGCGTTCAAGGACGCCATGCCGTTCACCGCATTGCTGGTGGTGTTTTTTGCGGTGGTGGCGGTGATTCACGATCAGCAGCTGTTCACGCCGCTGATCCAGTGGGTGCTGGCCCTGCCGCCGGAGCAACAGCCGGGCATGCTGTTTATCGCCAACGGCCTGCTGTCGGCCATCAGCGATAACGTGTTCGTGGCCACCATTTACATCACCGAGGTGAAGCAGGCCTTCCTCAACGGGCACATGAGCCGCGAACACTTCGAAACCCTGGCCATCGCCATCAACACCGGCACCAACCTGCCCAGCGTCGCCACGCCCAATGGCCAGGCGGCATTCCTGTTTTTGCTGACCTCGGCGATTGCCCCGCTGGTGCGCCTGTCGTACGGGCGCATGGTGTGGATGGCCCTGCCCTACACCGTGGTGATGGGGCTGCTGGGCTGGTACGCAGTGAGTTACTGGCTGTAGCGATGGGCCGGCACCGGGCTCGAGGGCCTGGCGCCGGCAGCCGGCTGGCGCGAGCGATCAGCGCGCCAGGATATAGCGCTCGATGGCCTGCGCCGCACCGTCATCAAGGTTGCTCGCCGTGACCCGGTCCGCCTGGCGCCTGACCTCCTCCTGCGCCTGGCCCATGGCAATCGACAACCCGGCCCGGTGAAACATCGCCGGGTCATTGCCGCCATCGCCCAGTGCCGCCGTGTGCGCCAGGTCCACCCCGAGAAAGGCGGCCAGGGTCACCAGGGCCTGGCCCTTGTTGGCCTCCATCGCCGTGACATCCAGGTACACCGGCTGCGAGCGCGACACCTGGGCCTGACCTTCGACCCGGGCCTGCAATTGCGCCTCCAGCGCCACCAGCAACGAGGCGTTGTTGCTCGCGGCCACAATCTTGTCGATGCGCGGCAGGTACTCCTCGAAGCCCTTGACCACCACCGGCGGGTAGCCAAGCCCGTGTTGCTCGCGCGGCACCATCGGCCCGTGGGGGTCGCGTAACAACCAGTCACCGTCGGCAAACACCCAGACTTCCACCTCGGGCTGCGTCGAAAACAGCTCAATGGTGGTCACCGCCACGTCTACCGGCAGGTGATGGCGAGCCAGAAAGCGGCCATCGGGGTGGACGATGGTGCCGCCATTGAAGGCCGCCGTGGGCAGGTCGACGCCCAGGGTCTTGATCTGCGCCAGCATGGCCCTGGGTGGGCGCCCGGTGGCGAGGCTGAAGTAAACCCCCGCCTCGCGCAGCGCGCGTACGGCCTCGACGGTGCGCGTGCTGAGGCTGTGATCGGGCAGCAACAAGGTGCCGTCCATGTCGCTGAGCAGGAAGCGGATGGGCTGTTGCGTGGCGTCACTCATCCGAGGCTGTGCCATTCGCGACCGTCGCGGGCCAGCAGCTGGGCTCCAGCTTCTGGGCCATCTGCACCGGCCTGGTAGGCCTGCACGCTGGCGTCTTCCTTCCAGGCGTCGAGGAACGGCTGCACCGCACGCCAGCCATTCTCGATATTGTCGGCACGCTGGAACAGGGTCTGGTCGCCGGTCAGGCAATCGTAGATCAGGGTTTCGTACCCGGTGGACGGCTGCATTTCGAAGAAGTCCTTGTAGGCGAACCCCAACTCGATATTGGCCATGTCCAGGGTCGGCCCGGGCTTTTTCGCCAGCAGGTCGAACCACATGCCCTCATTGGGCTGGATCTGGATCCGCAGGTAGGTCGGTTGCAACTTGTCGACCTCGGTGTCACGGAACTGGGCATAGGGTGCCGGCTTGAAGCAGATGACGATCTCGGTGTCGCGCACGCTCATGCGCTTGCCGGTGCGCAGGTAGAACGGCACCCCGACCCAGCGCCAGTTGTCGATCATGACCTTGAGCGCCACGTAGGTTTCGGTGTTGCTGTCCGGCGCCACATTGGGCTCCTCGCGATAACCCGGCAGCGCCTTGCCACCGGCCTCTCCGGCCACGTACTGGCCACGGACCGAGTTGGCGCGAGCCTCCTCTGTCGTCCAGGGCCGGATGGCGCCGACCACCTTGGCCTTTTCGCCGCGCACGGCATCGGCGCCGAAGGCCGCGGGCGGCTCCATGGCCACCATGGCCAGGAGCTGGAACAGGTGGTTGGGCACCATGTCGCGCAAGGCACCGGTGTGTTCATAAAAGCTGCCACGGGTTTCCACACCGACGGTTTCTGCCGCGGT
This sequence comes from Pseudomonas sp. CF161, assembly GCF_000416215.1. Lineage (NCBI taxonomy): Bacteria > Pseudomonadati > Pseudomonadota > Gammaproteobacteria > Pseudomonadales > Pseudomonadaceae > Pseudomonas > Pseudomonas sp. CF161. Next base: position 281,633 of record NZ_ATLP01000089.1, read on the forward strand.
GATCTGCACGTGGTCGATGTAATGGTTGTTCCAGAACGCTTCGAACAGGCTGTTGGAGAAGCGGCTGACCAGAATGTTCTGCACCGTCTCCTTGCCCAGGTAATGGTCGATGCGGTAGATCTGCTTTTCGCTCATGACCTTGAGCAGGCAACCGTTCAGGGCTTCGGCAGATTGCAGGTCGGAGCCGAAGGGCTTCTCGATCACCACCCGGCGAAAGGCCTCGGGGTTCTCCTCCAGCAACCCGGCCGCACCCAGGCGCTGCACCACTTCACTGAAGAAGCGCGGCGCGGTGGCCAGGTAGAACACCGCATTGCCGGTGCCGCTGGCTGCGATCTTGGCGGCCAGGGCGCTGTAGGTCGAATCGTCGAGGAAGTCGCCCTGGACGTAGCTGATACCCCGGGCCAGCTTGGCCCAGAGCTGCGGGTCCAGGGTCGCGCCGTCGCCGACCTTGTTCGCCACTTCGGTGCGCAGGAAGTCTTCCAGCTTCTTGGCAAAGTCCACATCGCTGATGGCGTTGTGATCGACCCCGACAATCCGCAAGCCCTCGTTCAGCAAGCCATCGCGACTGAGGTTGTACAGCGCCGGCATCAACAGGCGCTTGACCAGGTCGCCATGGGCGCCAAACAGAAACAGGGTGGTGGGCGGTGCGGGTTCAGCCTTGGACTTCCTGCGCACAGTGGTCATTTTTTCGAAGTCTCCACGTGGCCGCCGAAGCCGAAGCGCATGGCCGACAACAGTTTGTCGCCGTAGGTGCTCTGCTGACGCGAACGGAATCGGGCGAACAGCGAGTTGGACAGCACCGGTACCGGCACCGACTGCTCCATGGCCGCCTCGATGGTCCAGCGCCCCTCTCCACTGTCCGCGACCGAACCGGAGTAACCGTCGAGCTTGGGATCGGTGGCCAGGGCGTCGGCAGTCAGGTCCAGCAGCCACGAGGAAACCACGCTGCCGCGACGCCAGACTTCCGCGATATCGGCGACGTTGAGGTCGAAACGCTGATCTTCAGGCAGGTTTTCCGAAGCCTTGGTCTTGAGAATGTCGAAGCCTTCGGCAAAGGCCTGCATCATTCCGTACTCGATGCCGTTGTGGATCATCTTGACGAAATGCCCAGAGCCCGCAGGGCCGGCATGAATGTAGCCACGTTCGGCGCGGTCATCTTCGGCAACCCGGTCCTTGGTCCGCGGGATGTCGCCATAACCCGGCGCCAGGGCGGCGAACAGCGGGTCCAGGCGCTTAACCTCGTCGGCATCGCCGCCGATCATCATGCAGTAGCCACGCTCCAGGCCCCAGACGCCGCCGGAGGTGCCGACATCGATATAGGTCAGGCCTTTTTGCGCCAGGCTGTGGGCGCGGCGGATGTCGTCCTTATAGTAGGTGTTGCCGCCATCGATGATCACATCGCCCGCTTCCAGCAGTTGGCTCAAGGTCTCGATGGTGTCTTCGGTGGGTGCGCCGGCCGGCAGCATGACCCAGACCGCGCGCGGTTTTTCCAGGCCTGCCACCAGGGCCGGCAGATCGGCCACGCCCTTGGCGCCTTCACCGCTCAGGGTGCTGACAAACTCGGCGTTGCGGTCATACACCACGGTTTCATGCCCGTTGAGCATCAGGCGCCGTGCAATGTTGCCGCCCATGCGGCCCAGTCCGATAATCCCCAGTTGCATGTGCTGATGCTCCTTACTACGAATAGATTTGTGTCAAAAGGTTATAGCCCAATGGGGCCAATGAGGGTTAGTCCAGAGCGCCCGGACTTAGTTTCCCATGCAGACAGTGGATAACGACGCAAATCGCCTCGAAGACACAACGACATTGAAAAATAAAAAAGTTCCCTTTGCCGGTAAAAGAAATCAAAATCGGCGCCGATAGTGTTTTGACCCTCGAAATCGAGCGGCACAAACACAGTTGAGACACGCCATTTGCGAGGTGAGCAATGGGCACAGTACTACCGGCACGACCTGCACAAACCCTGTATGTCACGATCCGTCGTGATGAATTGCGTCAATTGAAAGCAGAACGCGATCAACTGCAGCAGGAACTCTCGCAACTGCGTCTATTGCTTCAAGGCCAGGGCCAGACCGCCCAGATCACCAGCCTGCACGCCCCCTCGCCGAACTGAGTCCCGCCAGCGGACCCAGCATTCAACCTGGCGCAGCCCTGCGCGCCACATCGCCGGCGTTATCCCTTGCGGGGATGATGCCGGCAATGACTGCATCCCCCGCCTCAGCCCTTCCAGCCCGACCGTTCATCGGAGCGCGGCACGCTTTCAGCTCACAAACTTTTCACACCTGAGTGGCGATACTCCGGCCATTGTGGCCGCTCGGTTCAGAGCCGCCCTCGCTCACGGACCGCTCCCCGCGCGTCCGCGATAGCAGTGATCAACCGGTTGGAGCGCTCCATGGCATTGTTTAAACGCGGCGACACGTCTGCGAAAGGTTTTGATTGGGCCGGTCTGGGTTGGCTCTTCCTGTTCTTCTGGTACTTTTCCGGCATCACCCAACTGCTGATCCTGCTGACCGACACCTCCGGGTTCGCCGGCTTCCGCCAGGCTTTCATCATGAGCTCGATCTGGCTGGCGCCGGTGCTGCTGTTCCCCGCACGCACCCGCCTGCTCGCCGCCCTGATCGGCATCGTGCTCTGGGCCTGCTCCATGGCCAGCCTCGGCTACTTCTTCATCTACCAGCAGGAATTCTCGCAAAGCGTCATTTTCATCATGTTCGAGTCCAACCCGTCGGAAGCCGGCGAGTACATGACGCAATACTTTGCCTGGTGGATCGTCCTCGCCTTTATCGCCCACACCGCGTTCTCCATCTTCCTCTGGACCCGCCTGCGCCCGGTGTACATGCCCCGTGGCCGGGCCCTGGTCGCGACCACGGCGCTGCTGGTGGCGGTGGTCGGCTACCCGCTGGTCAAGCAGATCGCCCGTTCCGACAGCCTGCGCGGCGGCCTGGAGCGATTCGAAACCCGCATCGAACCCGCCGTGCCGTGGCAGATGGTGGTTGCCTATCGCCGTTACCTGGAACAACTGGACAACATGCAAGGCATGCTCGCCAGCGCCAGCAAGATCGCGCCACTGAAAAACCTCAAGGACGCCTCGGCCGACCTGCCCGCGACCCTGGTGCTGGTCATCGGTGAGTCGACCAACCGCCAACGCATGAGTCTCTACGGCTACCCGCGCCAGACCACTCCGGAGCTGGACAAGCTCAAGGATCAGCTGGCGGTGTTCGACAACGTGATCACGCCCCGGCCGTACACCATTGAAGCCTTGCAACAGGTGCTGACCTTCGCCGACGAAGAGAACCCCGAGCTGTACCTGACCACGCCGTCGGTGGTCAGCGTGATGAAACAGGCTGGCTACAAGACCTACTGGATCACCAACCAGCAGACCATGACCAAGCGCAACACCATGCTCACCACGTTCTCCGAACAGGCCGACGAGCAGGTGTACCTGAACAACAACCGCAATCAGAACGCCCGCCAGTATGACGGCGATGTGCTCGAACCCTTCAACAAGGCCCTGGCCGACAACGCACCGCGCAAATTCATCGTGGTGCACCTGCTCGGCACCCACATGAGCTACCAGTACCGCTACCCGCCAACCTTCGACAAGTTCACCGACCGCCAGGGCGTGCCCGCCGGCGTGCGCGACGACCAGGTGCCGACCTACAACAGCTACGACAACGCCGTGCTGTACAACGACTTCGTGGTGTCCAGCCTGATCAAGGACTACGCCAAGACCGATCCCAACGGCTTCCTGCTGTACCTGTCCGACCATGGCGAAGACGTCTTCGACTCCGCCGGCCACAACACCCTGGGGCGCAACGAAAGCAAGCCGACCGCGCCGATGTACACCATCCCGTTCATGGCCTGGGCCTCGCCGAAATGGCGGGAAACCCACGACTGGAGCTTTGCCGGCGACCTGGGTCGCCCCTACAGCAGCTCGCAGCTGATTCACACCTGGGCCGACCTGGCCGGCCTCAGCGCCGACGAACTGGACCGCAGCAAGAGCCTGGTCAGCGACAGCTTCAAGCCGCGGCCGCTGCTGATCGGCAACCCGTTCGAGCGCCAATCCAAGGCCTTGATCGACTTCAGCCTGATGAAACCCAAGCCGAGTACCACGGAAGTGGTCCAGCAGTAACCCTCCCCCCCACAAGACGACTCCCACGAGTCGTCTTGTGTCGCCCTCGGGCAAAGATTACGAATATGTAATCAACGGCTCATGCCGGCGTTAACTCCCATTTAATAAACTTCGCACACACTCCGCCCCTATCAGCACTTATCCAGAGATAAGGCGGGCAGCGAACATTGTTAATGGGAAACAACGCATGAAACGTTCAACTTTTATTCTCGCCACTTTAATAACACTGGGCTCGACCAGTGCCTTTGCCGAAGATGGCTCAGAACGCTCGCAACAGTTCTGGGACAACTTCCGCGTGAGCCAGCAACAGACTCACGGCGCGGTTGAAACCACCGCATCCAGCGAAACCGCAAAGAGCAATATCGAACCTTCAGCCGATAAAACTTCCGCAAACACCCCGGGCGCCTAAGTTCACACCGTTAAAGCAATAGGCGCCTGACCAGGCGCCTTTGTTTCTGGATGTCACTCACGCTCTTCATTGTTCGTATATCCACATCGCGCACCCGGGATTAGCCATTGGCTCTCAACAACCGATTGTCGGTGTGCCTGCAAAAAGACACGCCCTGATACAACAGCAGGCGCCCCCCGCCTCGCCAATCCTCACGCAAACCTTTGATTCAGAGCTATTTCCCTCTTGACCCTAAAGCAGCTACAGGCTTCATCATCCGCCCACCCAAACCCAGGCCAACCTGCCGACCGAAGCTCTTTCGCGGAGCGATCGAGGGCTGGCCACGGCTTTTTTCTACACCGCTCATATTCAACTTGAGTCACACGAGGAACTATTGATGCGCATCCTGGTTGTCGAAGACGAACCAAAAACCGCTGATTATCTACAACAGGGCCTGACGGAAAGTGGCTATGTCGTCGATTGTGCGGCGAATGGCCAGGATGGCTTGCACTTGATTGATCAGCAGGATTATCAATTGGTGATTCTGGACGTCAACCTGCCACACAAAGATGGTTGGCAAGTGCTGGAACTTATGCGCCGTGAACACAGTACCCGGGTCATCATGTTAACCGCCCGCGGACGCCTGGCCGATAAAGTCCGGGGCCTGGACTTGGGCGCCGATGATTACCTGGTCAAACCTTTCGAGTTCCCCGAGTTGCTGGCACGAGTTCGTACATTGTTGCGGCGCAATGAACACATGGCGGCGGTGGACGTATTCCAAGTAGCCGACCTGGAACTTGATCCGCGGCGCCATAGAGCCTACCGCGGCAACCGCAGAATCGACCTGACCACCAAGGAATTCACGCTGTTGCATGTCCTGATGCGTCAGGCCGGCGAAGTGCTGACCCGAACCCAGATCATCTCCCAGGTCTGGGACATGAACTTCGATTGCGACACCAATGTGGTCGAGGTCTCCATCAGCCGTCTGCGGGCCAAGATCGACGATGCCAGCGACATCAAGCTGATCCACACCATTCGCGGCGTCGGCTATGTGCTGGAGGTCCGCCAATGAGGCCAGGGGCCGGCAAGGCCGGACCGTTGCCGATGCCGGCGAGGCAACCCAGCAGCCTGTCGATGCGCCTGGGGCTGACCGTGAGCCTGATGGGCGCCGGCCTGGTGCTATTGCTGGCGACCCTGGCCTACCTCGCGCTGACCCACGAACTGGGCAAGCTCGCCCGGGAAAGCCTGGACAACAAGCTGACCCAGATCCAGCACAGCCTGACCAGCGACCTCAAGACCGCGGACATCACCGCCCGCCCCCATTCCCTGCTCGACCTGGTCATGGGCCACGACAACCTGCACTTGCGCATTCTCGCCGCCGATCCCCAGGCGCCGCCCCTGCTCGACATCGGCAGCCAGCCCCTGGAGTCGTTGCCCGCCGCCTTGAACGGCGCCGACAGCCCGGCATTTCTGGATTGGACGGACAGCCGCGGCCGGCCCCTGCTCAGTGCCTCACGCCTGCTGCCCCTGGGCAGTGGCGAACAGGTGCGGGTGGTGCTGTCGCTGGATCGGCAAAATGACCAGGCGTTGCTCAGCGCCTACCTGCGCTCGACCGTGATCATCCTGCCGTTGCTGCTGTTGCTGATCGGTATCGGCGCCTGGTGGCTGGTGCAACGCGGGCTGCTGCCGCTGCAGCAATTCAGCCGGGTGGCGGCGCAGATCACCACCCAGGACCTGACCCACCGCCTGTCCCAGGACAACCTGCCTCGGGAGCTGGCGGAACTGGCCCATAGCATCAATTTCATGCTGCACCGCCTGGACGGCGGCGTGCAGCAGCTCGCGCAATTCTCCGATGATCTGGCCCACGAACTGCGCTCGCCCATCTCCAACCTGATGGGCAAGGCCCAGGTCACCTTGTCCCGCGAGCGCCCGCCGGAGCAGTACAAGCAGGTGCTGGAGTCGAGCATCGAGGAGCTGGAACGGGTCACCCGGATCGTCAGCGACATGCTGTTCCTGGCCCAGGTCAGCCACCCGGCTTCCCAGGTCAGTTTCCAGCCGGTTGCCCTGGAGGAAGAAGCGCGCCGGGTCATGGAGCTGTTCGCCCTCAGCGCCGAGGAAAAACACCAGACTCTGAACCTGTCCGGCAGCGGCTGGGTACACGGCGACCGGTTGATGATCCAGCGCGCCATTTCCAACCTGCTGTCCAACGCCATCCGCCATGGACCGCAGCAGGCCAGCATCTCGCTGCAGGTGGAGGAACTGGCCGCAGGCGTAGCGTTGACGGTGAGCAACTCCGGGGCCGGGATTGCGCAAGCGCACCTGCCGCACCTGTTCGAGCGCTTCTACCGGGTCGACAGCAGCCGCTCCCGGGCCGAAGGCGGCACCGGGCTGGGCCTGGCGATTGTGCGTTCGATCATGAACCTGCATCAGGGCCAGACCGATGTCAGCAGCCAGACCGACGGGCTGACCGAGTTCCGCCTGGTGTTCCGGCGCCGCCCGCTGACCGGGAGCTGAGCCGAGCGCTCAGTCGCCCCAGATCTGCGCCTCAGTCCAGCCCAGCTCGGCAAAGTCCGCAGCACGCAACCCGGCCTCGCCGGTGCAGAAAAACTCGTCCAGTTGCGGGGGCGCGATCCGGGTGTCGCTGAGCATGGCGTGCACCTGGCCGCGATGGTGGATCTGGTGCTCGAACAGATGGCTGAGCATGCGCAAGCGGCTGTCGTGCTGCGGCGTCTCCCGGGCGATGGTCACCCGGCGCCCCAGGTCGGCGTCCCGCAGTTGCGCGCAGTACGCCAGCAGCCGCTGGTCGACGGTGGATTGTGCCTGGCGCAGTTCACCGGCCTCGACACAGGGCTCGTCGACGTCAAAAAATACATAGCAATCGACCCGTGGCGGCTCGCCGCGAAGCTCCCGCTCAAGGGCATCCACGTAGAACCAGTCGCAGGTCAGGATGTGATTGAGGGTGGCCCTCACGCTGGGGAAAAAGCTGCGGCGCGGCGCGACCAGTTCAGCCGCGCTCAACTGACCCCAGGCCTTGGCCAGGCGGTGGTTGGCCCAGGCGTTCTGGTAGGCCATGGTCGACAAGTGGTGGGACAAGGGCTGGTTCACGGCAACACCTCGCGGAGCAATGGCTGATCCCGACGCGGGATCTTCAGCAAAAACGCTGCAACTGCATTTCCTGCAAGCGGCTCAAGGTACGACGGAAGGCAAACTCCAGGTAACCCTCGGTATACAGCTGCTCCAAAGGGACCTGGGCCTCGAGGTACAGCGGCACCTTGCGGTCATAGCACTCGTCCACCAGGGCGATAAAGCGCCGCACGCTGTCATCGTGCACCGACAGCTGGGGCAACTCGCGGTCCCCGGCATCCACCCGCTGCGCACCATCCTCGGTGCCTCGGGCGATGCGTCCCGGACGCTGGCTGGCGCTGAGGTTGGGCACTTCGCTGAGCAGAATGGCACTGAAGCGGTCGCACAGCGCCATGAAGTCCATGGCCGCGAACGGCGCCTCGCAAAGGTCGGCAAAGCGGCACCAGAGCACGCTTTCACTGGCCTTGAGCACCGTGACATTACGGTGCCCTACCGCCAGCACCGCACTGGAGACCGCCTGCCCCGCGCTCAACTGTTCAAACACCGGCCCCAGGGCACTGGGCTCGCCCGCCGCCGTGACCCAGTAGCGTTGCAGGCCGGCGCCCGGGTGCAGGCGATGGTCTTCATCACCATCCACCGAAACCACCTGCATATGCTGCTCGATCGCCTGGATCGCCGGCAGGAAACGCTCGCGGTTGAAGCCGTCGGCATACAGCTGGGCCGGCGGCTGGTTAGAGGTGCAGACCACCACCACGCCTTCATCGAACATCACCTGGAACAGGCGCCCAAGGATGATCGCATCACCGATGTCGTTGACGAACAACTCGTCGAAACACAGCACCCGCACCTTGGCGCTGAGCTCCCGGGCCAGGGCCTGCAAAGGGTCGGCGGTGCCGGTCAGCTGGAATGAGCGCTGGTGGACCCAGCCCATGAAGTGGTGAAAATGCTGACGCCGCGCCGGCACCCTGAGGCTCTGGTAGAACCGGTCCATCAGCCAGGTCTTGCCGCGCCCCACCGGCCCCCACAGGTACACCCCGGTAATCGGCGCCAGGTCCTGGTGCAGGGCCTGGTGGCATTGCTCCAGCGCCTGCACCGCGCGCAGTTGCGCCGGGTCGGCGACAAATCCTTGCTCCAGGGCATGCTGATAGGCGCTGAGGGGGGAATCAAAAGGCATGGGGCGAACGATCCGGGCAAAGAGCGCGCAGTATGCCACGCCACTGGCGCCTGCCACTGCCGGACGGCGCCTACAGGGAGATGTCCAGGCGGCAGATCTTGCCCTGGGGATCGAGCCGGAACACGTAGCGCAACGCCAGCGGGCTGCCGGGAAACGCGCCCCAGACCAGGTTGTCGAGCAGCACCTTGCCGGTGCGCTGCTGCACCGCCTGCACTTGCAGGCGCGGTTGATAACGCTGGGCGCAGTCCGCCATCCAGTGCGCGATGTCCTGGGTGCCGACCCGCTGCCGGCCTTCATCGAATACCGTCGCGTCCTCGGCAAAGAAACTGCTCACTGCCGAACTGTCGCGGGCGTTGGCGGCGGCGATGTAGGCGGCGATCGCCGGAGCGAGTACGGGGGCGGTGCTGGACATGCGTGAAGCTCCTTGTGAGTGAAGTCAGGCGCCATGCTAATGGGCGCCTGCGTCAGTTCTTGTCAGGAGTGAAGCGCCCGTGTTCATCCAGCTGCATCAGCGTGCGCCAGGTGCGCAGCAGGTCACTGCGCCGACCTGGGTAGACCTCTCCCTGAGCGCTGACCGCGAGGATGCGGTCGGTGCGAAAGGTCCGATAAGCCCCGCGCAACTCGCACCAGGCGACTATCACCCGCGCCTCGTTCATAAACCCCAGGGCCAGGGGCCAGATCAGTCGCTGGCTGGAGACCTGCTTGGCGTCGGCGTAGTCCAGATGCAGTTTGGCCTGTTCGCGAATGGCCTGGCGAAACACATCCAGCGGCACCACGTTTTCCGGGTAGGCGCAGGCCGATGGCCCGGGCATGACCGTGGGATTGCGCAAGGCCTCCTGGGCCGCCGGGGTCAGGACCGCGGCAATCTTGGCCAGGGCGTCGGCGGCGGCCTTGCCCAGCACATCATCGCCACGCTGATCGACATACCGCAGGCCCAGCACAATGGCTTCGGTCTCGTCGGCATTGAGCATCAACGGCGGCAGGAACAAGCCGCTGCGCAACACATAACCGATGCCGGCCTCGCCATACACCGGAGCGCCCAGGGCGGTCAGCTCGGCGATATCGCGGTACAAGGTGCGCTCGGACACTTCCAGCTCCCGCGCCAGGACCGCAGCCGTCACCGGACGGCTCTTGCCACGCAAGACTTGCAGCAGGGTAAGTAAACGACTGGTTCGCGACACCGCAAGCCTCCACACAAAAGAGCCGCGCAGCTTAGCAGAGGCCCCTGTCAGAAACTGTCAGGAGCCGCTGGGGTTTACAGGGAGCTGTGCGGTGTCGATGAGGGCCAGCGCAGCCTGCGGCAGCGGCTACGGGGCTTAATACGCCATTGACCACCCGAGGGTGTAGGTGCGGCCGCGGCCCTGGTAGTCATAGAGGTACGCCGGGCCGTAGGCCGGCGAGTAGAACAGCGTCGCGCGCTGGCCCCAGACCGTGCTGTATTGCTTGTCCAGAAGGTTCTGGATCCCGGCGCTGAAGGTGCCGAAGCCGGTGTCATGGCTGCCCAGCAGGTCGAAGGTGGTGTAGCCGTTGATGGTGTGGTCGGCGTCGTCCTTGAGGGTGAACGCGTGGTTGCCTTGCAGGCGGGCGCTGCTGCGGTCGCCCTTCCAGCCCACGAACGCAGTGGACTTGGACAACGAGGCATAGCGCGCATCTCGCTTGATCCAGTCGCCGCTCTTGTCCTCTTCTTCCGAACGCACCAGGTGCAGGGTGCTGCCAGCCTCCCAGCCGCTGGCGAAGTGGCGGGTCAAGGCGCCTTCAAACCCGTAGTCGCGGCTCTTCTGGTCGATCACGTCAATGGTCAGGGTCGCGCTGTCGGTGGTGATGACCTTATCCGACCAGATGTAGTACAGCGCCGCCTGGGCATCCCAGTCGCTGTCCGAATACCGCCAGCCGGTTTCCACCTGACGGCTCTTGATCCCGGCCAGGGGGTTGTCGTCGACGCTCAAGCCCGGCTTGCCGTAGAACTTGGCCGGGTCCGGCAGATCGAAACCCTCGCCGTAGTTGATCCAGGTCTGATGCCCATTCTTGAAGTCGTAGATCGCCCCGATGTTGTACAGGCTCACTTCATAGTCGTTGCTGCCCCCCGGCACGTTCTTGAACTGGCCGACCTCCACATCCATTTTCTGGCGCCGCGCACCGCCGGACACCGTCAGGTTGTCGGTGGCGTGCCAGTCCAGCTGGGCATAGCCGGAAAGCCCGTCAACCCGGTAGCTGGGATAGCGCGGGGCCTTGCTCAAGGTATCGAGGTCGAGGCCACCGGTAGCAGACGAGGTCTGGGAGTTGAACACGCTCTGCTCGGCGTTGAAACGCTCGCGATCCAGGTCCACGCCATAAGTCAGTTTGAACGCGCTCCACTCCTTGACCAGCAGGGCCTTGAGGCTGCTGACCTCGAAGTTCTGCTGCGAGGCGGCAAAATACACACCCTTGGAGCCCGTGGGGTTGGCCGCGTTGTAATAGGGGAACGGGTAGAAGTTGTCGTCCTCCTTGCGGTAGGAGCCTTGCAGGTAAAAGTCCTGACCGCCCAGCACATCGTCGTAGTGGTAGCTGGCATTGAGCAGCAGGCGCTTGGTGCGCGGCTGCAAGTCGGTGGAGTAACCGCCGCGCAATTGCGCGTCTTCCAGGTCCGAAGGCTTCTGGTAGCTGAGGTTGGGGAAGTAGATACCGGTGCCGCCATGATTGCCGGAATCGTAGTACTGGGCCAGCAGGTCAAGGCCCTGGGCCTCGTTGAATTGCAGCGCCAGGCTGCCCATGAGGTCGACGGTGCGGTTGTATTGCAGGTCGGTCTGGGTGTTGTCGATGAAGATCTGGTTGCCGGCACCGTCGTAGAACGCCTCGTTCTGTTCGGCAGCGACCGCCAGCCGGCCGTTGATGCGCTCGTTGCCACCGCTGACCGACTGCGCGATACGGGTCGACAGGTCGTCGCTGTTGTTGAAGCCGCTGCTGGCCCCGACCTGGGTTTCAAATTGCGCCGCCCCGGCCTCGCCCTTCTTGGTCACGATATTGATGATGCCGCCGGTGGCGCCACCGCCGTAGATGGCGCTGGCGCCGGAGAGCACTTCCACACGCTCGACGTTGAAGGGGGAAATGCTGTCGAACTGCCGGGACAACCCACGGGAGCTGTTCTGGCTGACCCCGTCGATCATCACCAGCACGTTGCGCCCGCGCATGTTCTGGCCGTAGTTGGTGCGCCCCTCGGGCGCCAGGTCGAGGCCCGGCACCAGCTTGCCGATGGCTTCCTTGAGGCTGACCCCGGTCTGCAGTTGTTCGCGCAGCTGGGTCTGGTCGACCACCCACACGGTGCCGGGGATTTCACTGATGGCGGTGCGGGTGCGCGAGGCCACGCTGACCTGGATCGGCTTGAGGTTGAGGCTCGCTGCCGGCGCCGTGGCGCGGCGCAGGATCACCGTGCGCGGGTCGCTGAACGCCCAACTCATGCCGCTGCCGGCCAGCAGGCGTTGCAGGGCCTGGGCCACACTCAGTTCGCCATTCAACGCCTCGGCTTGCAGGCCCTCGACATCGGCGGTGGTGTACAAGAGGCGCAACCCGGCCTGGTCGGCGAAGCCGGTCAGGGCCTGGTCCAGGGCTTGGGCGGGCAATGCCAGGTTGACCCGGCGCTCTTCGGCGCTGTGGCTGGGCGCGACGGCGTCCTGGGCCTGGACCAGCAGCGGGCTGCACACCCCGGCAATGATGGCCTGAGCCAGGAGTGTACGGCGCACCAGGGCCTTGGCCCGGACCTGTGTCGACTGCTTGAACATACCTTTCACGACTGTTTTCCCGCCCCGTTTGAATACGTCAATGAGAATGATTTTCTTCTCGTTCTCACTACGACGATTTCGCCAACCGGAACTTGCAGCGGCCCGGCGAAAAAAATTCAAATCAGTGCAGGACCGCCAGCCATGGCAGGTACGTGACCTTCAGCGGGTAGCGCTGTTCGAGGGCGCGCAGCAGCCCTTGCGGGTCGTTCAGATCAAATACCCCGCTGACCGGCAGGGCCGCCAGTTGCGCATCGGAAATCACGATCCGCCCGTGCTGATAGCGCTCCAGCTCGCCAATCACCTCCCCCAGCGGCCGACCATTGAAAATCAGCTTGCCGCGCTGCCAGGCCGTGAGGCTGGCGGCATCCACCTTCTGCTGTGCCAGCAGGGGCTGGCCGGCGCGGTGCTGCAGGCGCTGGTCGGCCTGCAACAGCACCGGCTGATGGTCGCCGCTGAACTGCACCTGGCCGCTCCTGACCACCACCGTCAGCTCGCCACCGTCGCGGCGCACACTGAAACTGCTGTCGGTGCCTTGCAGGCGCTCGTCGCCGGCACTCACCACAAACGGCCGCTGCCGGTCGGGGGCCGGCTCGAACAGTGCCTCGCCGGCCCGCAGGATGACCTTGCGCTCGCTGGCCGTGTAGGCCACCGACAAGGCACTGGCGCTGTTGAGGGTGACTGTGGAGCCATCGTCCAGGGTCAGGGTCTGCTGCTGGCCGACGCCGGTGTGGTAGTCGGCGCTCAAGGCCGGCCACTGTTGCCAGCCGGTGACCCCGGCAACGGCGACCAGCACCGAAGCCGCCAGGGCCGGCCACCAGCGTGGTGGTCGGCGTGGTACCTGAGCCTGGGCCCGCAGCTCGCTCGCCGCCGCGGTCATGCCAAGGTCGGCCCACAGTTGCTGCGCCTCGTCGGCGGCCGCGGCGTGGGCCGGGCTGGTCAGGCGCCATTGCTGGTAGGCCATGCGCTGGGCGGCACTGGCCTGGCCCGAGTTGAGCAGCACCAGCCAGTCGACGGCGGCGTCTTCGAGGCTGTCGTCAGGCTCGGGTATCGGGGGCTGGGTCATGGGCAGGTCGGCGGCTGAGGGAGAAGGATCATGCATGATTTTGCTTGAGCCAGTCGCGGCAATGGCGCAGGGCCTGGCCGATGTATTTTGCCACCATGCTCTCGGAAACGCCCAGCCGAACCGCGATCTGGGCCTGGGTCAAGCCCTCGATACGGTTGAGCAGCAAGGCCTGCCGGGCATTGGTCGAGAGCAATTGCAGGGCGTCGTCGAGCAGCGCCAGGCGCTCCTTGGCCAGCAGCACCGCCTCGGGCACCGGCGCCGGGTCGACGGACTCGGCATGCTCCTTGCCGTCACTGTGGTTGGCCGCCAGGCGCTGCTCGCGGCGCAAGGTGTCGATGGCCAGGTTGCCGGCCACGCGAAAGATAAAGCTGCGGTCGTTGTGCACCGCCAGCGTCTGATCGACCTTGAGCAGCTTGAGGTAGGTTTCCTGGGCGACATCGGCCGCACGCTGGCGATCACTCATGCGCCGGGTGAGAAACTTCAGCAGGTCGTCGTAGTGCTCCTGAAAACTCAGCAGCAGGCTGGGCGTGGGCAGCATCGAGGGGCGGTCCGGGGTTCGGGGGCCGGATTATTCCATAACGGGAAATGAGAAACAGTATCTTTCGTATCCTTTCGAAGTTGCGCCTTTGCCGCTATTTACGCTTCTGACTGCGGCGCCTTTCTGGCATCCTGCGCCTCCTTTTTCTGACCGGTTCGCAGGTTTTGCCTGGCGCAATCCTTTCGCGAACCAAGTCCCGTCCACTTTCCGGCGTGTGCCCCCCTGTTTCGACACGCCATTGGCAGGCCTTTTCATGACCGCACCTGATCGCATCCCTCGCTACAAGTCCGACCTGATCTATGGCCTGGACGACCGCCCGCATTTCAGCGCGGCCATCTTCGCCGCGTTGCAGCACGTGCTGGCCAGTTTTGTCGGCATCATCAGCCCGACCCTGATTTTCGGCGGGGTGCTCGGCCTGCACGAAGAAACCCCATACCTGATCAGCATGGCGCTGTTCGTCTCCGGCCTGGGCACCTTTGTCCAGGCCCGGCGCCTGGGCCCGATCGGCTCCGGGCTGCTGTGCGTGCAGGGCACCAGTTTTTCCTTTATCAGCGTGCTGCTCAGCGCCGGTTTCATGGTCAAGGGTCGTGGCGGCAGCAATGAAGAGATTCTCTCGACCATCTTCGGCATCTGCTTTTGCGCGGCCTTTATCGAGATGTTCCTCAGCCAGTTCATCGGCAAGCTGCGCAAGCTGATCACCCCGGTGGTCACCGGCACCATCATCACCCTGATGGGCCTGTCGCTGATCAAGGTCGCGGTCACCGACATGGCCGGCGGCTTCGGCGCGCCGGACCTGGGCGCGGCCAGCAACCTGGGGCTGGCAGCACTGGTGCTGCTGACCATCGTCATCCTCAACCGCTTCAACCACCCGATGCTGCGCCTGGGCTCGATCGTGATCGGCCTGACCCTGGGCTTCGTCGTCGCCTGGATGCTGGGCCGGGTCGACATGGCCAGCCTGCCCGACGTGCCCCTGGTCAGCGTGCCGGTGCCATTCAAATACGGCTTCTCGTTCGACCTGATCGCCTTTATCCCGCTGGCGGTGATCTTCCTGATTTCGCCGCTGGAGGCAGCCGGCGACCTGACCGCCAATTCGATGATTTCCCAGCAGCCGGTCAAGGGCCCGCTGTACATCAAGCGCATCAAGTCCGGGCTGCTGGCCGACGGTTTCAACTCGATGGTGGCGGCGGTGTTCAACAGCCTGCCGATGGTGACCTTTGCCCAGAACAACGGGGTGATCCAACTGACCGGCGTGGCCAGCCGCTACGTGGCCTACTTTATTGCCGGGCTGCTGGTGCTGCTCGGGCTGTTCCCGATGATCGGCGCGGTGCTGCAACTGATGCCCAAGCCGGTGCTCGGCGGCGCCACCCTGATCATGTTCGGCACGGTGGCGGTGGCCGGGATCAAGATCCTCGCCGAAGCCGGCCTGCATCGACGCAACGTGCTGATCGTGGCGATTTCCCTGGGCATGGGCCTGGGCGTGGCGGCGGTGCCGGAAGTGTTGCGCGAGCTGCCCAAGGCGCTGCACAACATCTTTGAATCGCCGATTACCGTGGGGGCCTTCTGCGCGATTTTCCTGAATATCTTCCTCCCGGAAGAATTCATGGAGCTGGAAGAAGACGAATTCGACCCCGAAGCGGCAACCCTCAAGGTCATGCAGGACCCGGACATCAGCGCCAAAGCGAACTCCTGAGGTCAGCGGGCGTCTACAGCGGGGGGCGACCGCCCCCCGGTATGTCCTCCAACCTGACGGGTAACCCATGCGCCGATTGATCGCTTTGTCCCTGGTGCTGCTCAGCCTGAGCGCCTGTGCCCTGTTCCCCAATCGCGACCCGCTGAACATCAATGTGGTGGGTATCGAGCCCCTGCCCAGCCAGGACCTGGAGATGCGTTTCGCGGTCAAGCTGCGCCTGCAGAACCCCAACGAAACCGCGATCGACTACAACGGCGTGGCCCTGGACCTGGACGTCAACGGCCGGCCGCTGGCCTCGGGGGTCAGTGACCAGCACGGCAGCATTGGCCGCTTCTCGGAAGAGGTGCTGGTGGTGCCGGTCAGCGTCTCGGCGTTTTCCGTGTTGCGCCAGACCTTGGGCCTGAGCCAGAACCAGAATCTCGACAACCTGCCCTACACCCTGCGCGGCAAACTGGCCGGTGGCCTGTTCGGCACCCGGCGTTTTGTCGACCACGGCACCCTCAGCCTGCCCAATGCGGCCAATGGCACCTGGTGAGGCAATCTGTTCCAACTGGCGCTCTTGGGCGTTCATTCCGGCCAGCACAGCCTCGTGCCTCGGCAGCGGCTACAAGCTGTAGTCGCTGCCTTAGACGTGGGCCGTGTGCTCCACAGTGCTCACTCCGGCCGACGATGGGATCAGAACACTGACCAGCCGATGCGCTGGCTCAGCAACTCCAGGGCCGCCATGCCGACCAGGGAATTGCCGGCGGCGTTGAGTTCCGGGGACCACACGCACACGGTGAATTGCCCCGGCACCACCGCGACTATGCCGCCGCCCACCCCGCTCTTGCCCGGCAGGCCGACGCGATAGGCAAAGTTGCCGGCTTCGTCATACAGGCCGCTGGTGGCCATGATCGAGTTCACCTGCTGGGTCTGGCGCGCGGTGAGGATGGCCTCGCCGCTGTGCTTGCAAAAGCCGTCGTTGGCCAGGAAACAGAACGCCCGGGCCAGGTCGACGCAACTCATGCGCAGCGCGCAATGGCTGAAGTAGCTGCGCAGCACCGCCTCGACATCGTTGTGGAAGTTGCCAAAGGACTGCATCAGGTAAGCCATGGCCGCATTGCGGGCGCGGTGCTGGTACTCGGAGTCGGCCACCTTGCCGTCCACCATCACCTGCAGATTGCCCGACAGACGCCGCACGAAATCCCGCATCGACAGGGCCGGCGCGGCAAACCGCGACTGGTTGATGTCGCAGATCACCAATGCCCCGGCGTTGATAAACGGGTTGCGTGGGCGCCCGCGCTCAAACTCCAGCTGCACCAGGGAATTGAACGGCTGCCCCGAAGGTTCGTGCCCCAGCCGCTCCCAGATCGCTTCGCCGGAATGACCGATGGCCTGCACCAGGCTGAACACCTTGGAAATGCTCTGCACCGAAAACGGCGTGTCGGCATCGCCGGCGCTGAACACCTGGCCGTCGTTGCCATACACGGCAATTCCCAGCTGGTTGGCCGGCACGTCGGCCAGGGCCGGGATGTAATTGGCGACTTTCCCCTGGCCAATCAGTGGCCGAACTTGGTCGAGGATCTCGTTCAACAGCGCTTGCATCGTCAGGCTCGCAATCTCTGGCCCCGAACCGCTGCGGGGCTGTGCTTGCTAGACGCCCGACAACCGCCGCGCAGCACAGTTACGGCCCACACCTGATACAGGTCACCTCCCCTCTGGCGCCATGCGAGTAGGCTGCGTGATCGTAAAAACCGTTGCCACAACCGTGCCCTCGACCGCTCACAGCGGCTGCTCGCCGACGCTGGCCAGTCGATGAGGGCACCCGATGCAACGGCACCATCGCCGGAAAACCGGTGTCTGCAGAGGCGAAGCGCTTTGAAACCCTGGCATTGCATCCTTGGTATTTTGCTGATCACCAGCATCACCGTCCTGATCGAAATCCCCAGCAGCACCTGGCTCACCTCCGCCAGCCTGAGCCTGATTCTCGGGGCCTCGGCGCTGGTGTACATGGCCACCTCGTGCCTGCTGGCCAGCCGCTGGCGCTGGGTCGAGCGGCTGTTCGGTGGCCTCGACCGGGTGTATGAAGCGCATAAATGGCTGGGGATCTGGGCCCTGGTGTTTGCCAGCTACCACTTTGTGTTCAAGGCCAACCTGGACCTGTGGAACAGCGTGCCCATCATCGAGTTGCCCAAGTACTGGACGCGCCTGGTGCGCCAACTCAGTTATGTGGCCCTGGGCCTGATTGTGCTTCTGGCGTTGAACCGCAATATCCCTTACCGCTTGTGGCGCTGGTGGCACAAGCTCTCCGGCCCGCTGTTCGTGATCGTCATCCTGCATTGGCTGAGTTTCAAATCGCCGATTGCCCTGAACACCCCATCGGGCCTGTGGCTGACGTTGCTCTGCGGCCTGGGGCTGCTCGGTGCGCTGTACAAGCTGTTGCTCTACCCGGTGCTGGCCAAGGCCGGCGAATACACCGTGAGCGCCGTGTCGGCGCACAAACACTCCCTGCACCTGGAGCTGACGCCTGTGCAGCAGGGCTTTGCGTTCAAGGCCGGGCAGTTCGCCTTTCTTGCGCTCAAGGAAAAGGGCCTGCGCGAGCCCCATCCGTTCACCATCGCCAGCGCCCATGCCAGCGACGGGCGTATCGAGTTCGTGATCCGCGCCCTGGGCGACTACACGCAAAAGCTGCGGGACCAGGTCAAGGTCGGCATGCTCGCGGACGTCTATGCGCCTTATGGACAGTTCAAGCGCCAGGTCGATGCACCACGGGAAATCTGGGTCGCGGGCGGTGTGGGCATCTCGCCGTTTATCTCCTGGCTGCAAGACGATGCCAGCGAACGCCTGGATAACACGACCCTGGTGTATTGCTTCAATCCCTCACGCGCGTTCCCCACTGCCGAACAGCTGCAAAGCATGGCCGAGCAACGCGGCGTGCGCTTTGTTGGCCAGGATGGCGGGGCCGATCAACTGAGCGAGACCTTCAAGCACGCCGTAGCGCAAACCGACCCGCAGCAGATCCAGATCAGCTTTTGCGGGCCCAAGAGCTTGCTGGAGCGCGTCCGCGAGCTGATGCGCGAACAGGCGATCCCCGAGGCCAATCTGCATTACGAGCTGTTCGAGTTCCGCTGAAACCACCCGCGCTCAGGGACGAGCCGGCTCGCGCAGGGCCAGCCACACCGCCAGGGCCGAGACCAGGGTGATGCCGATCAGCACCCGCAGCAGTTGGCCGAAGGCCTCCACATACAGCTGCAACAGGGCACCGCGCCCGACCTCCGGCAGCAGCGCACTGCTGGCCTGCAGGTTGCCGTTGGCCAGTTGCTGCGCGGCCAGGGGAATCTGCGCGGCGTCCACCAGCGCCGCGCCAAGGGAGTGCTGCAGCAGCCCGGCCAGCAAGGCCACCACCAGGGCCAGGGCAATGCCCTCGCCCGCCACCCGGGTGGTGCTGAAGATACCGGTGGCCATCCCCGCACGCTCCTTGGGCACCACACTGACCGACAAGCCATCCATCAGGCCCCAGGGCAAGCCCGCTCCAAGGCCGATCAACAACATCGGCAGCACGTTGGCCGTGGGCTGCCCGACGCCTACCCGGCTCAGCAGATACAGGCCCAGGGCGGCAATCAACAGGCCGCTGCTGCACAGCACGCGGCTACTGACCCAGCGCGTCAGCCACGCCGCCAGCAACGGCACCACCAGCATCGGCGCCGACAGGGCCATCATCATCAGCCCGGCCTCGATCTCGCTGTAACCTTCAACCCCGATGAAGCGGATCGGCAGCAGAATCAGCAGCACCACAAAGCAGTAGCAGGTGGCGATCGGCAGCACCTGCACCCCGACAAAACGCGGGTAGCGAAACAGCGACAGATCCAGCATCGGCCGCTTGACCCGCGACTCGATCACGACAAACCCCAGCAGCGCCAGCAACGAGCCCCACAGCAGGCTTTGCACCAGCACACTGCCCCAGCCACTTTGCGGCGCCTGCAACACGCCCCAGGTAAACAGCACCAGCGCCGCGGTAAAACTCAGGGTGCCGGGCCAGTCGACACCGGCGGCGTCCGGGTCGCGGGACTCGTGCATGCGCGGCACGCCAAACAGCAACGACAGCGCGCCAATCAAGGTGCCGCTGATAAAGATCGCGCGCCAGCCGTAGTGCTCGATCAACACCCCGGCCAGGAGCGGCCCGAACGCCAGACCGACGCCAAAGGTGGTGCCCAGCAGGCTGAAGGCACGGGTGCGGGCGCGGCCCTCGAACTCCTGGGCCAGGGCCGCCGAACCGCCGGCCAGGGCTGCAGCGCCCGCCAGCCCTTGCAACGCCCGCACGCCATCGAGCCACAGCACCGACGGGGCAAAGGCCAGCGCCAGGGAGGTCAGGGCAAACAGCCCGACCCCCAGGCTGAACACGCGCTTGCGGCCGTACTCGTCAGCCAGGGTCCCGGCGGCCATCAGTGCACTGCCGAAGGTCAGCATAAAGGCGTTGGTCACCCAACTCAGGGCCATGGGGCTGCCACCCAGCTCGCGGGCAATGGCCGGGGTGGCCACGGCCACGCCGACAAAGGTCAGGGGCAGTATCAGTGCCGCCAGGCACACCGCCGCCAGCACGCCATAGGCACGGCTGGCTGGGGTGGCGGCCTGGAAGGCGGCGGGCAGATCGATTTCAGGGTTCATCAGGACCTCGAACAGGCAAAAGCCACAGCGGACAGGGGATGGTTTTGGATGATAGATTCGCCGCAATCAGCAAAAAACAGGGCTAAAGTCCTTTGTTTGCGGACATAAACGCTCCAATAGAGGTCCCCATGGACAATCTGAACGGCCTGTTGGCATTCGTCCGCACGGTGGAAAGCGGCAGCCTGGTGGGCGCCGCCGAACGCCTGGGCATTTCCGCCTCGGCGGTCGGCAAAAGCCTGGCGCGGCTGGAGCACAAGCTCGGTGTGCGTTTGCTCAATCGCAGCACCCGGCGCATCAGCCTGACCGACGAAGGCACGCTGTTTTTCGAGCGTTGCCAACGCATCGTCGGCGAGGTGGAAGAAGCCGAAGCCGAACTGGCGCGGATCAGCGACACCCCGCGCGGCAAGTTGCGGGTCAGCCTGCCCGCCATCGGCTATCGCATGCTGTTGCCGATCCTTCCGGAGTTCACCCGGCGCTACCCGCAGATCGAACTCGACCTGGACTTCAACGACCGCTTGATCGATGTGATCGCCGAGGGCGTCGACGCCGTGATCCGCAGCGGCGAGCTGGCGGATTCGCAACTCAAGTCCCGCACCCTCGGGCCTTTCGGTTTTGTCCTGGTCAGTGCCCCGCAGTACTTTGCCGAACACGGCACGCCGCAATGCCCCCGGGACCTGGAGCAGCACGCCTGCCTGCGCTACAAATTCCCCGGAACCACCCAGTTGCAGCAGTGGACCCTGCGCCTGCCCGCGGGCGAGCCGCCCTTGAGCCTGCGCAGCGCCTTGACCAGCAACAACCTGGAGTCGCTGATCTTTGCCGCCAGCCAGGGCCTGGGCATCGCCTTTGTCCCGGACTTCGTGGTCCGCGGCGCCCTGGCCGAAGGCAGCCTGGTGGCGGTGCTGGATGACTATCAGATCGACAGCGGCAAATTCTCGGTGCTCTGGCCCAGCAGCCGCCACCTGCTGCCCAAGTTGCGGGTGTTTGTCGACTTTCTCGGCGAGCACCTGCGCCTGGGGCGCGATTGAGCCTCGGGTCAGCCTTGCCCCGCGCCGGCTCAGGCCCGACTATGGCGGCGCCATGACCGACTCAGGAGCAGCGCCCCCGATGGACACCCCACTCACTGTCGAGATCCCCACCCTGTACACCGATCGCCTGATCCTGCGGCCGCTGCAACTGGCCGACGCCGAGGCGGTGCAAGCGCAGTTTGCCCACTGGCAGGTGGTGCGGTATCTCAACGCCCTGGTGCCCTGGCCCTACCCGGCCGATGGCGCCCTGAGCTACCTGCGAGACCTGGCCCTGCCGGCCATGGCCCGGGGTGAAGAATGGCATTGGGCAATCTGCCTGAAATCAGCGCCGGGACAGTTGATCGGCAACGTCAGCCTGATGGACGAAACCGACAACAACCGGGGCTTCTGGCTCGCTCCCGCCTGGCAGGGCCAGGGCTATATGGGTGAGGCCAGCGCGGCGGTCACCGCCTATTGGTTCGAGGTGCTGCAACGCCCCCTGCTGCGGACGCCCAAGGCGGCCCCCAATCGGGGCTCACGGCGGATTTCCGAACGCAGCGGGATGCGCCTGATCAGCTGCGACGAGGGGGATTTCGTCGCCGGGCGCCTGCCCCGGGAACTCTGGGAAATCACCCGCGAAGAGTGGCTGCGCCTCAGGTAACTCGCATCCGGGGCCGGGCCTCGGCTCAGGCGCCCGGCGCTCTTTGTCCCGGCGTTCGTCGGGCCTGACGCCCTGGCCCCACAGCCGCCAGCTGCTGCCCAAGCTGCGGGGGCTTGTCGACGCTCTCTGCGGACACTGGCGCCTTGGGTGCAATTGCCTCTGCTCGCCCCCCTGCCCGGCAAACATCAACAAACCCAGATGTCAGCTTACTAATATGTGTATTCATCTTGATGTTTGCCGCGCTTAAGCTCGCCCTGTCCTTATCCAAGGGCAGGCAAGGTCGGTCCGCCTACAACAAAAGCTACAGGCCACCCCAATAACAATTTGATCTGCCGATTCCAGGAACTCCCCATGTCCCATCAAGTTCGACGCCCTACCCGTGGCCGCCGTACCCGTGCTGCGCCGTGCGCACGAGGTGCGCAATGAACACATCCCATGATGAAACCCTGCTTCAGCGCCAGGGCTACCGCCAGGAGCTGCACCGTGGCCTGTCGCTCTGGTCGTCCTTTTCCGTAGGCTTTGCCACGGTCTCGCCGGTGGTCGGCATCTATTCGGTGATGGCCCTGGGTGCCATGAGCGCAGGCCCGTCCTGGGTCTGGATCGTGCCGCTGTGCCTGGCCCTGCAACTGCTGGTGGCCCTGGTATACGCCGAACTGGCCTCGCAGTACCCGCTGGCTGGTGGCTGTTACCAGTGGGTCAAGCGCCTGGCGGGCGATCGCTGGGCCTGGTTCACCGGTTTCATGTACCTCGCGTCGGCCCTGGCGTCCCTGACCACCGTGGCCTACCTCGGCGGGTTCTGGTTGTGGCTGTTCGTCACTGGCCACGCGCCGGAAGCCAACGCCCAGGTGGCCAGCGGCGCAGTCCTGCTGCTGCTCGGGCTGGGGGTCAATCTGCTGGGCATCAACCCGCTGAAGTACTTCGTCAACGCGGGGATCATCGCCGAAGCCATTGCCTCCATCGGTATCGGCCTGTTGTTGCTGTTATTTTTCCGCAACCACTCCTGGTCGCTGCTGCTAGAAGGTCTGAGCGCCACGGCCCCGGCCGATGGTTCGTACTTCAGTGGCTTTATCACGGCGATGGCCGTGGGCGGCTGGGCCTTTCTCGGCTTCGATGCCTGCTCCCAGGTTTCCGAAGAGACCGCCGACGCCCGCACCTCGACCCCACGGGCCATCCTGCGCTCGATGATCCTGGTGGGGCTGACAGTGATGCTCACCGCGTTCGCCGTCACCCTGTCGTTTACCGATACCGCCGGCATGGTCGCCGGTAGCGTGGTCGACCCGGTCACCCCGGCGGTGGTCGACGCCTTTGGTGCCTGGTCCGAGCGGCCCTTCGTCGGCGTGGTGCTGGTGGCCTTTATTGCGTGCGTGGTGTCGGTGCAGACCTACATTGGCCGCGCCGTGTTCGGCATGGCCCGGGACTCGATCCTGCCGGCCTCGGCCACCCTGCGCCGGGTGGACAAGCGCAAGGTGCCGTTCGCCGCCATGGTCTTCAGCACCCTGTTCGCCAGCTTCGGCCTGGCCCTGGGCTTGAATGCCACGGCCGTCGGCACCCTGATCGCCTTTGGCAGCGGCGGCTTTTTCATGGTGTTCCTGATCGTGATCAGTTGCGCCCTGATCGCCCGCCTGCGTGGGCGCTGGAAGCCCGAGGCCGGGGTGTTCAGTCTTGGACGCTGGGGCCTGCCGGTGAACCTGCTGGCGTTTGTCTGGCTGGTATTCGAAACCATCAACGTCGCCTGGCCCCGGGAATCCCTGGCGCCACCGGGTGCTCCGTGGTTCCAGGTCTGGGCGGTAATCCTGGTGTTCTCCAGCCTGGCGCTGCTTGGCCTGCTGTACATGTGGCTGGCCAAGCCCTACCTGCGCACACCCAGCGCCCCGCTGCACGCCAACTGACGTCCCCCGCGCTGTCGCCGACAGCGCCCTGCTCCCTGCCCGGGTGGCCATGACTGGCCACCTGTGAACTCACTCGTGCTGGAGAAAACCATGTCCCCTGCGGTGCACTACTGGAACTACCCCACTGAAATCTTCTGCGGCGCCGACGCCCTGGGCCTGCTCGGGCAACGTTGCCGGTTGTTGAACATAGGCCGTCCGCTGCTGGTCACCGACCCCGGCATGCTCACCCTCGAACCCTTCAACCTGCTGGTTGCGCAGTTGCACAGCGCCGGGCTGCCGGTTGCGGTGTTTTCCGACCTGGGCGCCAACCCCAGCCTGGAAGATGTGCAGCGCGGCGTTGCCGCCTTCCAGTCCGGCGAGCACGACTCGTTGATCGCTCTGGGTGGCGGCAGCGCCATGGACGCGGCCAAGGGCATCGCTCTGGCAGCCTGCGACCCTGAGGGTCTGGAGCGCTTTGAGTGGTCGCAGATCATCGAGCGCTATCCGAGCCTGAGCGATTTCCCCGCACTTGGCCTGCCGCCCCTGATCGCGCTGCCCACCACCGCCGGCACCGGCTCGGAACTGGGCCGTGAGGCGGTGCTGACCGATACCCGGCTGCAGGTGAAACGGGTGATCAGCCATCCACAGTTGCTGCCGGCCTGCGTGATTCTCGACCCGCAACTGACCCGCAGCCTGCCGCCGGCACTGACCGCCGCCACCGGCATGGATGCCTTGACCCATCACCTCGAAGCCTTCTGCTCGCCGCTGTATCACCCGATGTCCAGCGGCATCGCCGTCGAGGGCATTCGCCTGGTCAGCCAGCACCTGCGACAGGCCTACGCCAACGGCCAGGACCTGGTGGCCCGCGAAGGCATGCTGGTGGCCTCGGCCATGGCCGCCGTGGCCTTCCAGAAAGGCCTGGGCGGCGTGCATGCCCTGGCCCACCCGCTGGGAGCGCGCTACCACAAGCACCATGGGCTGTTGAACGCGATCCTGCTGCCTTACGTGCTGCTGGCCAACCAGCCGGTGATCGACGCCGACATTGCGCGCCTGGCCCGTTACCTGGAATTGCCCCAGCCTGACTTCCAAGGTTTCCTGGACTGGGTCCTGGCGCTGCGCGCAGAGCTGGGTATTCCCCACAGCCTGGGCGAGATCGGCCTGGACACGGCCGACGCCGACTGGGTCGGGGCTCAGGCGGTGGCCGATATTTCCTCTTCCGAGACCAACGCCCAGCCTCTGAACGCCGAGCAGTACCGGACGATTTTCTGCAACGCGGTACACGGCGTGCTGCCGGGGGTGCGTCCATGAATCCGGCGCTCTATATCAACGGCCAGTGGCAGGATGGCGAAGGCGACGCGCAACTGAGCCCCTGCGACCCGTCACTGGGCCAAGTCATTGCCCGTCTTCAGGGTGCCAGCGCGCAGCAGATCGACCTCGCCGTCACTGCCGCGCGCCAGGCCCTCGGCCCCTGGCGCAGCCTCAGCGGCAGCCAGCGCGCGTATTACCTGCAAGGCTTCGCCGACGAACTCGAACGCCGTCGCAGCACGCTGGTCGAGCTGCAAATGCGCAACAACGGCAAGCCACGGCACGAAGCCAGTGTCGACCTGGACGATGCCATCGCCACCTTCACCTACTACGCCGGGCTGGCCCAAGAACTGGACGCCACCCCGAACCGCGAAGTGCCGTTGTCGGCCCCCGGCTTTCAGGCCCATTACCGGGTCGAGGCCCTGGGCGTGGTGGGTTTGATCGTGCCCTGGAACTTCCCTCTGGTAACCAGCGCCTGGAAGATCGCCCCGGCCCTGGCCGCCGGCTGCACGGTGGTGCTCAAGCCATCGGAGGTCACGCCCCTGATCGAACAGGTCTACGCCCAGATCGCAGAGACGCTGGGCCTGCCGCCCGGGGTGTTGAATATCGTGGTCGGTGCCAGTGCTGCCGGCGCCGCCCTCAGCGCGCACCCGGGGCTGGACAAGCTGTCGTTCACCGGCAGCAACCCGGTCGGGCAAAAAGTCATGCACAGCTCGGCCGAGCATTGCCGGCCGGTGACTCTGGAGCTGGGGGGCAAATCGCCGATCCTGGTGTTCGAGGACTGCGATCTGGATCAGGCGGTGGAGTGGATCATTGCCGGCTTCTGCTGGAACGCCGGGCAAATGTGTTCGGCGACTTCACGCCTGCTGGTCCATGAAGCCATTGCCGATTCCCTGCTGCAACGCCTGACCCAGGCCCTGGAGCGATTGCGGGTGGGCAACCCGCAGCATCAGGAAGTGGACATGGGCCCCCTGACCTGCGAGGCACAGTACCGCAAGGTGCTCGACTATTTCGCGATTGCCCGCGACGAAGGCCTGGTGTGCCTGACCGGCGGCGAAGCCCTGGCCGCACCCGGCTGGTTCGTCAGCCCGACGGTGTACGACCAGGTGCCGGGCGACAGCCGCCTGTGGCGCGAGGAGATCTTCGGACCGGTACTCTGCACCAGGCGTTTCAGCACCGAAGCCGAGGCCTTGGCCCTGGCCAACGACAGCACCTTCGGCCTGGTGGCGACAGTGATCAGTGCCGATCTGGCACGGGCTGAACGGCTGGCGGCAGCCCTGGAGGTCGGTCATGTGTGGATCAACTCGATCCAGGCAGTGTTTGTCGAAACCTCATGGGGCGGCACCAAGGGCAGCGGTATCGGCCGTGAACTGGGGCCCTGGGGGTTGGCCGCCTATCAGTCGCTGAAGCACGTGACCCGTTGCCTCGGGTAAACGCGGTGCTCAGTTGCGGTGTTCGCTCAGCAGGTCATCGATAAAGGCCTTGAGGGCCTCGCTATGGGGGTGGCCGGCGTGGGTGATCATGCTGTGCTGCACCTCGTAGCGCAGGGTCTGCGCATGCAACGCCCGCATCTGCCCGTCATGCACCCAGGGCCGGGCGTAGTGATTGGGCAAATAGCCCAGGTGCGTCCCTGCCAGCACCCCATGCACCACCGCCTCCATGTGGTAGGCGGTGGCCGTGGCCCGCGACGGCGCCACCGGCAGCACCTGGTTGGCCGGGAGGAACCCGTGGCGAATCCAGTCACAGGCCTTGATCTGCTCCAGAGTCGGCGCGGCCTCGGCGAACAGCGGATGCCGCGCCCCACAGAACACGCCGATCTCTTCGCTGTACAACGGCTGGTAATCCAGGGTCGGCAGGCCACGGCTGAAATAGGAAATGGCCAGGTCCAGTTGACCGTCGATCACCGCCAGCTCCAGCTCGGTGGGCGAGTTGACGAACACGTGCAGGTGCACATCCTGGTCGCGCCGGTAAAAGCGCGCGATCGCTGCGTCGATATGCGCCGCCGGCAAGGTCGCGATGTTGTCGGCCAGCCCCAGGTACAGGTCACCCACCAGGCGCCCGGACAATTCCTGGGCCTCGTTGCGAAACACATCCACTGCACCAAACAGCGCACTGGCCGCCGCCAGGATGCGCTGGCCCTTCTCGGTCAGGCGAAAGCCCCCCTTGCCGCGCTCGCACAGGCGGTAGCCGAGGCGTTTTTCCAGGCTGGAGATATGGGTGCTGATGTTCGACTGGCTCATGTTCAGCTCGGCCTGGGCCGCCGTGAAGCCACCGCATTTGACCACCACGGAGAAAATCCGCAGCAGACGCAAGTCCATATCGGTGACGTTTCTAAGCACAGTAGTTCCGCGGGCAAAGGGGCTTGGGGCTGGCTATTCAACGGCAGCCCGGGGCCAGCGTCAACTGCTGGCGGCCTTGCGTGCAGGTGCCTCGGCCAGCCCGGGCGAACACCTGCGAAGCGTGGCTGCGCCTCAGGTAAACCGCACCCCGGGCCGGGCGCGTTCATCCACCGTCAACTCGAAAATATCCGGGCGCGCATAGTGCCCGACCACGTCGTAGTCGTAGCGGGCGCGCACCAGGTCGGCGGTGTCGATCTGCGCGCTGATCAGTCCGGCGCGGCCGACCAGGGGCCCGGCCAGCACATCGCCCATCGGCCCGACAATCACGCTGCCGCCGGCAATCAGCGGGCGCTCGGCGGGCCAATGGGCGATCTCCAGGCCCAGCGCCTGGGGCGAGGCCTGGACCTGGCAGGCGCTGACCACAAAGCAGCGCCCCTCATGGGCGATGTGCCGCATGCTGACCTGCCACATTTCGCGCTCATCCACGGTCGGCGCGCACCACAGGTCCAGGCCCTTGGCGTACATCGCGGTGCGCAGCAGCGGCATCATGTTTTCCCAGCAGATTACCGCGCCCACGCGCCCTACCTGGGTGTCGAACACCGGCAGGGTCGAGCCGTCGCCCTTGCCCCAGATCAGGCGCTCGGTGCCGGTGGGCATCAACTTGCGGTGCTTGCCCAACAGGCCCTGCTGGGGGTCGAAATACAGCGCCGTGCAATACAGGGTGCTGCCGCTGCGCTCGATCACGCCCAGCACCAGATTGGCCCCGGTGCGCGCCGAGAGTTCGGCCAGGGCCTGGGTTTCCACCCCTGGCACGTCGATGGCATTGGCGAAGTAGCGGGCGAACGCTTCGCGGCCTTCCGGCAGGCGGTAACCCAGCTGGGTGCCGAACCCTTCGCCCTTGGGGTAGCCGCCAAGCAGCGCTTCGGGCATCACCACCAGCTGCGCGCCGGCTTCGATGATCGCGCTTTCATAGGACAGGATCTGTTCCAGGGTGGCGGCCTTGCCTTCGGGCAGGGAGCCGATTTGTAGCGCGGCGACAATGGATACAGGCATCGGGAAGCTCCGTGAGCGGTGAAGTGTTGCCCATTCTCCGCCGCGCGCCGATCATGCATAAACCCCATCTCAGTGCTTAATGATATGAACCAGATGAATATCGCCAGCGTCGATCTCAACCTGCTCAAGGCCTTCGAAGCCCTGCACGACGAGTCCAGCGCCAGCCGTGCGGCGTTGCGCCTGGGCGTCACCCAATCGGCCATGAGCGCGGCCTTGCGTCGCTTGCGCGAGTTGTATGGCGACCCGTTGTTCGTGCGCACCGGGCGCGGCCTGGCGCCGACCCTGCGGGCCAACCAGCTGAAGCCGGTGATCAGCGAGGCCCTGAACAAATGCCGGCAGAGCCTGGCCATGGTCGACCCCAACGCCAATGACTATCAGGGCCGCTCGGTGACACTGGGGCTGTCGGATGATTTCGAGATCGCCTATGGCCGGCGTTTGATCGAGGCCGTGGCTCGGCGGGCGCCGAAGTTGCGCCTGATCTTCCGCCAGAGCCACAGCCAGATCGTCGGTGAAGCCCTGCTGCAACGCAGCATCGACCTGGCGATCAGCGCCGGCGGTTTTGCCGAACGCCTGCTCAGCCGCCAGGTGCTGGGCGAAGGCAGCTACCTGTGCCTGGCAGACCCGGCCAGCCTGGAACCCGGGCAGCAGGCACTGAGCCTGGCGCAGTTCGTCGCGCGCGAGCATGTGCTGGTGTCGTCACAGGGGTTTATCGGGATCACCGACGAGGGGCTGGCCGCCCTGGGCCTGAGCCGCCATGTGTGCGCCTCCACCAGCCATTTTGCGGCCTTGCCCTATCTGCTCAAGGGCAGCCAGGCGGTGGCAACCATCCCGGCCCACGCCGCCCGGGGGATTGCTGCCTTGAGCGGGCTGGCACTGCTGCCCTGCCCGCTGGACCTGCCGCGTTACCCGATCGAGTTGGGGTGGCGGACCAGCGCCCAGGTCGACCCGGTGTTGCTCAAGGTGCGTGAGGCGATTATCGAAAGCTTCGCGGTTACTTGCTCGCCGCCATCAGCCGGTTGACTTCACTGCGGACCATGTTCGCGTATTCGGGCGGCGACATGCCGTCGAGCTCCGCGCGAACCCACTCGGACCAGCGCCCCTTGCGCTTGCTGCGCTCGCCAAAGAGCCGCGCGGCATCGCCCTTGGCCTTGCCCAGGTTGCTCTGCCAGAGGTCGAACAGGCGGGACTTTTCATCTTCGAGGGCGGCACGTTCGGCCAGGGTTTTGTCGGCCAGGTTGAAGCTCATGGGAAATTCCTGCTGCGTAAAATAGGCGACATCTTACACCTTAGGCGCCGACGGGTTTACCCTCGGGTTTTCACGGAAGCGGAAAATAGCTGCAACTTTTCCGCTCCCGCCCGACTCCATTGTTCACCGCATCACTTAACTCAAGGAGTAACTCAATGGCTCGCAAAACTGTCGCGCAAGCAGCCGAAGAACAAATCAAGGACCAGGCGTTCAGCGAGTTGCAGGCGCTGATCGAAGAATCGGAAAAACTGCTCAAGGGCAGCGCCGCGCTGGTCGGCGAAGAAGGTGAAACCTTGCGTCAGCAGGTTGCGCTCAAGCTCAAGCAGGCACTGGATTCGGTGGCCAATGTGCGTGAACGCAGCAAACCGGTGGTGGACGCCACCGAGAACTACATCGGTGGCCACCCATGGCAGACCGTGGCCATTTCCGCAGGCTTCGGCCTGGTGGTCGGCCTGTTGCTTGGGCGCCGCTCCTGATATCGGTTCCTGAGCAAGGGTTTCAGGCGAGCCTTGCGCTCGCCTGAACCTTGTTTATCGCGTCAACCGCTACACCCCAGCCAACTCCCGCAACTGCGCCAGCTCGCTGCGGGCCAGGGTTATCCCCTGCTGCTGTGACTTCTCCCGCTGCCCATGCCGCCGATCGCCCGGCAGGCGCTTGAGCCCGACCCCGTGCATCTGCCTGACCAGTTCCTGACTGCGTTCGGCGAAGTTCTGTCCGGCCGCCTTGCTCGGGTCGATGACAATCAGCAACTGCCCGGTCCAGGGCGTCTTGGCCCCTGGGTGGTTGGACCAGTCGAACTCGAATGAAAAATGGCCGCCGGTCAAGGCCGCTGCCAGCAGCTCGACCATCATCGACAACGCCGAGCCCTTGTGCCCGCCAAAGGGCAGCAAGGCGCCGCCTTCCAGAATCGCTTTCGGGTCCTGGGTCGCCTGCCCCAAGCTGTCCACGCCCATGCCCGGCGGCAGGCGCTCGCCCTTGCGTGCGGCAATCTGCACATCGCCGTGGGCAATGGCGCTGGTGGCGAGGTCGAAAACGATCGGCTCGCCCCCGGCACGGGGCGCGGCAAAGGCAATCGGGTTGGTGCCGAACAATGGCCGGTCGGCGCCATGGGGCACCACGCAGGTCATGCTGTTGACCACGCTCAAGGCCACCAGGCCTTCATAGGCGAAGGGTTCGACATCCGGCCACAGCGCGGCGAAGTGATGGGAATTGCGGATCGCCAGCACCGCGATCCCGGCGCTGCGGGCCTTTTCCACCAACAACGCCCGGGCAGCGGCCAGCGCCGGTTGGGCAAAGCCATTGGCGGCGTCGACCCGGACAAAACCCGAGGCCACGTCCTCGACCACCGGCACCGCCTGGCCATCGACCCAGCCGCTGTTCAGGGTCGAGACATAACCGGGGATACGGAACACGCCATGGCTGTGGGCACCGTCGCGCTCGGCACCGGCACAGTTGGCAGCAAGGCTGCGGGCCACGTCGAGGGAGGTGCCGTGACGCAGGAAGATGGTTTCCAGAAGCTGTGTCAGTTGGTCCAGCGACAGGGTTTCGCCAGGCGTTTCATCAACCAGGGGCAATGCGCACATCTGAAGCTCCAGTTTAATTATTGGAGGGGGCAACAGCGTAGAAGCGGATTAAACAACCTTCGACGCGCCTGCTGTCAACCACCGCGCAGGCGTGCACAGCCAATGCCAACACCGGTTGTTCAGGGAAAATCGCAGGTCGCAGGGGACGTTTGCAGCGGGGAGTCGAGACAGGGGGCAGGTGCGCCAGGGCTATAGAACGTGCCCTGGCGCGAGGGGCTATCAGTCTTTCTGGTCGCGCAGAACGTTGCCCGAAGCGCCGTCGATACGGAACTCATAGACAATCCCGTCGGCCTTGCGGCCTTTGCCTTCCCAGTAGCCGTCGTTATCGGCTTCGATCTCGTAGATCTCCACGTAGCCGGCCTTGGTCTTCGCGGTTTCGACGGCTTTTTCAATGCTGATCCAGCCTGCGCCCGGACGATCGGCCAGCGCGGCACCGGCGCTGAGCAGGGAGGCAGTGGCGACGAAAGCGGCGAGGGTTTTCTTGATCATTTTTTCACTCCATTTGTGGATACTGATTACGTAAGTCCTGTTTTTAGGGCATTACCGTAAAAAATAAGTTCCACTTTGATGCGCATTCGCCATGACGGCTGTTCTCCAAGGGTTGGCGTGGAGGGTAGAATGTCGGAAATCAGGAAGAGTCAATGAGCGAACACACCCTCTCAGAAGCCGAATACGACGCCATCACGGATGCGGCAGCCCACTGGTGCATGCGTCTGCATGCATCCGATTGCACGGCGCAAGAACGCCAGGCCTTCCAGCAATGGCATGACGCCGATCCCCTGCACGCCTTTGAATATGAAGCGATGCGCGAAATCTGGGACGTCGCCGACCATCTGCCCCGCCCTTTGCCCGAACAGTTCACGCCTCCCACGACCGCCCAGCCCCTGCCCCGCGCCCGCAGGCACTGGCGCAGTTACGGGGTGGCAGCGGCCATCAGCGCCCTGGCCTTGCCCCTGGCCGGTTATGCCGGCTGGAACCTGGGCTGGATCCCCTCCTCCTACGAGCACTTCACCACCGACAACACGGTGCGCAAGGTGACCCTGGGGGATGGCAGCCAGGTTGAATTGAACCTGGGCAGCGAACTGACTTACAGCAACTACAAGGATCAGCGCCAGGTCACCCTGCGCAAGGGCGAAGCCTTCTTTGAAGTGCGCCATGACAGCAGCCACCCGTTCGTGGTCAAGGCCGCCCAAGGCCAGGTGAAAGTCACCGGCACCCAGTTCAATGTGTGGATGTATGAGGATCAGGTGCGCGTAACCTTGGTCGAAGGTTCGGTGCTGGTCACCAGCAACAATGCCCTGCCCGGCGATGGCTTTCGCCTCGAACCCGGGACCCAGGCCCGCTACAAAAATGGCGATTACGCACCGCAGATCAGCCAGACCTACGCCAACGACAGCTCCCTGGCCTGGCGCAGTGGCAAGCTGGTACTCGACAACCTGGCCCTGAGCGATGCCCTGCCCTTGATCAACCGCTACCTGAGCGCGCCGCTGATGCTGGCCGACCAGGCCACCGGGGCGATCCGGGTCGGCGGCATCTACAACATCAAGGAGGTCAAGGGCCTGCCGGCTTCGCTGCCCAAGGTGCTGCCGGTGTACCTGACGCGTAACAAAGACGGCAATCCGGTGATCAACTCGCTGCCGCAAAGCCCGCCGAAAATCTGAAGGCTGCGCCCTGGCAGGCGCAGCCCGATTGCCCCTAGCGCTTGGCCGGGGCGCCCTCACCCACTACTTGCACCTGATAACTTGGATCGGCCTTGATCTGCGCCTCGGTGAACGGCAGTGCGTGCCACTGCTTATTGGAGAACGCCTCGGTCTGGTCCCGCGAATATTTCGACGTTGGGTCGCTGGACAGGGAAAACGCCAGCAACCCCTGGGCGTGGGGCCCCTGGTCGTCAAAGCTGACCACTTGCAGGTAGCTGGTGCCGCTGACCACCTCGCGCTTGCCCTTGGCCCCCGGCACGCTCTGCATTGCGTTGTACACCCCCAGGCTTTCCGGGCCGCCATGAATCGGCGTCTGCCGCTCACCGCTGCTGGCCACCTGGATATCCCCCCAGCGCGTATCGGCGCCCAGCCCGGCTTCAGCCACCTCGGCCACTGAGGTCAGCATCGCCTCGCGCAGTGCCTGGGCCACGGCGGGACGGTCGATGCTTAAGCCCCGTGGCGTGTGCCGCGGGTCCTGGCGATCGAAAGCCACACGCCAGATATCGTCACGCTCGAGCAAGGCCTGCATCACATTCTGAAAGTGCACGAAGCCCAGGCCGGCCTGCAGGTTGGCGCTGCGATCCCAGGCCTTCAGGCTGGCACACACAGGCTCAAGCCGCCCGGCATCGGCCCCCAGGTCCCCGGCGCAAAATTGCAATATGTCCGGCAGCACCTGCCCTGCCAGGTACACCTGGTTATCCATCACCATCTGCTGCAAATCGGCGACACCGATCTGGCCCGGGCCGCTCATCCGGCCCAGGCGTTCCAGGGCAAACCGCGAGCGCTGCTTGAGCGGCAAATCCTGCTGGCTGATCAGCGGCGAGAAGCCCTCCTGCGGTGCGGCCGGGTTGACCATCCAGGCCGAATCGTTGGAGTTCTGCACAAAGTCGCCGCGCAGCAGTTGTGGCAATTGTCGCGCGGCGAAGATGCCCGGCTGCGCAGCCCCCGGGGTGTTGTCCCAGGCGCAGGCACTGCGTGAGCCGTCGAGCACGATCATCTGCGTACCCGCCCGTGGGTCGCTGCACAGCGCCAGCTTGGCCGCGCTGACGTTGGGCACCACCGACTGGTTCATGTACAGCGCCTGGCCCTGGTCATCCACCGCCAGGGTGTTGACCCAGGGGATACCCTGGATCTTGTGCACCGAGTCCTGCAGTTGCTTGAGGTCCGTCGCCTGGTTCATGGCGTACCACTGTTGCAGCACCCGGTCGTTTTCCAGGTTGGCGTCACGCAGGCTGTAGGCGTACTGGCGATCCCAGTCGAGCTTGCCCGGCCATTGCACCACCGGGCCGAACTGCGAGCTGTAGACCGTGCGGGTGACAAGCTGCAACTCGCCGTCCGCCCCCCGCACCTGGACATTCAGGGTCTGCGGGGTCAGCGGAAGCGACTTGCCGTCCAGCAGGTAGCGCGTCGGGTCCTTGCGATCCAGTTGCAGGCGATACAGGGTGAAGTGCTTGGACGTGTCGACCGTGTGGGTCCAGGCCAGGTGCCGATTGAAGCCGATATTGATCATCGGCAGCCCCGGCAACGCGGCGCCCATGACGTCGAGTTTGCCGGGGATGGTCAGGTGCATCTGATAGAAACGCATGCCGCCCACCCACGGGAAATGCGGGTTGGCCAGCAGCAGGCCGCGACCGTTGAACGAGCGCTCGCGCCCGACGGCCACCGCGTTGCTGCCGCGATCCAGGGCAAAGCGCTGCTGGCGCGCCTCGGCCAGTTGCAGGCTGGCGCGGCTGATACTGGCCTGGGCCGTAGCACCGGGCGGCGTGGCACCGACCAGGGGCTCGGCGAATTGCCCGACGCCGCCTTCCACCAGCAGGCGCCGGGTCAATTTCACCAGGTCCAGGGTGGTCAGCGGCCGTACCCACTCACCGTCGCACTGCGCTGGCAGCCCCTGGGCCCGGCGTTCGGCCAGCTGCCGGTTGTAGCCGTCGACATAGCCCCCCATCAATTGGCGCACCTCGGGGGTTTGCGCCTGGAGGAAGCCGAACACCGCGTCGGGTGTGTTCAACCACTTGAAAAACACATCGCTGGTGAGGTTGTCGCGCTGCTCAAGGGTCTGCCCTTCGGCCCCCAGGTACTTGGAGCGCTCGCCATTGACCGTCAGCACCTCGTTGGCCAGCAGGCACAGGTTGTCCTGGGCATAGGCGTAACCGATGCCATAGCCCAGGCCACGTTCGTCGGTGGCACGGATATGGGGGACGCCGAAAGCGGTTCGCCGGATCTCGGCGCTGGCCTCGCGCGCTGGCGCGGGGGCGGGAGTGCGGGCGTGGGCCGCAAGGCTCAGCCCCAGACACAAAGTTGCGAGGCACACACTGGGTAACTGCCTGGAAATAATCACGCCGACTCCTGCTCGAAAAAAAAGACACCAGGCCGGGCAAGGGGGGCGACGCACCCACGTCGAGCCAGCCTGGAGAACACGGTGCAGTCCGGCCGAAGCCGAAAAGTGCCTGCCCATAAAGACGAAAACCGACCGGGAAATTTAGCGCGCGAGGGGCGACAGAAAGCTGTCTGACGTGTCAGCGACAAGATACTGACGAAATTTATACATCTGGGGCTTCATGATTTGGCGTGCTCATACGTCTTAGTTAGTGAGAGCACCCATCATTTTCCTGATCAGGCTCTGAAAAGGAGTTTTTGCATGTACAACCCGCAATTGCCAACGGACGGCAACACCGCGCAGTCCTCGCCTTCTCTGAATGCCGGCGCCGGTGTGTTCGGCAAGAACGCCGACCGCAATAGTAACGAGCGTATCCGCCAGCTGCTCAAGGGCTTCGGCCTGCGCACCAGCCTGATCCGTCTCAAAGTCATAGACGCCCTGCTGGTGGCCACCGAGAACGACCGTTCACTGGGTGTTCGCGGTATTCACAGCCATTTGCTGGAGCTGGATATCCCGCTGTCGTTCCTCAGTGTGCGTGAAGTGCTCAAGCGCCTGTGCAGCGAAGGGGTGATCACCCTCAACGCCGACAAAAGCTACAGCCTGCACCAGCAGGCCGCAGCCTTGCTCGACGGCAGCGCCTGAGCCCGCTGGGCTCAGCTCAGGGCTTGACCTTGCGGCGCATCACGCCGTTGATGACCACTACCGCCACGGCCACGCCGATGGCGATGTACTGGAACATCTTCTCGCTGATGACGCCGTTGTTCTGCAGGTAAGACAGGCCAAGCATGATCCCCAGTACCAGGAGGGAGATCAGAATCGAGTATTTCAAGCGTTGTGACTGGGTCATTACGGGTTCCTGGGCCTTGGAATGTATCGGCTTTGTATCAAGACGAATGCCAAGCACCTACCGAGATTCGGGGATGGGACAGGGCAAACGGGGTCGTATGTTACAGGCGCGCAAAAGTTTTCGCTGCACGGGCGCCGAAGTTGTCCCCCAGAGCCCATGAGGATTGAAACATGTTCCGTCGAATCACAATGCTGATTCCCCTGCTGCTGATGCTGACCCTGTCTGGCTGCATCTTCCTTCCAGGCGGGCACGGAGGCCATCGCTACTACGACGGCGGGCCAGGTTACTACCACCGTTGAAGACCCGGCGCTGCGGCACTGACCGATCCAGGCCAGCCTGAGGCGCCGACCCGCTGCACACCGCCCAGACGCCCGCTGCCCAGCGGGCGTTTTGCTGGGGCGGTTCAGCGCCGGTACTGATGCACGCCCGGCCCGTCGAACAGCTCCACCAGCCAGTCGACGAACCCCCGCCGAACAGTGCCCTGCAAAGTGAATATTCATTGTGGAGCCGCGATCAGGAAGACAACGGCTGCCTCACCGCCTGCCAGCGTCTGGCGGCGGCCAAAGGCGTGAGCGCCGGGCAGTTGGCCCTGGCCTGGGTGCTGGCGCAGGGCGACTACCTGATCCCGATTCCCGGGACCCAGCAACGCAACTACCTGGAAGAAAACGTCGCGGCGCTGGAGGTGCGCCTGGAGGCCGCCGAGCTGCAAGCCCTGGAGCGGATTTTCAGCCCCGAGGCCACGGCTGGCCAACGCTACCCCGAGGCAGTGATGGCCCTGCTCGACACGTGAATGGCATGCGCCGCGGGCTCGACCAGAGCCCCGGCGCACTCAAGGCGTCAGGCCTTGGTGGAGATGTTCTTGTCGACCGTCGTACCGTTGCCCTTGCCATAGGTCTGAAGGTTTTGCAGGACGTAGATGGCCTTCTTGTACTCGGGGATCAAGTAGTTGGCGTACTTGTTGCCCTTGAGGTTGTTGTTCTGGATGGTCTCAAGCTTGGTGGCGAAGAATTCCAGGGCGTTGAACACCTGGTCCGGGTTCTTCGGCGCACCGAAACGGTCGAAATCATTGCCGGCACTGAGCAGGTTCAACGCCGTGATATCAGTGATCAGGCCGTTGGTCTTGAGGAAGGTGCTCATGCTGCCCAACTGATTGGCGGTGACGTTGGTCGGATCAAAGCCCTTGATCTGCCTGTGCAGCTTGAGCTCATCCATCTTCTTGGTGCTGAGCGCCGTCGGGTCGTTGCCGACCAGGGCCAGCATCTGTCGGACCCTGGCGCTCTGGGAAACCGGCTTGGCGCTCTCCGCGCCCTCACGTACCAACAAACCGGCTTTACTGGTCCAGGCACCGACATATCCGATTGTCACGAGCATGCTTCCTTTTTCATATGTACACAGTGCTCGGGCGGCGAAGCCTCGGCCGAGCGACGAATAGGCGCAAGTATCAACGTGCCATCGCCCTCCAACAACGCTTTATTTCGGAAATTTACAAATCTTGTACATTTTCGATACAAACCTGCCAAGCCACGTTCTACAAGGCCTGTACTCATCAGCACAACGTGTCCACGGTCCTTTTCAAGTCTGTTTTCAGACCTGCAGCCCACGCAATTGAACGGTCTCGGATACATCGCAGCGATATCAAGCGATCGCGGCCATAACTTTCTTGTACGAACGTACTAAAGCTGGGCAAAAGCACGCCGACAACCTGACGAAGCCCTGATCGGGGGCGCTCGCTTCGAATAATAAGAAACGCTTCGTAAGGACAGGTCCAATGCCCGCACTGCGCACGATCCAAGCTCGCTACACGTTGTTTCTGGTCCTGTTCATCCTGCTGATGTTTGTGCTGACAGTCGTCGGCATCAGCCAGTTGGTAGCGCCCAAATTGCGCCACACCGAAGAACAGGTGGCCCTCAACCGCATTGCCGAAGTGGCCCAGCAGATCCAAGGCGAACTGAACAAGGTCCAGGCCCAGCAACGCACCATCACCCAGACCATTCCCCTGCTCGACAGCGACACCATCGACAAGGTCCTGCCGGGCCTGGTGGACCAGTACGGCGAGCTGAAAGTGTTTGGCGGCGGCATCTGGCCCCTGCCCGGCCAGCGCACCCCGGGGCGCAACAAGCACAGCACCTTCTGGCACCGCGATGCCTCCGGCAAGCTCACGGTCAATACCTTCTGGAACAGCGACCCGGCGCCCAACTATTACGACCAGTCCTGGTACAAGGGCGGCATGCAGACCCCGCGTGGGCAATGTGCCTGGGCCGCCGCCTACAAGGATGACGCCAGCGCCGAGCCGCGCACCAACTGCGCCATGGCCATTACCCGGGACGGCGTGCCCTACGGCGTGGCGACCATCGACGTGACCCTGGGCTTCTTCAACGACCTGGTGGCGCGCAAGGAACAGGACCTCAAGGCCGAGATGCTGATCGTCGAGGCCGACGGCAAGATCATCAGCAACAGCTCGCGCATCAACGGCCAGATCGTGCTCAAGAACATCAGCGAACTGGTCGCCAGCTCGCCGTTCGCCGCCCAGGTCAAGGCCGGGCTGGAGCGCCGCGATACCTCGTTGCAACGGGTCGAGTTCGACAACGCCGGGGTCGCCAGCACCTTCTTCATGCGCCCGATCGAGGGCTCCCCGTGGTTCCTGGCCAGCGCCCTGCCGACCGAGTTGATCACTGCCCAGCGTGACGACGTGCTGAGCACCCTGAGCCTGTTGCAGATCCCGATGATCGTGCTGCTGGTGCTGTTGCAGGTGTATGCGATCCGCCAGCTGGTGCAGCGGATGAAGGCGCTCAAGGCCAATATCGACGCGCTGTCCACCGGCGATGCCGACCTGACGCGGCGCATCACCATTCGCGCCGAAGACGAACTGGGGGCCATCGGCCATTCGGTCAATCGCTTTATCGTCTACCTGCAGAACATGATCGGTGAGGTGACCGAGGCCACCGGGGCCATGGCCAACA
Organism: Pseudomonas sp. CF161; assembly: GCF_000416215.1. Classification (NCBI taxonomy): domain Bacteria; kingdom Pseudomonadati; phylum Pseudomonadota; class Gammaproteobacteria; order Pseudomonadales; family Pseudomonadaceae; genus Pseudomonas; species Pseudomonas sp. CF161. Next base: position 321,044 of record NZ_ATLP01000089.1, read on the forward strand.
GCCTGGAGCAATTGCAACGGACCTCGACCCAGACCACGCAGATCCTCGCGCGGCATGCCTCGGAAACCGACCAGACCGTCACCGCCATCACCGAAATGAGCGCCACCGCCGACAGCGTCGCGGCCAATGCCGCACAGACCGCGGCCTTTACCCAGCGCGCCAACGAACACGCCGAACGCTCGCGGGTGGTGGTCGGCGAAGCGTCGAGCAGCGTGGTGGCGCTGATCGACGAGGTGGCCAGCGCCACCCACAAGGTCGAAGCCATGCAGCAGGATGCCCAGCGCATCACCGAGATCCTCGGGGTGATCGGCGCCATTGCCGGGCAGACCAACCTGCTGGCGCTGAACGCCGCCATCGAAGCCGCCCGGGCCGGCGAGCAAGGCCGTGGTTTTGCGGTGGTGGCCGACGAAGTGCGCGCCCTCGCCGCCCGCACCCAGGCCAGCACCTCGGAGATCAACGAGATGCTCAACCGCCTGACCCTGGGCGTCAGCTCGTCGGTCAGCGCCATGGAAAACACCCAGGCCAGCTGCCAGTCGGCGGCGGACGCCACGGCCCGGGTCAACTCCGGGCTGGATGAAATGGCCGGCTCGGTCAACCAGATCAACAGCCTCAGTACCCAGATCGCCACCGCTGCCGAACAACAAAGCGCGGTGACCGAAGAGATCAACCGCAGCATGGTCAGCATCAGGCACATGGTCGAGCAACTGGTCGACAGCGGCCAGGCCAGCGCCAGCAACACTCAGAGCCTGCTGCAGGCCAACAACCGGGTCAGCGCCCTGATGGCGCGCTTCAAAGTCCGCTGAACGGTCGGCTGCACGGGCGTGCGTGGCGCGCCAGTGCAGCTATATTTGCAGCTCCGGTCACAAGGAGGTGCAGCATGGGACAGCGCCAATCGCATCTGCTGGACGAGCACATCATCAATGAGCTCTATATAAAAGCAGGCATCGACCAGGTTTATGACTACGTGACCCAGCCCGAGCGCTGGCACGAATGGCACCCCACGGCCCTCAGCGCCAGCACCAACCATCCGGGCTCCCTGCCCCTGGGCCAGCGCTTTACCGGAGTCATCGACCTGCTGGGGGTGCAAGTGCACCTCAATTGCCGGGTGATCACCGCCCTCCCGCCCCGGGAATTCAAGGCGGTGTTCAGCTCCATCGCCGTGGACGGCACCTTGCATTACCAACTGCAGACCCGGGGCAACGCGACCCTGTTCAAGCGCACCCTGCACTACACCTCCGACCTCAACCTGGGCGGCATCCACTCGCGCCTGGTGGAACAGTCGAACCGGGCTTTGGATAACCTCAAGCACAAGCTGGAAATCCCCCCTTGCTGACAAATCTGTAATGTCGCCCTCAGTGGGCTGTCAGCAACCACGGTGTAACCTCCCCCCCCAATACCCGTAGCCGCTGGCACAGGCGGCGGCTAAGAGGCGTGCTGTTGTTTGTATAACCTTGCAACACAAGTGCCCGGCGACGCCTCGAAAAAAGCTCAAAATGCACCGCCCCCCGGACCTCCATTGATCACGAGACCTGTCATGAAAAACACCCTGCGCCTGGCCGCCCTCTCGGCCCTGTTTGTCACGTCCCTGGCCCAGGCCGCCGCGCCCATCCCGATTGAAGTGCACCGCGACGCCAACTGCGGTTGCTGCAAGGCATGGATCAAGCACCTGGAAGCCAACGGCTTCAAGGTCGAGGACCACGTTGAAAGCAACATGAGCGCGGTCAAGCAGCGCCTCGGCGTGGCACCACGCCTGGCCTCCTGCCACACCGCGGTGATCGACGGCAAATTCGTCGAAGGCCACGTCCCGGCCGAGCAGGTCCTGGCCCTGCGCAACCGCAGCGACCTGCTGGGCATCGCCGCCCCGGGCATGCCCATGGGTTCGCCCGGCATGGAGATGGACGGCATGCCCGCCGACGCCTACCAGGTCATCGGCCTGACCAAAGACGGCCAGGACGTCGTGGTCGCGGACTACCCGGCCCATTGATCCTCGGCTACCTCGGGCTGTTTCTCGCGGCGTTCGGCGCCGCCACCCTGCTGCCCCTGCAATCGGAAGCGCTGCTGGTCGGCCTGCTGCTCAACCCGCACTACGCGCTGTGGCTGCTGTTGCTCAGCGCGACCCTGGGCAATGTCCTCGGCTCGCTGCTCAACTGGTGGCTGGGGCGGCGCCTCGAACGCTTCAAGGGCCGGCGCTGGTTCCCGGTCAGCCCCCGCCACCTGGAGCGCGCCCGCGTGCATTACCAGCGCTACGGGCACTGGTCGCTGCTGCTGAGCTGGGTGCCCATCATCGGTGACCCTCTGACCCTGGTGGCCGGGGTCATGGGTGAGCCGCTCAAGCGTTTCCTGCTGATCGTGACCCTGGCCAAGGGCGCACGTTATGCCGTGCTGGCCTTGCTGACCCTGGGCATTACCGACTGAATCCTTGCCCTCCGGGGGCGTGGAATTCGCAGCGGATTTGCGCCAAGATCCTCTGCCATCCGCTACGCCCTGCCTGCCCAGACGTGCAACAACCCGGTTGAGCGTGCAGTTTCCCCAGCCCCAGGAGCCGCCCCATGACCCTGAAGATTGCGGTAATCGATGACTGGCAACAGGTCGCCCGAGACGTGGTGGACTGGTCGCCAGTGCAAGGCATTGGCGAGGTCACCTTTGTCCATGACTACCCGGCCGACACCGCGACCTTGAGCCAGCGCCTGGCCGGTTTCGAGGTGATCTGCGTGATGCGCGAGCGCACCCGCTTCGACGCGGCCCTGTTGCGCAGCCTGCCGCGCCTCAAGCTGCTGCTGACCGGCGGCATGCGCAATGCCGCCATCGACCTCGCGGCGGCCAGCAGCCTGGGGATCCAGGTGTGCGGCACCGACAGCTACAAGCACGCCGCCCCCGAACTGACCTGGGCCCTGATCATGGCCCACACCCGCAACCTGCTGGCCGAAGCCACCTCCCTGCGCAACGGCGGCTGGCAGCAAGGCCTGGGCGGCGACCTGCATGGCAAGACCCTGGGCATTCTCGGCCTGGGCAGCATCGGCCAGCGGGTGGCGCAGTTCGGCCAGGTGTTCGGCATGCGCGTGATCGCCTGGAGCCAGAACCTGACCCCGGAGCGCGCCGCCGAGGTCGGGGTGACCCTGGTCAGCAAACAGCAACTGTTCGAACAGGCCGATGTGCTCTCGGTGCACCTGGTGCTCAGCGAGCGCAGCCGTGGCCTGGTGGACGCCCAGGCCCTGGGCTGGATGAAACCTGCGGCGCTGCTGGTGAACACCGCGCGCGGGCCGATCGTCGATGAGGCGGCGCTGATCGCTGCCCTGCAACAGGGCCGCCTGGGTGGCGCGGCGCTGGATGTGTTCGATCCGGAGCCACTGCCTGCCGATCATCCCCTGCGCCACCTGCCCACGGTGCTGGCCACGCCCCATCTTGGCTACGTCAGCCGCAACAACTACCGCCAGTTTTATGGGCAGATGATCGAGGACCTGCTGGCCTGGCACGCCGGCCAGGCATTGCGCCCGCTCAACTAGAGCGCCCGGCGCCACGCCAGAACCGCGCACCGCTTTCGTGCGCGGCGGTTTGCGCACGCACCGCGACCTCGCCCCTGGCGGTGCTTTTTCGCGCCACGGGCCGCATGTGTCCGCCCCCCCGCAGTGCAACCCCTACCTTTCGTCGGGTTATTTGCGCCCGCTGTCGCCGCTGGTCGAACTTATTCCCCGATCGCGCCTGCCAGGCTCTAGGTTCTGTCCTAGACTGGTTTTCACAAAGTGACCGAACAGTCACTCTTACTGAAAAATAGTCGAAACTTTTGCTGTAGCCCTTGGGTCAGCTTAAAGGTGGGGCCATAGCGACTGGTGCAATCCTTGCAATGCCCCTTTCACCCTTTTTGCTTCGACGCAATGGGCTGCCTTGGCTCTTCATTGCGTAGCGCTTGTGCGCCCGGCTCCAGGCCCAATTCAGGCAGCGAACCGGCGCCAGTGCAGGTATGAGACCAGGACCAGATCAATAAAATGGGAGAGACACATGATCAGTGCCGTATTGGAAACCCAGGGAGAACAACCTCAGCCTCAGGCCAGTGAAGCGGCCAACAAGTCCATGCTCGCTCCGGGTGGCAAAACGGTTTCGCCGATTCATCGGATCAATCCCAACCGCAAGAAAGTCCTGTTCGTGACCTCGGAAATCGCCGACCTGGTGAAAACCGGCGGCCTGGGCGACGTCTCGGCGGCACTCCCCCGGGCCATGTCCCACCTGCACGATGTCCGGGTCCTGATTCCCGGCTACCCGCAGGTGCTGCACAGCGAAAACCCGATCCATATCATCGGTGAGCTGGGCGGCCACGCGGCCTTGCCGGCCTGCAAGATCGGGCGCATGGACATGCCCGACGGCCTGGTCATCTACGTGCTGATCTGCCCCGAGCTCTATGAGCGCGAAGGCACGCCTTACGGCGCCAACAACGGCCGCGACTGGCCGGACAACCACATTCGTTTCGCCCGCCTGGGGCTGGCCGCCGCCGATATCGCTGCCAACCTGGCACAGATCCACTGGTGCCCCGATCTGGTGCACGCCCACGACTGGCCCGCCGGCCTGGCCCCGGCCTATATGCACTGGCGCGGCCAACGCACCCCGACCCTGTTCACCATCCATAACCTGGCGTATCAGGGCGTGGTCAGCCTGGCCTGCTGCCCGGAGCTGGGGATTCCCGAACATGCCCTGCAACAGGAAGGCATGGAGTTCTACGGCAAGCTGTCGTTCCTCAAGGCCGGCATGGCCTACTCCAGCCACATCACCACGGTCAGCGCCACCTACGCCCAGGAAATCACCACCCCGGCCTTCGGCTGCGGGCTGGACGGCTTTTTGGCCAGCAAGACCCAGCAGGGCCTGCTCAGCGGTATCCCCAACGGCATCGATGAAAGCTGGGATTCCACCAGCGATCCGCACCTGTTCCGCCCATTCGGGATTGGCGACTGGGACGGCAAGGCGGTCAACGCCGACCATGTCCGGCAGATGTTCGGCCTCGACCCTTCGTCGGGCCCGCTGTTCGCCGTGGTCTCGCGCCTGGTCTACCAAAAGGGCCTGGACCTCACCGAGGGCGTGGCCGAGTTTATCGTCAAGTCCGGTGGCCAGATCGCCATCATCGGACGTGGCGAGCCGGAAGAAGAACAGGCCATGCGCGCCCTGGCCCAGCGTTTTCCAGGGCAGATCGGGGTGCATATCGGCTTTAACGAAACCGACGCCCGACGCATGTTCGCCGGCAGCGATTTCCTGCTGATGCCGTCGCGCTACGAACCTTGCGGCCTGAGCCAGATGTACGCCCAGCGCTTCGGCTCCCTGCCGGTGGCACGCAACACCGGGGGCCTGGCCGACACCATCGAAAACGGCGTGACCGGGTTCCTGTTCGACGAGTCCACCGTGCCCAGCTACGAAGAAGCCCTGCAACGGGCATTCAAGGTGTTTGCCTACCCCGAGCTGCTCAATGCCATGCGCTGCCGGGCCATGGCCGCGCCCTTCAACTGGTGCAAGGCGGTCGAACCCTACGCCGAACTCTACGAACAACTGGTTGCCAAGGCGCTGGGTAAATCGATGCACAAGTAAGAGGCCACATGGATGCCGTCAAGGACTCTGGAAACCTGGCCCCACGGCGCGATCATGCTGGATGCGGAACATACCCGCTTCGCCTTGTGGGCGCCCGATGCACATGAAGTAAAGGTTGAATTGCAAGATGGGCGCTCCCTGCCCATGCAGCCCCAGGCCGAGGGCTGGTACGTGCTGCAGGCCCGCTGCCCGGCCGGCAGCCACTATCGGTTCAAGATCGATGGCGAACTGGAGGTGCCTGACCCGGCCTCCCGCTTCCAGGCCGGCGACATCGGCTCGCCGAGCGTGGTGGTCGCCCCCCGCGCCTACGAGTGGCAACACCCGCTCTGGCAGGGCCGGCCCTGGCACCAGGCGGTGATTTACGAGCTGCACGTGGGGGTGCTCGGTGGCTATCGCGCGGTGGCAGAACAACTGCCGGCGTTGGCGCGGTTGGGCATCACCGCCATCGAGCTGATGCCGCTGGCGCAGTTCCCGGGGAGCCGCAACTGGGGCTACGACGGGGTCCTGCCCTATGCGCCGCAAGCCTCCTATGGTTCGCCCCAGGACCTCAAGCTCCTGATCGACAGCGCCCACGGCCTGGGCCTGGCGGTGATCCTCGACGTGGTCTACAACCACTTCGGCCCCGACGGCAACTACCTGCACCACTACGCCAAGCGCTTCTTTCGCGAAGACAAACACACCCCATGGGGCGCCGCCATCGACTTCCGCCGCCGCGAGGTGCGCGACTTCTTTATCGACAATGCCCTGATGTGGCTGCTCGAATACCGCTTCGACGGCCTGCGCCTGGACGCGGTGCACGCCATCGACAACCCGGACTTTCTCCAGGAACTGGCGCGCCGCGTGCGCAGCCAGGTCGCCCCGGGACGGCAGGTGTGGCTCACCCTGGAAAACGAGTTCAACCAGGCCAGCCTTCTCGAACAGGGTTTCGATGCGCAGTGGAACGATGACGGGCACAACGCCCTGCACGTGCTGCTGACCGGTGAAACCGATGCCTATTACGCCGACTTCGCCGAGCAACCCACGGCCAAGCTGGCGCGCTGCCTGAGCCAGGGGTTTGTCTACCAGGGCCATCGCACCCGCCACGGCAATGCTCGTGGCGAACCCAGCGGCCATCTGCCACCCAGTGCCTTTGTGCTGTTTCTGCAGAATCACGATCAGGTCGGCAACCGCGCCTTTGGCGAACGCCTGAACCGCCTGGCGCCGCCCCAGGCCCTGGAGGCGGCCACGGTGTTGCTGCTGCTGTCGCCGATGATCCCGCTGTTGTTCATGGGCGACGAATACGCGGCGGCCGAGCCGTTCCTGTTTTTCACCAGCCACCATGGCGAATTGGCCGACGCCGTGCGTGAAGGCCGGCGCAATGAATTCGCCGACTTCAGCGTGTTCACCGATCCGCAGCAACGGGAGCGGATCCCCGACCCCAACGCGCCGTCCACCTTCCACGCCTCAAGACCCCAACCCAGCCCGGAGCAGGGAGCGGCCACCCGCGCCCTGTACCAGCACCTGCTGAGCCTGCGTCACCAGTACATCATCCCGCGCCTGCCGGGGGCCCTGGCCCTGGGCGCGGAAGTCCTGGCCGACGGCGCGGTCAGTGCCCGCTGGCGCCTGGGCGACGGCAGCCTGCTGCGCATCGATCTCAACCTCGGCGCCGACAGCGTGGCCCTGCCCCCGCTCGACGATGCCCGGCCACTGTTGCACTACCCGGCCCAGGACCCGACCTCGATGCACCCCGGTCGCCTCGGCGGCTACAGCGCGCGGGTCAGCCTGACCGCCGTACCCCCTTCCGCACCCCTTGATGGAGAGCGTCCATGAGCGATGCGCACCTGGAAATACTGGCCAGCCGAGCTGGCCTGGCCGTCGACTGGATCGACGCCAACGGCCGGCCGCAGCGGGTCGAACCGCGCGTACTGCGCGCCGTGCTCAAAGGCCTCGGCCACCCCGCCGACACCGATGAACACATCGAACAAAGCCTGCTGCAACTGCAAGCGGTGCAACAGACCCGGCACCTGCCGCCACTGTTGACCGTAGATGCCGGCCAGGGCCTGGACCTGGCGCACTATTTTGCGCCCCACAGCCCCTGTGAAATTCACCTCGAAGACGGTTCGATCCTCAACCTCAAACTCGACGCCGACGCCGTGTTGCCCGGGCTGGTGCCGGTGGGTTATCAGGCCGTGAGCATCGACGACCAGCACTTCACCCTGGCCGTGGCGCCCGAGCATTGCCACAGCGTGGCCGATGCCGTGGACCAGCCAACGCCCCGGGCCTGGGGCCTGAGTGTCCAGCTGTACTCGTTGCGCCGCGCCGGAGATGGCGGCTTCGGCGATACCCAGACCCTTGAGGAGCTGGCCCGGGTCGCCGGCGAGCGCGGCGCCGATGCCCTGGCCATCAGCCCGCTGCACGCCATGTTCAGCAGCGACAGCAGCCGCTACAGCCCCTACTCACCCTCCAGCCGCCTGTTTCTCAACAGCCTGTATTGCGCGCCGGCGAGCATTCTCGGCGAGCACGCCTGGCAGAGCGCGATCGACGCCTGCGGCCTCGGCGCGACCCTGCACCAGCTGGAACAACAACCCCTGATCGACTGGCCGCTGGCAGCGCAAACCAAACAGACCCTGCTGCGCGAGCTGTACCGGGGCTTTGGCAGCGGCCAGCACCCGTTGCACGAGGACTTCGCCAGTTTCCGCCACGCCAGCGGCGAAGCCCTGGAAAACCACTGCCGCTTCGAAGCCCTGCAAGCCGAACGCAGCGCCCGCGGCGAAAGCCTCGATTGGCGCCACTGGCCCGACGCCTGGCGCAACCCGCGCAGCCCGGAACTGGCACGCTTTGCCGAAGAAAACGCCGGGGAAATCGGCTTCTACGCCTTCTGCCAATGGCTCATCGACCGTGGCCTGGCCCGCGCCCAGAGTGCGGCCCGCAGCAGCGGCATGGGCATCGGCCTGATAGCCGACCTGGCGGTGGGTGCCGACGGCGGCGGCAGCCAGGCCTGGAGTCGTCAGGACGAATTGCTGGCAGAACTGACCGTGGGCGCGCCCCCCGACATCCTCAACCGCCAGGGCCAGGGCTGGGGCATCTCGGCGTTCTCCCCCGAAGGCCTGGTGCGCAACGGCTACCACGCCTTTATCGAAATGCTCCGGGCCAACTTCGCCCATGCCGGCGGCTTGCGCATCGACCATGTGATGGGCCTGCAACGGCTGTGGGTGATCCCACTGGGCTCGCCGCCAAGCGACGGTGCCTACCTGTATTACCCGGTGGATGACCTGCTGCGCCTGCTGACCCTGGAATCCCATCGGCACCAGGCCATCGTCCTCGGCGAAGACCTGGGCACGGTGGCCGACGGCCTGCGGGAAAAGCTCGCGGCGCGCTCGATTCTCGGCATGCGGGTGCTGCTGTTCGAGCAGGACCACGGCTGCCATTTCAGACCCATCCTCGACTGGCCCGACAACGCCCTGGCCACCACCAGCACCCATGACCTGCCCACCCTCAATGGCTGGTGGCAGGGCCGCGATATCGACTGGAACCTGCGCCTGGGCCTGGTGGATGAAAACGGCGCCACCCACTGGCGCGAGCACCGCCAGCACGAGCGCAACGGCCTGCGCCACGCCCTAAGCCAGGACCCGCAGAACTTTCGCGAACAGGCCCACGAAGCCGATGAAGTGGTGGACGCCAGCGTGCGTTTTCTGGGCCACACCCGCGCGCCCCTGGTGCTGTTGCCGCTGGAGGATGCCCTGGGTGTCGACGAGCAACCCAACCTGCCCGGCACCACCGACAGCCACCCCAATTGGCGCCGGCGCCTGGCGCGCCCGGCCCGTGAGCTGCTGGACGACCCGGATGCCGCGCGGCGCCTGGAACTGCTGGCCTGCGCCCGGCAACAGGCTGTCGAGCGTGACCAATGAGCCCAGCGTTCGAACCCCTGCTGCGGGCCAGCCTGCGCCTGCAGTTTCATAAAGGCTTCACCCTGGACGACGCGGTGCCGCTGGTGCCGTACTTCGCCGAACTGGGCATCAGCCACGTCTATGCCTCGCCGCTGCTGTGCGCCCGGGCCGGCTCGATGCACGGCTATGACGTGGTCGATCCGACTCGGGTCAACCCCGAACTGGGCGGCGAGGCGGCCCTCAAGCGCCTGGTGGCCAGCCTGCGGCAACACGGCATGGGCCTGATTCTGGACATCGTGTCCAACCACATGGCGGTCGGCGGTGCCGATAACCCCTGGTGGCTGGACCTGCTGCAATGGGGGCGCCTGAGTCCCTACGGCGAGTTCTTCGATATTCAGTGGCACTCCCCCGATCCCCTGATGGAGGGGCAACTGCTGCTGCCGTTCCTGGGCAACGACTACGGCACGGTCTTGCAGGAAGGCAGCCTGGTGCTGCAACTGGACGCCGAGCAGGGTGAGTTCCACGCCCAGCACTACGATCATCGCTTCCCGATCTGCCCCAGCGACTACGGCGAACTGCTCAAGCCCGACGCCCATTTGAGTGCCCGGCAGGCCGAGGCGCTCAAGGCCCTGGCCGATCAGTTCAGCACCCTGCGCTACCAGCCCGACGCCCACGCCCGGGCGCAACCCTTGCAACAGGCGCTGCGCGAACGGCTGGCGGACCCGGCCATCCACCAGGCCGTCGAGCGTACCCTGGCGCTGTACGACGCCCGCCAGACCGAGGGTTTTGCCCGCTTGCACGCACTGCTGGAACAGCAAAGCTATCGCCTGGCCAGCTGGCGCACGGCGGCCGACGACATCAACTGGCGGCGCTTCTTCGACGTCAACGAACTGGGGGGCTTGCGGGTCGAGCGCCCCGCCGTGTTCGAAGCCACCCACGCCAAGATCTTCGAGCTGATCAGCCAGGGCCTGGTGGACGGCCTGCGCATCGACCATATCGACGGCCTGGCCGACCCCCGCGGCTACTGCCGCAAGCTGCGGCGCCGGGTCGATGCCCTGAGCCCGGGGCGGCACTTGCCGATCTACGTGGAAAAGATCCTTGGCGAAGGCGAAACCCTGCACCGCGACTGGAAGGTCGACGGCAGCACCGGTTACGAGTTCATGAACCAGGTCTCGCTGCTGCAACACGACCCCCGGGGCCAGGCGCCGCTGGCCGAGCTCTGGAGCCGGCACAGCGAGCGCCCGGCGGCCTTTATCGACGAGGCACGGCTGGCGCGCCAGCAGATCCTCAACGGCTCCCTGGCCGGGGATTTTGAGAGCGTGGCCCAGGCCCTGCTGCAAGTGGCGCGGCAGGACGTGATGAGCCGCGACCTGACCCTAGGCGCCATTCGCCGGGCGTTGCAGGAGCTGATCGTGCACTTCCCGGTGTACCGCACCTATATCAGCGCCTGCGGGCGCTCGGCCCAGGACCAGGGGTTTTTCCAGCAGGCCCTGGACGGCGCCAAAAGCTCCCTGGGCGAAGCCGACTGGCCGGTACTCGACTACCTGGAGCGCTGGCTTGGTGGCCAGGGCTGGCGCCAGCTGCCCCCCGGGCGCTCGCGCAAACTGCTCAAGCATGCCTGCGTGCGCTTTCAGCAATTGACCTCGCCGGCAGCGGCCAAGGCCGTGGAAGACACCGCGTTCTATCGCTCGGCGGTGCTGCTGTCGCGCAATGACGTGGGGTTCAGCACCGAACAGTTCAGTGCCCCCGCGGCCGAGTTCCATCGCCAATGCGCGGAGCGCCTGCGGGACTTCCCCGACAACCTCCTGGCCACTGCCACCCACGACCACAAACGCGGTGAAGACAGCCGCGCCCGCCTGGCGGTGCTCAGCGAGCGCGCGCCGTGGTACGTCGAACAGGTCGAACAGTGGCGCCGCCTGGCCCAGGCCTTGTGCCGCGACCCGGCAGCCCCCTCGGCCGGCGACGAGTTGATTCTGTACCAGGCCCTGCTCGGCAGTTGGCCGCTGGAGTTGCGCGCGGACGATCAGGCCGGGCTTGAACGCTACGCCGAGCGCCTGTGGCAATGGCAGGAAAAAGCCCTGCGCGAAGCCAAGCTGCAAAGCAGCTGGGCCGCCGCCAACGAAGGTTACGAACAGGCCATGGGCGAGTTTCTGCGGACCCTGCTGCTGGCGCCCGAAGGCCTGGCGCTGCGCACGGCGATCTGCCACGCGGCCCATGCCATCGCCCCGGCCGGCGCCCTCAACAGCCTGGCTCAATCCTTGCTGCGCATGAGCGTACCGGGAGTGCCCGATCTGTATCAGGGCGATGAGTTCTGGGACTTCAGCCTGGTGGATCCGGACAACCGTCGGCCCGTGGATTTCAGCGCCCGGCAACAGGCGCTGCGGGCCGCCGCCGAACCGGAACACCTGCTGCAGCAATGGCGCAACGGGCAGATCAAACAGGCCTTGATCGCCCAGGTCCTGCAACGTCGTGCGCAGTACCCGGAGCTGTTTCGCCGGGGTCGTTACCAGCCGCTGCAGGTCAGCGGCGAGCATGCCGAGCAGGTGCTGGCCTTTGCCCGGGAACTGCACGGGCAATGGGCGCTGATCCTGGTGCCAAGGCTGGCCGCCACGCTGCTGGATAGCAGCGCAACACCCAGAATCCACGCGCTGGATTGGGGCGATACGAAGGTGCATCTACCGTTCGCCGCTCCACAACAAAACCTGAAGGGACTTTTTTCAACGGGTGCAGTCACACACCACAAGGACCTGCTAATCAGTTCCGCACTGCGGGATTTCCCGGTCAACCTCTTCATCCAAACTTGAGTCAGTTTCAGGAGCATTGCGATGAGCACCGACGATAAACGCATTCGCGAATTTGCCTATCAAATCTGGGAATCCGAAGGCCAGCCCGAGGGCCAGGAAGCCCGTCACTGGGAGATGGCGCGCAAGCTGGCCGAAGCGGAGGCCCTGGCCCCGAGCACGCCACCCAAGGCCAGCAAAGCCAAGCCGGCGGCCAAGCCCGCAGCAAAACCTGCCGCCAAGGCCAAGGCCAAGCCGGCAGCCGCCAGCACGGTGGTGGTCCCGCCCGGCGAAAAAGCCGTGGCGCCGAAGAAACCCCGCGCCCCCCGCAAACCACCGGCCAGCTGACGTCCGGTCCCGGCGCCCGGATGCGAATCCGGGCCCGGCCTTTTTTAATGCATTGAATGCGTGGCGTGCCTGAGCGCCACAGGGGATTCGTTTGCCCGGAAAAACCCTCAGCCCGTTTTGAAACCCCTTTGCAGGAGCACCTATGAGCACGCCAAAAAAAACCGCCGCGCCCCAGCCAGAAGCCGAAGCTTCGCGCATTCGCGAAGGCCTGCCCTTTCCGCTCGGTGCGACCTGGGACGGCCTGGGTGTCAACTTTGCGCTGTTTTCGGCGAATGCCACCAAGGTTGAACTGTGCCTGTTCGACGCCACCGGTGAAGTCGAACTCGAACGCATCGAGCTGCCGGAATACACCGACGAGATCTACCACGGCTACCTGCCGGACGCCCATCCGGGGCTGATCTACGGCTACCGGGTCTACGGCCCCTACGACCCGGCCAACGGCCACCGCTTCAACCACAACAAACTGCTGATCGACCCCTACGCCAAGCAACTGGTGGGCGAGTTGAAGTGGTCTGAAGCGCTGTTCGGCTACACCATCGGCCACCCCGACGCCGACCTCAGCTTCGATGAACGGGACAGCGCACCCTTCGTGCCCAAGAGCAAGGTTATCGACCCGGCCCACACCTGGGGCCACGACCAGCGGGTCAGCGTGCCCTGGGACAAGACCATCATCTACGAGACCCACGTGCGCGGCTTCACCATGCGTCACCCCGCCGTCCCCGAGAATGTGCGTGGCACCTTCGCCGGGTTGATGGTGGACGACGTGCTGGAGCACATCCGCAAGCTCGGGGTGTCGTCGGTGGAACTGCTGCCGATCCATGCCTTCGTCAATGACCAGCACCTGCTGCACAAGGGCATGACCAACTACTGGGGCTACAACAGCATCGCCTTCTTCGCCCCCGACCCACGCTACCTGGCCAGCGGCAAGATCGCCGAGTTCAAGGAGATGGTCGCGCACCTGCACGAGGCCAACCTGGAAGTGATCCTGGACGTGGTCTACAACCACACCGCCGAGGGCAACGAACAAGGCCCGACCCTGTCCATGCGCGGCATCGACAACGCCTCCTACTACCGCCTGATGCCCGACGACAAGCGCTTCTACATCAACGATTCCGGGACCGGCAACACCCTGGACCTGAGCCACCCCTGCGTGTTGCAGATGGTCACCGACTCGCTGCGCTACTGGGCCACGGAAATGCACGTCGATGGCTTCCGCTTCGACCTGGCAACCATCCTCGGCCGCTACCACGATGGCTTCGACGAACGCCACAGCTTCCTCGTGGCCTGCCGCCAGGACCCGGTGCTGCGCCAGGTGAAAATGATCGCCGAACCCTGGGACTGCGGGCCCGGCGGCTATCAGGTCGGCGGCTTCCCGCCGGGCTGGGTCGAATGGAATGACAAGTTCCGCGACACCGTGCGCGCCTTCTGGAAAGGCGACGACGGCCAGTTGGCGGACTTTGCCGGGCGCATGACCGCCTCCGGCGAGATGTTCAACCAGCGCGGGCGCCGGCCGTACGCCTCGGTCAACTTCATCACCGCCCACGACGGTTTCACCCTGCATGACCTGGTGTCCTACAACGACAAGCACAACGAGGCCAACGACGAAAACAACCAGGACGGCAGCAACAACAACCTGTCCTGGAACCACGGCGTCGAAGGCCCCAGCGACGACCCGCAAATCAATGCCCTGCGCCTGCGCCAGATGCGCAACTTCTTCGCCACCCTGCTGCTGGCCCAGGGCACGCCGATGCTGGTGGCCGGCGACGAGTTCGCCCGCACCCAGCACGGCAACAACAATGCCTACTGCCAGGACAGCGAGATCGGCTGGATCAACTGGGAACTGGATGACGACGGCAAGTCGCTGCTCAAGTTCGTCAAGCGCCTGATCAAGCTGCGCATGGCCTACCCGATCCTGCGCCGCGGGCGCTTCCTGGTGGGCGAATACAACGAAGACATCGGGGTCAAGGACGTGACCTGGCTAGCGCCGGACGGCAATGAAATGAGCACCGAGCAATGGCAGGACGCCAATGGCCGCTGCCTGGGCATGCTGCTCGACGGTCGCGCCCAGGAAACCGGGATCCTGCGTCCGGGGGCCGATGCCACGGTGCTGCTGGTGGTCAACTCGCACCACGACATCGTCAATTTCAGGCTGCCGGAAGTGCCCCAGGGCGAGTTCTGGACCTGCATGATCGACACCAACCAGCCGGCGGTGCGCGGCCAGGAACGCTTCCAGTTCGGCCACGAGTATTCGGTGACCGGCCGCTCGCTGCTGTTTTTCGAACTGCAACGTGAGGATGACGACTGATATGGACCTGGAGCGTTACCTGCAAGGCTTGCCCGTCGGCGCACCCAGCGCCGAAGAGCATGGCCGCCAGTTGCGGCGGATGGTTGAACTCGGCCTGGACCGCCTGCCCCTGCCCGGCCAGGGCGCCACCCTGCGCCGCTGGCGCCAGTTGGCGGCGGTCGGTGGCCACGACCTGGGGCTGTGCAAATTGTACGAAGGCCATACCG